>JAICKA010000272.1 GCA_025928185.1 Gemmatimonadaceae bacterium
CGACACGCCGATGGACTTCGACAGCCTGATGAAGCTGAAGTCGGGCCTTGGCACGGCGGCCGTCATCGTCATGGACAAATCGACCGATTTGATCCGCGCCGTCGCGCGGCTCGCCTATTTCTACAAGCACGAGAGCTGCGGCCAGTGCACGCCGTGCCGCGAGGGCACGGGCTGGATGTGGCGCGTGCTCACCCGTATGGCGGAAGGCCGCGCGCAGAAGCGCGAGATCGACATGCTGCTCGAAGTCACCAAGCAGGTCGAAGGCCACACCATCTGCGCGCTCGGCGACGCGGCCGCCTGGCCGATCCAGGGCCTGATCGCGCATTTCCGTCACGAGATCGAAGAGCGCATCGACCAGTATGCGGCCAACCCGCATTCCGAACCCGTTTTGGTCGCGGCGGAGTAGGCATGACCGACGCTCGCCATCTCGCGGAGTTCAACATCGGGCGGATCAAGTATCCGCTCGACGATCCGCGCATGCGCGAGTTCGTCGACAATGTCGACCGCATCAACAAGCTCGCCGACAATCTGCCGGGCTTCGTCTGGCGGCTTCAGGGCGAGAGCGGTCACGCCATGCACATGCGGGTCTATGACGATCCGGCCATCCTGCCGAACCTGACCGTGTGGGAAAATGTCGAAGCGCTGGAGCGCTTCGTGTTCAAGACCGTGCACAGCCGCTTTTTCGACAGGCGCGAGACGTGGTTCGCGCAACCCGATCCGACTCTGGTGATGTGGTGGGTGCCGGCGGGGCATCGTCCGACCCTGGAGGAGGGCGTCGCGCGCCTCGATCACCTTAAGGCGAACGGCCCGAGCGATTTTGCCTTCGGCTGGGAACGCCTGCCGGCTGCGCACATGGACAAGACGGCGCGCGAGACGCGCGCGAGCGAGCAAGTGGCATGACCAAACTGATTGTCGACGGTACCGAGATCGACGTTCCGCCGGAGTACACTTTGCTCCAGGCGTGCGAAGCCGCGGGCGCGGAAATTCCGCGCTTCTGCTTCCACGAGCGGCTGTCGATTGCCGGCAATTGCCGCATGTGCCTCGTCGAACTCAAAGGCTCGCCGAAGCCGGTCGCGTCCTGCGCCTGGGGCGTGCGCGACTGCCGCCCGGGCCCGAACGGTGAGCCGCCGGTCGTCAACACCAAGACGCCGATGGTGAAGAAGGCGCGCGAAGGCGTGATGGAGTTCCTGCTGATCAACCATCCGCTCGATTGCCCGATCTGCGATCAGGGCGGCGAATGCGACTTGCAGGACCAGGCCATGGCCTATGGCGTGGATTCCTCGCGCTACGTCGAAAACAAACGCGCGGTCGAGGACAAATACATCGGCCCGCTGGTCAAGACGATCATGAACCGCTGCATCCACTGCACGCGGTGCATCCGATTCACGACGGAAGTGGCCGGCGTCTCTGAGCTCGGCGCGATCGGCCGCGGCGAGGACATGGAGATCACGACGTATCTCGAGCACGCGATGACGTCGGAATTGCAGTCCAACGTCGTCGACCTGTGTCCGGTCGGCGCGCTGACCTCGAAGCCTTATGCCTTCACGGCGCGGCCGTGGGAATTGTCGAAGACGCAGTCGATCGACGTCATGGACGCGCTCGGCTCGGCCATCCGCGTCGATACGCGCGGCCGCGAGGTTATGCGCATCCTGCCGCGCAACAATGACGACGTGAACGAGGAATGGATCTCCGACAAGACGCGCCACGTGGTCGACGGCCTGCGCACGCAGCGTCTCGACCAGCCTTACGTGCGCGTCAACGGCCGGCTGACGCCGGCCTCGTGGAGCGAGGCTTTTGCCGTTATCGCGGGTCGCGTGAAG
>JAICKA010000186.1 GCA_025928185.1 Gemmatimonadaceae bacterium
ACGATCGAGGGCGTGTTCGACGCGATCCGCCGCGGCGCTGCGGCGTACGGTGTGGTCCCGATCGAAAACTCGACCGAAGGCTCCGTCACGTCCGCCGTCGACGCGCTGATCGAAGGCGGCCTGTTCATCCGTCGCGAGCTCGTGCTCGAGATCAGCCACTGTTTGATCTCGATGAATGCGCAGCTCACGCAGATACAGCGCGTGTACTCGCACCCGCAGGCGCTCGCGCAATGTCGCGACTGGCTCGCCGAGCATCTCGCCACCGCGGAACTCGTACCCGCCTCGTCGACCGCCGCCGCGGCGCAGGAAGCATTGAAGGATTCACATGCCGCCGCGATCGGCAGCCGTTTGGCCGCCGAACTGTCCGGCCTCCCGGTGCTGTGCGATGGCATCCAGGACCTGGCCGAAAACGCGACGCGCTTCGCACTCATTGCGCTGGAAGACGCGCCGCGCACCGGCGACGACAAGACGACGGTCGCATTCGCGGTGCGCGATAGCCGCGGCGCGTTGCGGCGCGTGCTCGAGGTGCTCGACGAACACGGCATCAGCCTCACGCGCATCGAGTCGCGGCCGAGTCGGCAGAAGGCGTGGGACTACGTGTTTCTCGCCGACCTCGCCGGACATCGCGAAGAGCACAATATCGCCGCCGCCCTGCTCGTGCTGGGCGAGCGCTGTCCCATGCTGCGCATCCTCGGCAGCTATCCGCGTTTTCGTTGAGCCGCTCGCGCGCCGCGGTCCGTCATGCGGCGCGCGAACGCGCGGCTCAGCTCCAGCGCAGGTCCTGCTTCGACAACGGCAGCGATCGGACTCGCGTGCCCGTCGCCGCGAAGATCGCGTTGCAGAGCGCCGGCACGACGGGCGGCAGCGCCGGCTCGCCCAGGCCCGTCGGCGGAAAATTCGTGGTGAGAAACGACACCTCGACCGGCGCGGCTTGACGCATACGCAGCAGCGGATACATGTCGAAATTCTGCTGCGCCGTGTGGCCGTCCTCGATCGTGATCTCCTGACCGAGCGCCTGCGAAATTCCGTCGAGCGCCGCACCTTGCGCCTGGTTTTCGGCGTTGAGCGGATTGATGATCTGGCTGCCGATGTCCCCCGCCACCCAGACCTTGTCGACCTTTACCGCACCTGACTTGGCGACGGTCGCCTGCACGACTTCGGCGAAGTAGCCGCGATGGCTGAAATGGAAGGCGACGCCCATCCCGGTGCCGCGCGGCAGCGGCTGTTTGCCCCAGCCGGATTTCTCGGCGACGAGTTGCAACACGCCGCGCATGCGCTTGGCGTCCATGGCGGCGCCGTCCTCCGCCTGCGCGAGGAGATCGAGCCGGAACTGCACCGGATCGCGTCCCGCCGCATGCGCCAGCTCGTCGATGAACGACTGCATCACGAACGAGATCGCGTTGCTGCCCGGCGCGCGCATCGCTCCGGTCGGCACGCCGAGCGGCATCATCGACACGCCGAGCGAGAAGTTCGGCACGAATCGCGAGGGAAACTCCGTCGCCGAGATGTTCGCTGACGGCGCAAAGCGCTCGCCATCGCCGAACGATACGAAGTGGTCGCGCCAGGCGATCAGCTTTCCATTCGCGTCGACGCCGCCCTCGAGATAGTGAAAACCGGCCGGCCGATAGAAATCGTGCCGCAGATCGTCTTCACGCGCCCAGAGCAGCTTCACCGGCACGCCGACCTGCTTTGCGATCGCCGCCGCCTCGACCATGTAGTCGTTGTTGAGGCGCCGGCCGAACCCACCACCGCTGCGCGTGAGATGCACGGTGATGGATGTTTCCGGAATGCTCAAGGTCTGCGCCACGAGGCGACGACCGGACTGCGGCTGCTGCGTCGGCGCCCAGATCTCGAGCGTGCCGTCGTGATACCACGCCGTGCAGTTTTGCGGCTCGAGCGTGGCGTGCGAAACGAATGGATAGAAATAGTCGCCGCGAACGTGCTTTGCCGCGCCGGTGAGTGCCGCGTCGACGTCGCCGTCCGCGCGCAACGAGCGCTGCGGAGCACCGTGCGACAACTCGGCGGCGCGCGCGGCGAATCCCGCGCTGCTTTGCGAGGCCGTCGCGCCCTGATTCCACGTCACGGCGAGCTGCTTTCGTGCCTGATTGGCGAGCCACCAGGTATCCGCGACGATCGCGACGCCGCCGAGCAGTCCGCTGAGCTGCGTGCCGCCCTCGATGACGAACGCGTGTCGGACGCCAGGCAGCGCCTTGACCGCATCGAGATTCGCGCTGGCGACCGTGCCGGCGAACACCGGGCACTTCTCGTACACGGCGTACAGCATGCCGGGCAGCGTGATGTCGATACCATACAGCGGCTTGCCCGTGACGATGTCGTGCGTGTCCACGCCGGGTACGCGCGTGCCGATGATACGGAAGTCCTTTGGGTCCTTGAGCGCGACCGTCTCGAGGGTTGGCGGAGTCATGGCAGCCGCCTTGTCGACGAGCTGACCATACGCGAGCGTACGTCCGCTCCGAGTGTGCACGACCATGCCCGGCTTCGTCGTGCACTCCGCGTCGGAGACGCCCCACGTCCGCGCCGCCGCGGCAACGAGCATCGCGCGCCCCGCGGCGCCGACCTGGCGCATCGGCGTCCAGTTGATGGGTGTCGCCGTGCTGCCGCCGGCGCCCTGTGCCTTGAACCGCTCGGTATCCAGCGGCGCCTGCTCGACGCGAACGTTCTTCCAGTCGACGTCCAGCTCGTCGGCGATGATCATCGGCAACATCGTCTTCACGCCTTGTCCGATTTCCGGATTCTTGGCGATGATCGTGACGATGCCGTCCGGCGTGATGCGGATGTAGGCGTTCGGCGCGAATTCGTTCGCCGCCGAGTCGGCGGCGAGCGCCGTGGCCGGCTCGAGCAGATCGATGTAGCTGGCGAGCAGCAGGCCGCCGCCGGCAATCGCGCTCACGCGAAGGAATGACCGGCGGTCGACGTTTCGGGTCGTGTCCATTACCGGACCTCCTCGGAGCTCGGTTCGCGCGGCGACGACTGCGTGCCTTGAAGCGTCGCGGGCATCGACGCCGCGTGATGAATCGCCTGTCGAATCCGGAGATACGTCGCGCACCGGCAGAGATTCCCGCTCATGGCGCGGTCGATGTCGGCGTCGGTCGGATTGGGGTTCGACGCGAGGAGCGCCGACGCGGCCATGAGCTGGCCTGCCTGACAGTAGCCGCACTGCGGCACGTCGAGCTCCTCCCAGGCGCGCTGCAGTGCATGCGTCCCGTCCGGCGACAGACCTTCGATAGTGGTGATCGACGCGCCGGCGACGCTCGACACCTGCCGCATGCACGAGTGCGCGGCGGCGCCGTTCACATGGACGGTGCACGCGCCGCACTGCGAGATGCCGCAGCCGAACTTCGTGCCCTTCAGGTCGAGAATGTCGCGAAGGACCCAGAGCAGCGGCATGTCCGCGGGAACATCGACCGTGGTGGGCTTTCCGTTGACGGTGAACGAGATCGGCATGAGTACATCCTCATTGAGAGAACATCATCGCGATCCGTCCGCGACGACCCGATCGCTGGTCAGACCGGATCGGCCGTGCGTACTGGCGGCATTCGGAGCGATTCACCCTTGACGCTGTCGATCACGGCGGGCGACGGCTGCTCGGTGCCGAACTCGCCCTCCCATCGCGCCATGACCGCCGTCGCGAGACAGTTGCCGATGACGTTGAGCGACGTGCGTCCCATGTCCATGACCGCGTCGACGCCGAGGATCACCGCGACGGCCTGCAGCGGCAGCCCGAACTGAGCCAGCGCGCCGGACAGGATGACGAGCGCCGCGCGCGGCACCGCCGCCACGCCCTTGCTCGTCAGCATCAGCGTCAACATCATCACGAGCTGCGTCGAGATCGGCATGTCGATGCCCGCCGCCTGCGCCGCGAACACCGACGCCATCGCGAGATACAACGTGCTGCCGTCGAGATTGAACGAGTAGCCGGTCGGCAGCACGAACGCTACGATACGCCGCGGCACGCCGAAGAGCTCCATGCGTTCCATGGCGAGCGGGAAGGCCGCCTCCGACGATGCCGTTGTGAACGCGATCAACCACGGCTCGGCGATCGCGCGCACGAAGCGCCGCACCGGCACGCGGAACGCGAGCGCGATCGGCAGGAACACGCACAGCACGAACACGATCATCGCGCCGTACAGTGTGCCGACGAGAATGCCGAGGTTCCGGAGCACACCGATCCCGCTCTTCGATACCGTCACCGCGATCGCGGCGCCAATGCCGATCGGTGCGTACGCCATCACGACGTTCACGAACTTGAACATCACCTCGGACAGGCTCTCGCAGGCGCTCAGCATGAA
>JAICKA010000279.1 GCA_025928185.1 Gemmatimonadaceae bacterium
GTGCTGACGCTGATTCGCGATCCATGCCGCCGTCAGTCGATGGCGCAGCATAATCGCGACACGACGCCACCGCACGATTGGGCGGACGTCATCGCCGCGCATGAAGCGATCTATCGCGATGCGATCGCTCTGCGCGCCAGCGTCTGAGTCGACACGAACAGATATCCCACGCCGACGGCCGGCAGCATGAAGCACACGTGCTGCACGATCGCCAATGCCAGGGCGCGGTCGGGCGGTACGCCGAGATATCTATAGATGAGAAATACCGCGGCTTCGTAGGCACCGAGGTTGCCCGGCGCGAGCGGCAGCGCCGTGGCAAGTACGACGGCCGCCAGAACGAGAACGGTGCCCGCCGCCGGAACCGCAACGCCGAACGATTGCTGCACGGCGGCGATCGCCAGCCCTTCGACCGTCTTCATCAGCAGCACGCAGACGAGCGCGCCGGCCGCGCGATGCCAGGTTCGCATCGTCTCGAGCGCGCGCACGCGCCGCGCCAGCACGATCATCACGATGAGCAGGAGCGCGACGGCGATCGTAATGATGTGAATCGCGGCGTGCATCCAGTGGGGCAGCGGCAACACCTCGCTGGCAAGCAGACACACGGCAACCTTGGCGATGCCCTCGCCGAGCTGGTCGAGCGCCAGCACCGAGAACGCACCACTCTGCGACGCGCCGCCGCGCTTGACGAGCAGCACGAGGCCGGTGGCGTGACCGGCGCCGAACGGAACGGTGTTCATCACCGACGACGCGGTCGATACGATCTCGAGCATGCGCCGATACGACACCGCGGCGTCGGTGCGGGGCAGCAACAGCTTCCAGTAACCAGCCCACCAGGCGAGAATGGCGGCATTGGCAAGCACGGCGAGCGCGATCCAGCCCGGCTTTGCTCCGGCGGTGACCGCCAGCGCGTGCGTCCAGTTCACGCGTCGCGCCGCGGCGACGAGAATCGCGGTGGCAATCACCCAGGCGAGCAGCAGCCAGATGCGCCGGTTCTTCACGCGAACCGGTTGCTGGAAGTCGCTGCATCGATGGTGGATGGGCCGCTCTCCATCGTCTATCGTCTCTGCTCGCCCAGCTCTCTCATCATCACAAATCTCTCTCCACGCTTCTTCAATCGGCGCAACACGTCGCCAACGCACGCCAGGGCCACGTCGCCGGTTCTGAACCGGCAATCGAGCCGAAGCTTTTCGCGGCGCAGATCGACGAACTCCCACGGGTGCACGAACAGCACCAGTGGACTCGACAGCGCGGCGAGATACGTTCGCCGTACCAGGCGCGGCAGCCGCAGCACGGAGGACGTGACGGACGCAGGTATGCGGCGCAGCCGGGTCGGCGTTCGATCGCGGTAGTAGGCAAGCTTGTAGACAGCGTGCGACGAGTCGAGCACGAATCCGTTCCGCTCGAGCACGTCGAGGTAGGCGGACGGAAACATGAGATACGGCGCGCGAAACGAGGTCACCGGCGCAAACGCGCGCAGGATCTCGACCGACCGCTCGATTTCCCACGTCGCTGTGGCGCGATCGAGCGACGGAAATGCGCGATGCGTCATGCCGTGGCAGGCGAGCTCGTGACCGCCGCGCACCAACTGCGCGATCGAATCCGGATAACGCTCGGCTACTTCTCCCGTCGTGAAGAACGTCGCGCGTACATCGAGCTTGTCGAGAAGGTCGAGCAGCTTCGGCAGCCCGTGCTCGACGCCGCGAAAGCCGGAGAGGAACGGCGGACA
>JAICKA010000152.1 GCA_025928185.1 Gemmatimonadaceae bacterium
ACACCCCCGAGCTCGACGCGTTGCGCGCGACACGCACGCCGCAGGCGCAGCCGTACGCAGGGCACGCCACCGAGGTGGCGCCACCGCCACCCGGCCTCGCGCGACGCTCGCACGCGATGGCGGCGGACGCGCCGGAAGCGCTCGCGCGCGCGCGACGCGCCGAGGATCTGCACGCGTTCACGTGGCTCGCCAACGACGTTTCACGTCACGCGCCGGGGTTTCTCGCGGGCGTGCCGATCGCGGTGAAGGATCTGATGCACGTCGCGGGCGCACCCTTGACGGGCGGCAGCCGCGCGCTCGCCGGTGACGTCGCGCGCGACGACGCGGAAGTCGTCGCACGCCTTCGACGCGCGGGCGCGATCGTCATCGGTCTCACCAACCTGCACGAGCTCGCCTACGGCATCACCAGCGACAACCCGCGCTTCGGGCGCGTCGTCAACCCGGCCGCGCGCGATCGCATCCCGGGCGGCTCGAGCGGCGGCTCGGCGGCGGCAATCGCCGCAGGCATCGTCGCCGCAGCCTTGGGAACCGATACCGCGGGATCGATCCGCATTCCCGCCGCGTGCTGCGGCATCGTGGGGTTCAAGCCGAGCTACGACGCATTGCCGCGCGCCGGCGTGATCGATCTCGCGCCGAGCCTCGATCACGTCGGGCCGATGACGCGCGACGTGGAAGGTGCGGCCGCATTGTTCGCGGCGATGCACGGCGACGCGGAGGTGCCGCCGTGGTCGCGCGACGACCTCGCGGGTGTCACGGTCGCGCGGCTGCGCGGATTCTTCGACGAGCCGCTCGATCGCGACGTGCGGGACGCGATTGACAGCGCCGTTTCGACGCTCGCGGGCGATGGGGCGCGGTGCATCGACCGCGAGATCGCGGGCGTCGAGCTCGCACCCGCGATCCAGTTCAACACCATCGCGCCGGAAGCCACCGCGTCGGATTTCGAGTATCTCGCCGCGCGCGGCGATCGGCTCGGCGACGACGTGCGCGTTCGGCTCGAGATCGGCATGTTCCTGCCGGCCGCGTGGTACGTGAAGGCGCAACGACTGCGCAGCGTGTTCGTGCGTACGCTCGAAGCCGCATTCGACGATGCCGACCTGCTGCTGTGCCCGACGCTGCGCATTCCGGCGCCGCGCGTGGGCGAGGGACGCGTCGAGATCGACGGTCGCGCTTACCCGCTGCATACCGCGATCACGCAGCTCACGATGCCGTTCAACCTGTCGGGGCTGCCCGCGATCTCGCTGCCGTGGTCGCGCTCGCGCGACGGCGTACCGATTTCGCTTCAGCTCGTCGCGCCGCGCGGCTTCGACTGGCGCGTGCTCGGCGCCGCGCAGCGGCTGCAGGCGCTCGCGCCGTGGCGAATGGAAGGCTCTCGCGCCTAGTCCGTGTTAGCCGTCGACCTTTTCGTCAACGGCCTCATCGTCGGGCTCTTCTACGCGCTGATGGCCGTCGGCCTCGCGATGATCTTCGGCGTGCTGAAGATCGTGAATTTCGCCCACGGCGAGTTCTACATGATCGGCGCGTACACGTACGTGCTCGCCGCGCTGAAGCTCGGCGTGTCGCCATGGCTCGCGCTGCCGCTCGCCGCCGTCGCCGGCGGCGCGATCGGCTGGCTCGGCGAGCGCACGCTGATGCGTCCGCTGTACGCGGGCTACGCGAGTTGGAGCATCATGAAGGACGAGTACGCGGTGGTCGTGACGTTCGGGCTGTCGCTTCTGCTCATCAACGTCGTCGACAAGGTCGTCGGGCCGTATCCGTATCGTGGGCCGACGTTGACCGAATCTTCGCGCTTCGCGTTCGGCCCGGTGATGCTGAACGGACAGAAGCTGATCGCGGCCGCGGTGTCCGCCGCGCTCCTCGTCGGTCTGGCGCTCTTCATCAAGCGCTCGCTGTGGGGCCGGCAAATCCAGGCGGTCGCGCAGAATCGACTCGGCGCGTCGCTCGCCGGCATCGACGCGACGCGCACGACGAGCCTCATCTTCGTGATCTCGGGCGTCCTCGCCGCACTCTCCGGCGCGTTGCTGGCGCCGCTGATCAATCCATCGCCCGACGTCGGCGCGTTCCCGGCGATCAAGTCGTACGTGATCGTCGTGCTCGGCGGCATGGGCTCGGTGTGGGGCGCGATGCTCGCGTCGCTGTTGCTGGGGGTGCTCGAGTCGTTTTTCGCGGTGTACGTGTCGTACGACTATCGCGACGCGTTCGGCCTGCTGATCCTGATCCTCGTGCTGCTCTTCCGGCCGCAGGGTCTGCTCGGCGAGCGGGGGCGCGAGCTATGAACCGCGCGAACGCGACGGTGGCGAGCAACGGCGAGCGCAATCTTTGGAGCCGGCGCCTCGCGCTCGACTTTCGCGCCTCGCTCGTCGTAATCGTCGCGCTCGCGGCGGCGCCACTCGTCGTGACGTCGCCGTATACGCTCGGCATCCTGATCGTGAGCATGTATTTCGCGCTGCTCGCGCTGGGATGGAATCTGCTCGCCGGCTTCACCGGGCAGTTCTCGCTCGCGCCGGCGGCGTTCGCGATGCTCGGCGCGTACGGTCCGGGCCTCTTCGACTACCAATGGCACCTGTCGCTCGCGTGGGGCATTCCGGCGGGCGTCATCGGTACGGCGATTCTCGGCTGGCTGCTCGGCCGCGTGGTGCTGCGCCTTCGCGGACCTTACCTTGCACTTACGACGTTGTCGTTCGCCGAGATCGCGCGCGTGGTGATCGGCAACTCGTACGACTTCACGCGCGGCGCGCAGGGGCTCAACGTGCCGACGCTGATGCAAAGCCGGGTGGGCTACTACTATCTGTTCCTCGCCGTCGTGCTCGCGGTGCTCGTCGGGCTCTACGTGCTGATGCGCAGCGCGACCGGACGGTTCTGGCTCGCGATCCGCGACGACGAGACCGGCGCGGAGAGCCGCGGCATCAACGTCGTCCGGTACAAGACGCTGTCGTTCGCGCTGTCCTGCGCGATCTGCGGCCTGGCCGGCGCGCTGTACGGCACGTTCAGCCAGCTCGTGAGCCCGGAGCTCGGGCTGCTGTTGCAAACCGGCATCGTCATCGCGATGGTCGTCATCGGTGGCATGGGCACGCTGACCGGCCCGCTGATCGGCGCGCTGCTCGTCTACCTCGCGTCGGAATGGATGCGCAGCTTCGGGAACGTCCAGATGATCGTGTTCTCGGCGCTCGTCATCATCTTCGCGCGTTTCTTCCGCGAAGGCCTTTGGGGACTGGCGACGCGACGCATCCGTGTCGCGCGGCGCGTGCCTGTGCGCGCGCAATGAAGCTGTTGCGCACGGAGGGACTCAGCAAGCACTTCGGCGGCGTTGCCGCGGTCGAGGATCTCTCGCTCGACGTCGACGAAGGCGAGATTTTCGGCCTGATCGGTCCGAACGGCTCGGGCAAGACGACGGCGCTCAACATGCTGTCGGGCTTTCTCGCGCCCGACCGCGGCCGCGTCTTCTTTGCCGACGAGGAGGTGACCGACGCGACGCCGGTCGCGCTTGCGCGCCGCGGACTGCTTCGCATGTTCCAGACGACGCGCGTGTTCTCGCGCATCTCGGCGTTCGACAACCTGCTGACCGCGGGCCTCGCGCGCGGGCTCACCGAGTTCGAAGCGGGCGAGCGCGCGCGTGCGCTGCTCGAGGAGCTCACGCTCGCGCCGGTGATGTATCTCGACGCGGGACAGCTTTCGGGAGGGCAGCGCAAGCTCCTCGAGTTCGGCATGTGCTTCATCGCACCGCCACGGATCGCGCTCCTCGACGAGCCGTTCGCCGCGGTACACCCGGTGATGCGCGAGACGATGGCGGGCTTCATCCGACGGCGCAACGCGGCGGGTCACACGTTCCTCGTCGTGAGCCACGACATGCCGATCGTCGTCGAGCTTTGTCACCGCACCGCGTGCATGAATGCGGGACGGCTCATCGCGCTCGGGCCCACGCGCGATGTGCTGCAAGACCGCGCCGTCATCGAGGCGTATCTCGGAAGCGACGCGCATGCCTGAGCAACTCCTCGAGGTCGCCAACGTCACGGCCGGCTACGCGCAGGACATCGACGTTTTGCGCGACGTGTCGCTCGCGGTGTACGGCGGCCACGTCAGCGGGCTCATCGGCCTCAACGGTGCGGGCAAGTCGACGCTCGTCAAGACGATCTGCGGACTGCTCGCGCCGAAGTCCGGCGACGTCCGGTTCCTTGGCGAATCGATCGCCGGCATCGCGCCGCACCGCCTGATCGATCACGGCATCTGCTGCATTCCGCAGGAGTCGAGCCTCTTCCCGTACTTGAGCGTCGAGGAGAACCTGCTGTTGCCGCTGCAGGGCCGCGCACACACGTTCGGCGCGTCGATCGATGCGCGCTACGCCGAAGTGCTCGAGATCTTTCCGGCGCTGCGCGAGAAGCGGCGGTCGGCCGCGGGCGATCTTTCGGGTGGGCAGCAGAAGCAGCTCGAGTTCGCGAAGGCGTGGCTGCAAAAGCCGAAGCTTTGCCTCGTCGACGAGCCGAGCATCGGGCTGTCGCCGCTCCTCGCCGAGGAAGTGTTCGCGTGGATCGAGCGCTTCGCCAAAAGCGGCATGGGCATATTGCTCGTCGACCACAACGTGCGCCGCGTCGTGCGCATGTCGGACCGCATCTACGTGCTGAGCCTCGGGCGCATCACCGCGTCGGGCACGAAGGCCGACTTCGAGGGCGACCTGCACGAGCAGGTGCGCGGCTGGCTCGGCATCGACTTCTGACGCCGCGAAAGGTCGCGGCGCTAGTTGTGAAGCTTCAATACGTTGTTACTGTTCATTCGGACTGAGTTTGAGAGACTGGGAGGTGCGACCCAACCCACACCTTTCAGGGACTCAGCCGAATGAACATCCACAAGAATGCCCGACTCACGCTCCTCCGTCGACAGGAAATGGTTAAGGACGTGGTCGATCGCAAGATGATGCTGACCGCCGCCGCTGCCGCCCACGGCGTTAGTGTGCCGACCGTGCGCAAGTGGGTCGGACGCTACCTTGCTCACGGCCCGGCCGGTCTGCGTGATGCCTCGTCGCGACCGCGGTTGAGTCCGCGCTCCATTGCGCCCGCCACGGCTTTGGCCATCGTCGAGTTGCGTCGGCGATTCCTGACCCAGGCCCGAATCGCACGCAGCTTGAAGGTGTCGGAGAGCACGGTGGGCCGGGTGCTGCGCCGGGCACAACTGTCGCGTTGGTCGGATCTCACTCCGAGTGAGCCGGTGGTGCGTTACGAACACGAGCATCCCGGCGATCTGATTCATATCGACACGAAGAAGCTCGGTCGTATCGAGCGTCTGAGCCATCGGGTGACGGGCGATCGCCGGGACTCTGTTAATGGTGCCGGATGGGAGTTTCTGTTCGTGGCGGTCGATGACCACGCCAGGATCGGGTTCACGCAGATGAAGGCCAATGAACGCTCGAGCTGTGCCGAGGCGTTCTTGCGCGCCACGGTCAAATACTTCGCCGGACTCGGCGTCACGGTACGCGGGTTGCTGACCGACAACGGCCCCGCCTTTCATTCCAGGCGCTTCGCTACGGCTTGCCACAAGCTCGGCTTGCGCCACTACTTCACACGTCCCTACCGGCCCCAGACCAACGGTAAGGCCGAGCGGTTCATTCAATCGGCCTTGCGCGAATGGGCATATGGCATCCCGTACCACCACTCGCGGGAGCGCACCGCCATGCTCGATCGCTGGACGCATCACTACAACTGGCATCGCCCGCACCTCGGCATTGGTGGTTTGGCACCAGTCAGCCGCTTGGGCCGGACCAGAAACAACCTCTTGACGCTTCACA
>JAICKA010000249.1 GCA_025928185.1 Gemmatimonadaceae bacterium
AGCGGCTGCACCATCGAAGTCTGCTCGTTCCGCGATCATCTCCCGCGCCTCGAGGGCCTCGACGCCGTCGTCCTCGGCATCAGCCCCGACTCGGCCAAGTCGCACCGCAAGTTCAAGGAGAAGTTCCAGTTGACCTATCCCCTGCTCGTCGACGAGGAGCACAAGGTCGCCGAGCGATACGGCGTGTGGGGCGAGAAGATGCTGTACGGCCGGAAGTACATGGGCGTGATGCGCACGACGTTCATCATCGGTCGCGACGGACGCGTGGCGAAGGTATTCGAGAAGGTGACGCCGGAGGCACACGCCGTGGAGGTTGCGGAGGCGGTGGCGAACCTCGCGTAGGCCGGGCCGGATTGCGGCCGCCGCGGCGCGGTCCCAGTTTCCCGAGGCGATGGAAGCACACAGGCGCCCTCGATTCGATCTCGTTCGCGTCACGGCCGTTCGGTACGTTCACGGTCACGTGCTCTGGCTGTCGTTCAGCGACGGCACGTCGGGCACCGTCGATCTGTCGGACCGACTCGTCGGACCGGTACTCTCGGCCTTGCGCGATCCGCGCGAATTTGCGCGCGTCCGCCTCGGCGCCGAGACCATCGAATGGCCGAACGGCGCAGACTGGGCGCCGGAGACGCTCCACGAGCAAGTCGCCGCGGCGAATGGAACCGCCGTGCAGGGTAATCATGACATGAGCTCAACGGCCCCGACCCATCGTGGCAGGGATGCACGCGCTGCTGCGCCCGGTTGCGCCTGTAGCCCTTGAGCAGTCTCTTATGACGTAACCCCGCCAGGTTGCCGATGCCGACGGCCGGCGAGCATTCGCGTATCAGTCCCCACTCGCATGCTCCGCTCGCTCCGCCTCTGCGTCGCCCTCTCCGCGACGCTCGCGGCTGTTCCGGCGATCGCCGCCGCGCAGACCCGCACCCAGATCATCCGCGGCCGCGTCACCACCGACAGCGGGACGGCGATTCCCGCCGCCGACGTCATCGTCACCGTCGCGCCCTCGGCCGAGACATTCAGCACCACGAGCGATGCCACGGGTGCGTACCGCGTCGTCATCGCGCGCGGCAGCGGCGAGTACATCCTCAACATCGGCGCGCTCGGCCGCAAACCGTTTCGCCAGCGCGTGACGATGCTCGACCGCGACAGCGTTACCGTCGACGCGCGGCTCGCTGCCGCAGTCGCCCGCGTGGCGGCAGTGCGCGTGCAAGCCAAAAAGATGCGCCCCACGCCGTCGCTCGGCGGCGACGCCGGCGTCGGCACCGACGCGACCGACCGCACTATCGACGGCGTGCCCGGTGCGCTTCCGCCGGACGTCAGGACCAACTTCGATGCGATGGCCTCGCTCATTCCAGGCCTCTCCGTCACGCCCGCCGGCGTCTCGGCGCTCGGCACGAGTCCCGACGCCAATTCGAATACGCTCAACGGCCTCGCGTTCGGCGGCAATGATCTGCCGCGTGGCGCCTCGACGACGACGCGCTTTCGCACCTCGCCGTGGGATCCGACCGTCGGCGGCTTCAGCGGCGTCCAGGTCTCCACGACGATCGGCTCCGGCGGCAATCTCTCCCATCGGCATGCATTCGCGACCGTCGACGCGCCGGCACTCCAGGCAACCGATCCCGTCGCCGCACACCTGGGCCAGAAGTTCACCAACGTCGCCGTCGACGAAGGCGGCACCGGGCCGTTCCTCCTCGACCGGCTCTATTATAATTTTGGCATTCGCGTCGCCCGCCAGACGGCGAGCGTCGCCTCGCTCGGTCGTCTCGATCCCGCGGCGCTGGCGACGTACGGCGTCGCCGCCGACTCCGCCGCCCACCTCGTGCAGACGCTCGGCGCGCTCGGCGTTCCGCTCGCCGGCGGCAGCACTCCCACTGCGCGCACGACGACGACCGTGTCGTTCCTCGATCGCATCGACCGCGCGCCGCACGTCGTGCGCGCCGGCGTGCCCGGCTCGACGGTCGCGCTCACGACGTTCGGCAAGTACGCCGAAACCGATGGCTTCACGCTCGCGCCGCCGGTCGTGCCAGGCTTTGCCGGGAAGCGCACCACGGGACTCCTCGGCGCGCAGGGGCTGTACACGCGCTACTTCGGCCGCGAGGGCGACTACGTCAACGAAACGACGTCCTCGATCAGCATGTCGACCACGCGTGGCAGCCCGTACCTCGACTTGCCCGCCGGCGACGTATTCGTCGCCTCGCAGCTCGCCAGCGGCGCTGACCGTATCGGCTCGCTCGACTTCGGCGGCAACAGCGTGCTCGATTCGCGCAACACCGGCTGGACCTGGGAGACGATCAACCAGACGGACTTTCTCGCCGGCGGCCACGAGTCGTTCCCGCTCAAGCTCTACCTGCAATCGCGCCTCGACGGC
>JAICKA010000058.1 GCA_025928185.1 Gemmatimonadaceae bacterium
CTCGGTCCGGCGCGCGATCTGGGCGCCGAGTTCGCGCGATTGCACAAGGAGTATCGCGGCAAGGTGTGGCCGGACACGCTGAGCAGGCGCGAGGCTGGCCATTGCTTCGGCGGCGACGCCGGGGATCACGTGTGGGCCGGGGAAGCGGTGGCGTTCTTTGATTCCGTGCTGGCGCGAAAGGCGCGGCAAACGTCGAGTGGCGGGGGGATGTGAAATCCGATTGGTCGAATTGGCACTAACGGCCAGACTCTACGCTTGCGGTGCCGGATCGAACAGCAGATCGGACGCTAGGTCTTGCCGACGTCGATTCCTCGAGCATCTCGTCGTGCGCCACCCGATCGACCAGGCGCACCGAGCGGCCGATGCGGTACGGCACCGCGGTCACGACGACATTCGCGCGAAACAGGAACGCCGTTCGGATGAACAGCGATGTCTTGTTATGGAGCAGGTGGCCCCACCAGTTCCGGGGCACGATTTCCGGCACGACGATGGTGACGAGGTCGGCGTCTCCACCCTCGGTAAGGTGATCGACGTATTCAACGAGTGGGCGAAGAATGGAGCGATAGGGCGAACGAAGCACGACCAGCTCGACGCCGATGTCCCATGCACCCCAGCGCGGCAGCAACTCGCGGCCCGCACCCGGCTCGACCTCGACGTGCACCGCTCGCACATCTTCTGAGATCGTCGTCGCGTACACCAGCGCGCCCGCCGTCGGCTTGCTGATGCCGTTCACCGGCACGATCACCGTATGATGCAGGAACATGAGCGGCGACTGCCCGGTGAACGCGATCTCGCGCTCGAATTGTGTGTAGTGCCGATGAATTCGCCCGAGCAGCAGAATGATCAGCGGAATGATCAGCACCACGATCCACGCGCCCGCCGTGAACTTCGTCACGATCTGCACGATGGCCACGCATGCCGTTGCAACAGCGCCGGCGCCGTTCAACATCGCTCGACGCCGCCAACCTGGCTCGCGGGTGCGACGCCAGTGCACGACCATTCCGGCTTGCGACAACGTGAAGCACACGAACACACCGATCGCGTACAATGGGATGAGCGCGCTCGTATCGCCGTGGAACAGCCACACGAGCACCATCGCCAGCACGGCCAGGGCAATGATCCCGTTGGAGAACGCGAGCCGGTCGCCGCGGGCCGCGAACTGTCGCGGCATGTAGCGATCGCCGGCCAGAATGCTGGACAGTCGCGGGAAATCGGCGAACGCCGTATTCGCCGCGAGCACGAGTAGCGCGAAAGTCGAGTACTGGAGCGCGTAGTACAGCGCGCCGCCGCCGAAGATGCGGTGGCCGAGCTGCGACGTCACCGTTTCCGCGGCCGTCGGCATGATCGCGAAGTGCCGAGCCAGAAAGCTCGTGCCGAGGAAGAAGACGCCGAGGATCGCCGCCATCCAGCCGAGCGTCGCCGCGGCGTTTCGAGATGCGGGCGCCTTGAAGGCGCCCACGCCGTTCGAGATCGCTTCGGTGCCGGTCATCGCCACGCAGCCCTCGGCGAAGCCGCGCAGGATGAGAAATGCCAGCGCGAATCCCGCCGGCGCCGAGAGTCCGGCGCCGCTCGTCGCGACGATGGATGGCGCGATCTGCGCGCCAGCCGCCGCCGGTCCGGTGATCGCCCGAACGACGCCAGTCGCAATCAACGCGAGCATCATCACGATGAACACGTACGTCGGGGCGCTGAACGCCGCGCCCGATTCCCGCACGCCGCGCAAGTTCACCGACATCAACACGAACACGAGCACGACGCAGATCAGTACCGTATGCGCCTTGAGCGACGGATAGGCCGACGCGATCTGCGCCACGCCGCCGGAGATCGAGACCGAGACGGTGAGGATGTAATCGGTCAACAGCGACGCCGCGGCGACCAGGCCCGGCATCTGGCCGAGATTATCCTTGGCCACCGTGTACGATCCGCCGCCCTTTGGATAGGCGAAGATCGTCTGCCGGTACGAGAGCGCGACGAGCACGAGCAGTCCGGCGATGACGGCCGAGATCGGGACGACGTACGACAGCGCCGCGCTGCCGAGCACCGCCAGCACGAGCAGGATCTGATCGGTGGCGTAGGCCACCGACGAGATAGCGTCGGACGATAGCACCGCCAACGCCGTCGTCTTGCTCAGGCGCTCGTGCTCGAGCCGATCCGACGCCAGCGGGCGGCCGAACAGGACGCGCTTGAGATACTTATATGAGATCATGGGCTCGTGTGCTCCGATCGAAATAGAGCACGAGCCGCATAAACATTCCGTGAAGATTTCGTGGGCCGACCCGACTCGCGGGCGGGCAAACCGTCCAGGATCGATCGACCCGCAGAATGAGATATCCGGAGCGAAGCCGCGTTCCCGCGAGCACCCGCCGCGACGAACGCGCCGCCAGGATCGGGCTGGCCCCGGGTGCATGCTCGAAGCACATGACTCCTTCCACGATCGAGCCGTCTGCCGGCACCAGTTCGCCGGCGCAGCACAACACGAGATCCCCCGGGGCGAGCGATGACGACAACACCAGATCAAACCCGAACTTGGAAATCGGGCCGCTATCCTCCGGATCCGGTGCGTCGAGACGGCGCACGTAACATGTCAGCGTCATGCACACGCGCGGGCTCACCGTGGCGGCAGTGCCCGGCGGCAATCGAACCGCGATTGTGCAGGCTAGTCGTGCAACCGTGTGCAAGGCATGAAAACCGCCGCCATCGCCGTGAAGCTTTCATGAATCCGCGGTCAGCGCAGATCGACCGCCGGCACCGACAGGGTGAAGACGCTGCCTCCGCCGTCGCGCGGCGCGTAGCGCACGGCACCGCCTTGCGCCTCGGCGATCCCGCGCGCGATGGAAAGCCCCAGCCCCGCGCCGTCGCGCGACGTGCCGGGTTGGCGGTTGAACGGCTCGAATATCCGCTCGCGATCGGCCGGAGGAATGCCCGGGCCGCGATCCGCGACCCAGAACAGCAGCTCGACACCCTCGCGCCGCGCGCCGAGCTCTATCGCCGCGCCGTCCGGCGAGTACTTCACGGCGTTGTCGATCAGGTTCACCAGAACGCGCAGCGATTGCACAAAATCGAATCGGCCGAACAACAGCGCATCCGACGAATCGACGTGGATCGTCAGCCGCCGTCCCTGCACCCGGCCCTGCACCTGCTGCGCTGCCGCGCCGAGCAGGTCCTCGGCCTCGTTTGGTTGCACGTCCATGGCCGCCGCGCCGATCGTCACGCGCGACAGATCGAGCAGCTTGCCAACGAAGGTGTTGAGCCGGTCCGCTTCCTCCTCGATCACGTCGGCGCGCTCGTCGCCGCTTGCCGCGATCTCGTGGGCGAGTCCCTTGATCGTCGTGAGCGGCGTGCGCAAGTCGTGCGACACCGCGGCGAGGCGCTCGTCCTTCACGCGGTGCGACGCTTCGAGCGATTGGGCGCGCTCGGCGACCACCGCGCGGCGTGCGCGTTCGGCGCCCAGCTCGCGCGCGCGATACAGCAGCTCGGCGGCCACGACGCTCGTGGCGAGAAAGCCGGCGAGCACGAACCAGTCGAGCGGATTCGCGATGCGCAACGTTCCGTACGGGGGCAGAAAGAACCAGTTGAACGCGAGAAACGAAAGCACCGCCAGGGTGATTCCCATCGGACGCCCGACGCGCGCGCTCGCCACCTGCACGAGCAGCAAGTACACGAGCGTGACGTGCACCGCGTTGAGGCGCTCGCGAACGCTCACCATTCCGACGGTGCACAGCGCGAGGAGCAGGAGCCAGAGGATCCACGTCCATCCCCTGTGAAGCGCCGCCCGTCCCTTCAGCACGGGGTGCCGAACCGTCATGGTTCGTTCTCGAATCGGTAGCCGACACCGGGCTCGGTGACGATCAACCGTGGTCGGACCGGATCGCGCTCGATCTTGCGGCGGATGCTGCGGATGTGGACGCGAAGCAGCTGCTGCGCGTCGCCGTAAGCATTTCCCCACACCGCGGCAAAGATCTGGCGGTGCGTCAGCGTGCGGCCGGCGTGCTGGATCAACGCGCGCAGCAGATCCCACTCGGTTTTCGTGAGATGCACCGCGACGCCGTCACGCTTGACAGAGGGCTTGGCGAGGTCGATCGTCGCGCCGTCCGCTTCGAGGACGTGTGTCGGGCTGGCCGGCACGAGATGCGCTCGCCGCAGCTGGGCGCGCACGCGCGCCTGCAGCTCGATCGTGCTGAACGGTTTCGCCATATAGTCGTCGGCGCCCGCGTCGAGCAGCGCCGCCTTCTCCTGCACCGAACCGCGCGCCGAGAGCACGATGATCGGCATCGCGGACCAGGAACGCAGCGCGCGACAGACCTGTGCGCCATCCATGTCCGGCAGCCCCAGGTCGAGAATGACCAGCGCCGGACGCTCGGACGCGGCCACGTCGATGCCGGCGCGGCCGCTCGACGCTTCGATGACTCTCGCAATGCTCTCCCCGAGGGCGTTGCGCACGACGCGGCGGATCTGCGGTTCGTCGTCGATGACGAGAACGACGTCGTTGGGCACCAGGGAACTGTATATCATCGATCATCCGCGGTCCATCGACGGGATTAGCTGCTCGCGGCGCTCCGGTTGTCCCAATTCCGCCGGGAGCCGCGCTCCGGAAACTTGAGCACGACGCGGCCATAGGATTCGCCGCGCCATCCGTTGAGCGAACGCGCCAGCTCGATGAACGCCGCCGAATCGATCCAGTGCACCGAGCTCAGATCCACACGAAGCACGCGCGTCGACGATGGAAGGTCGAGCAGCATCGTCCGCACCCGCACGACCGCCCCGGCCGCGAGGGCGCCGACGACGTAGAACGTGGAACTACAGCGATGCGATTCGAGATGCACGTGACAGCGGTCCATGTGATCACTCCGATTGGTCATGCCGGAAGATCGGCTGCGCATGTCACGCCCAATGCAGGACGCGGTCACGCTTGCGTACCGTGGACCGCGTCCGCATGGCGACGTCAGAAGCTCGCCTGCCAATGGACGAAGATCGTCGACTGCTTCGGCGTCACCCGTAACGCGGCCGGGAACGGATCGGGAAATCCGGTCGGCGTCTGCTGCTGCCAGTCGAGCGAGAACGACGTCCGCGGCGTCGGCTCGACGAACGCGCCGAGGACGGTGTAGTTGTAGGCCGGCGTCGTCCCGGCGTATGCCGCGTCCGACGGATCGCGGTTCGGCGTGAAGTGATCGAGCCGGCCGATCAGCCCCCACCGCGAGTGCTTCGCTGCATTCGCCCATTCGGCCGGACGAATGACGGCGAAGAATCCGAGCGCGCGCCCGGTCGAATCGAACTCCACTCGCGGGGCCGCGAGCGTATTCGCCCCGAGCTCGGTCGCGTCGTTGCGCTGATTGTAATCGAAGCCGGCGGTGAGCCGGCGGTCCCGCAGGCCGACGAACACGCCATACCGATTGCGCGGCAAGCCGTCGGTGACCGGGCCGACCTGGCCGGCGCCGCCGGCGGCAAACTTCGAGGCGTTTTGGCCGGCGTACACCCATGGTGTGATCGCGAACGTCTGGAACAATCCCGGATGTGCACCGAACGGCGTCAACGCCGCGCGAAACGTGAAGTCCTTGAATCCGTTGGTTTCGGCGGACGTGTACCCCGAGCCGTTGACGACCTGGCCGTAGATCTCCCCGAGCTTGTGCGGCAGCGTCACGATGCCGCCGACGCCGGCGTCCGACGACGAGAAGTAGGACAGCCGATCGGTGATCGTGTTGCCGATCCAGCGCGGCCAGAATCCCTCCTCGTAGTCGACGATCGAGTTGGGCATCATGCCGACGCGGAGATGCACGTTCGAGCCGTCGCCGAGCGCGTTCTGCGCGAAGGTGTATTCGAGCATCGCGTACTTGAGCCGAATGGCCCAGCCCTGGTAATACCCGTTCGTTGCGCCATTCGTGTTGTTGAATACGTCCGTCGTCACACGGATCGCGGCATTGTCCCCGACGGGCATTCGGAAATTCAGATACACACGCTCGATGTCGAACTTGTTCGGGTGCGTGCCGCCCGCGGCGGCGCGCCGTGCGGAATCGGTGAAGTACTGGTAGTTGCCGTAGATCACGCCCGAAAAGTCGAACGCCGGCATCTTCACGGCCGTGGCGGGCTGCTGGGCGCGGCCGGCCGACGGGGCAACCAGCAGCACGGCGCTGCACAGCGCGAGGACGACCGCTTTCGAAAACCCTGATGACACGTCTGGCTCCTGGAGAGAGGGAGTGATTGGTGCCATGAAAGTCGCTCGGGCGCGTAAAGGCCCGGCGCCTCTGCGGTAACGGTTGTGTCACCAGCGGGCTCGCGCACGCAACCGGCGCCGCACGGCCGTTGTTACGAGTCCGTTACATGACGGTACCGGGACGGTTGCACAGTGTGGCGAGCATTCGGCAGGACCTCATGTTCCCCACACACCTGGAGTCGGCCGTGAAACTCTGGCACCTGGCGATCGCGTTTGCCGCCGCCGCCGCGGCGAGCTGTACGTCGAAGACCGCACGATCCGGATCGGACACCACCGGCGGCGGAACCCGCACGGCGAGCGGCGGATCCGCGCTCACGGGTGCCGGCGCAACGTTTCCGTTTCCGATCTACGACCGCTGGTTCCATGAATACGCGGCGAAGACGGGCATCAGGATCAACTATCAGCCGATCGGTTCGGGCGGCGGCATCAAGCAGCTGTCGGAGCAGACGGTCGATTTCGGCGCGTCGGACGCTCCGATGACCGACGCGGAGATGGCGGGCGCGAAGGGCGGTCCGATCATGCACTTTCCAACGGTGGTCGGCGTCGTCGCGGTGGCGTACAATCTCGCCGGACTCGCGCAGCCGATTCGACTCAGCGGCGCCACGGTGGCGGACATCTTCGCCGGCCGCATCACGAAGTGGAACGACTCCCGGCTCGTGGCGCTGAACCCGGGCGTGACGCTGCCGAACGCCGACATTCTCGTCGTGCACCGCTCGGAGGCGAGCGGCACGACGTACGTGTTCAGCGACTATCTCGCGGCGGTCAGTCCGAGGTGGAAGGCGTCGCCCGGGCGAGGAAAGGAGCTGTCGTGGCCGACCGGCCTCGGCGCGAAAGGCAACGACGGAGTCACCGCCCAGATCAAGCAGACGCCGGGTGCGGTGGGCTACGTCGAGCTGGCGTACGTCAAGCAGAACGGGCTCGCCACGGCGCTCATCCAGAATTCGGCGGGACAGTTCGTCGCGCCGGCGGCGTCAACCGCGACCGCGGCAGCGGAGGGAGCCGTCGCGAAGCTGCCGGCCAATACCGATTACCGTGTGTCGATCGTGAACTCGCCGGGCGCGCAAACGTATCCGATCGCGTCGTTCACCTGGCTGCTGCTGTACAAGAACGAGCCGGATACGATCAAGGCGCGCGAGCTGGTCGATTTCGTCCGGTGGGCGTACACCGACGGACAGAAGGACGCCGAGTCGCTGGACTACGCGCCATTGCCGAAGTCTCTCGTCAGCCGATTGACCGCGCGTCTCGATTCGATCGTTCCGCGGCGCCCTGCGGCCGCGCGATGACCGACAGCGCAGCCGCGTCGCGAACGCCGGTTTCGGAAACCCCGGTCTCGAGTCGCCGCATCGAAGGTTCGTCGGCCGGCGATCGCGTGTACCGATGGACGACTGCCGGCTTTGCGATGGTCGTACCGATCCTGCTCTGTCTGATCGCGTGGGAAGTGTTTGCCGCAGGCTGGCCTGCCCTCGCGAAGTTCGGCGTCGGCTTCTTCACGACGAGCGATTGGGATCCGGTCGCCGGCAACTTCGGTGCGGCACCCGCTGTGTTTGGAACATTGGTATCGTCGCTGCTGGCGCTCATCATCGCGACGCCGCTCGCCGTCGGCGTGGCGATCTTCCTGTCGGAGTTTGCGCCGCGTCCGCTGCGACAGCCGGTCGCGTTCTTCGTCGACCTCCTCGCGGCGATTCCCAGCGTGGTGTACGGGCTGTGGGGCATTCTCGTGCTCGTGCCGATCCTGCGCTCGACGGTGATGCCGTTCATCAAGAACACGTTGCACCTCGAGAATTTCCCGTTGTTCTCGGGGCCGGCGTACGGGCCGAGCATGCTGGCGGCGGGATGCATTCTCGCGATCATGATTCTGCCGTACATCGCCGCGGTCACGCGCGAGGTGTTGATGGCGGTGCCCAGGTCGCAGCGCGAAGCGGCCCTGGCGCTCGGCGCCACGCGCTGGGAGATGATCTGGGCCGCGGTCCTGCCAAACGCGCGCTCCGGAATCCTCGGCGGCGTCGTTCTCGGACTCGGCCGCGCGCTCGGCGAGACGATGGCCGTCACGATGGTGATCGGCAATCGGCACGAGATCTCTGCCTCGCTCTTCGCGCCCGGCTACACGATGGCGTCGGTGATCGCCAACGAGTTCACCGAGGCGACGAGCGATCTGCACATCGCGTCGCTGATGGCCGTCGGCGCCGGACTGTTCATCGTGACGATCGTCGTCAACGCGATCGCGCGGTGGCTGGTGTGGCGCACCGGCGGGGTGAAGACCGCATGAAGGCTGGCGTTGCCACGCTTCCGTCGCGGCGCGGATCGGCCTCCGAGCATTACCGCGAGCTGCTGGCGCGGAGCTCCGAGCGCGTTCTACGGCGTCGTCGAACGGTGAGCCGCATCATGGTAGCGCTCACGTACGCCGCGGCGCTGCTGGCGATCGTGCCGTTGATTCTCATTCTCGTCTATCTGCTCAGGGCCGGCGCGTCGTCAGTGACCCTGAGCTTCTTCATCAGGAATCCGGTGCCGTCCGGCGAGCCGGGTGGCGGCATGGCGAACGCGATCGCGGGAACGGTGATCATCGTCCTCACTGCGTCGGTCATCGGGCTGCCGATCGGGATCGGATCGGGGCTGTTCCTGGCCGAGCAGCGAGGCGGCAAGGTCGCCGTGGCGATCCGGTTCCTGTCCGACGTGCTGAATGGATTGCCGTCGATCGTCCTCGGCATCTTCGCCTGGCAGCTTCTCGTGCGGCCGTTCCGGCATTTCTCCGCGCTGTCCGGCGGTGTCGCGCTCACCGCGATGATGATTCCACTCGTGACGCGGACGACGGAGGAGATGATTCGGCTCGTGCCGGTCTCGATGCGCGAAGCCGCGCTGGCCCTCGGCTACACGCGCTGGCGCACGTCGCTGACCGTCGTCCTGCGCACCGCGATGCCGGGAATCGTCACCGGGGCGCTGGTGGCCATCGCCCGCATCGCCGGCGAGACCGCGCCGCTGCTGTTCACCGCGTTCGGCAACTCGTTCTGGTCGCTCTCGCCATTCAAGCCGATCGCCGCGCTTCCCATGCAAATCTACATATATGCAATCTCACCGTTCGACGACTGGCACGCACAAGCGTGGGCCGGCGCCCTCGTCCTCCTCGGTCTCGTCCTCGTCATCAGCCTCGCGGCACGATTCGTCACACGCCGGCGGTTCGGTGTCGGGGGCGACTGACGCGGGCGAGCGCGAGATTCCGATCGACGTCCTGACGTCCACCGACGCTCGCCTGGCTTCGCTGCCCTGTTTGGCGGCGGAGTCGGTGGACGCGTACTTCGGTGCGAACCGCGTCGTTCGCGACGTGTCGTTTCAGCTGCGCGCCGGCGAGGTGACGGCGATCATCGGGCCGTCGGGTTGCGGCAAGTCGACGCTCCTGCGCTGCCTCAACCGGATGCACGAGACCGTGCCCGGTGCGCGCGTGGAAGGGGAGGTGCGCTTCGAGGGCAGCGACATCTACGGCCGCGGCGTGAGCGCGATCAGCGTGCGTCGCCACATCGGCATGGTCTTTCAGCGGCCGACGCCATTTCCGACGATGTCGATTCGCGACAACGTGGCCGCCGGCTTCAAGGTCATGCCGCGCAATGAGCGCCCGTCGCGCGTCGACCGCGAGGCGTTCGTCGAACACGCGCTCCGTCGGGCCGGCCTCTGGGACGAGGTCAAGGATCGGCTTCATGAGAGTGCCGTCGCACTCTCCGGCGGACAACAGCAGCGGCTGTGCATCGCGCGCGCGCTGGCCACGTCGCCGTCCGTCCTCCTGCTCGACGAGCCGACCGCATCGCTCGATCCGCTCAGCACCCAGCGCGTCGAGGAGCTGGTGTACGAGCTGCGCGATCAGGTGACGATCATCATCGTGACCCACAACATGCAGCAGGCGGGTCGCATCTCCGACCGGACGGCGTTCATGCTCGCCGGTGAGCTCATCGAGTACGGCTCGACGAATGCGATGTTCACGACGCCGAGCGATCCGCGCACCGAAGCGTACATCACTGGACGGTTCGGATGACCGCGTCCGCGACGCGAATGGAATCCCACGCGGCCATCGACGCTCGTGGTGCCGTGCGTGCCGAGCAGTTCTCGTTCTGGTATGGGGAGAAGCAGGCGCTGTTCGACATCACGCTCGAGATGGCTCCGCGAACGGCCACGGCCCTCATCGGGCCGTCGGGCTGCGGCAAATCCACCTTCCTGCGATCGATCAATCGGCTCAACGCATTGATTCTGGGCGTGCGCCACGCCGGCTCGATCCGCCTGGATGACACGGATGTCTACAGTCGCGAGATGGACTCGGTGACGCTGCGCCGGCGTGTCGGCATGGTGTTCCAGCGGTGGAATCCGTTTCCCAAGTCGATCTACGCCAACGTGGCCTACGGACCCAAGATCAACGGCGTTCGATCGCGCAACGACCTCGATGGCATCGTCGAATCGGCGCTCCGCCGGGCGGCGTTGTGGGACGAGGTGAAGGACCGGTTGAACGAGAGCGCGCTCGGGTTGTCCGGCGGACAGCAGCAACGACTGTGTATCGCGCGGGCGCTCGCCAACGAGCCCGAAGTGCTGTTGCTGGACGAGCCGGCGAGCGCGCTCGATCCGATCGCGACGCAGCGCGTCGAGGAGTTGTTGTACGAGTTGAAGCGCGATCTCACCATCGTGATCGTCACCCACAATCTGCAGCAGGCGGCGCGAGTCTCCGACGTCACGGCATTCTTCTATCTCGGCCGCCTCGTTGAAGTCGGCCCGACGGATCGCATGTTCACGACGCCGGCCAACGAGCGGACCGAAGCCTACATCACCGGGAGATTCGGATGAACCCACCACCCGAGACGGCGGCGTCGCTCGGCTTCCGCCACTTTCACGATCAGCTCGCGCATCTCAAGCAGCGATTGCTCGACATGTCCGACCTGGCCACCTCGTTGCTCGACGTGTCGGTCGATGCGCTGTTGAGCCGCGACGCGAGCATGGCGGAGGCCGTCGTGACCGGCGATCGCGACATCGACGCGCTGGAGCTCGAGATCGAGGACAAGGCCATCGCGCTGCTCGCCCTCCAGCAGCCGATGGCGCGCGATCTCCGGTTCATCGTCGCCGCGATCAAGGTCTCGAACGACATCGAGCGCGTCGGCGATCACGCCGTCAACATCGCGCAGTCCGCATCGCGCCTCGCGGCAATGAGCACGGTGATCACGCCCGACCCCGAGATCGCCGAGATGGCGCGCCGCGCCCGCCAGATGCTGCGCGACAGCCTCACGGCCTTCGTTCGCGCCGACGGTGCGCTCGGCCGCAACGTGTGCCTCGCCGACGACGAAGTCGACGCGATGCACAATTCGCTGTTTCGCATCCTCGTGACGCACATGATGGAGGACGCGCGCACCATCACCCCGTCCATCGAGCTGTTCCTCGTGAGCCGGAACCTGGAGCGCGTCGCCGATCTGGCAACCAACATCGGCGAGGACGCGGTGTTCCTCGCCGAAGGGAAGCAGATCAAGCATCATGTGGAGGACCAGCACGCGATCGACCGACGATGAGCATCGTACGCTACGCGCTGATCTCCGACATCCGTTCGTCAACGCCCGATCGGGGAAACTCCGCGGTGATCGTCGTGCCCACTCCGAGCACGCTCTCCGCCCGCACCGTTCCGCCGTGCGCCTCGACCAGATGCTTGACGATCGCCAGGCCGAGCCCCGTGCCGCCCTCCTGGCGCGACCGGCCGGCATCGACGCGATAGAAGCGTTCGAAGATCCGGCCGAGATGCTCGGGCGCAATGCCGCTCCCGGTGTCGATCACGGCCAGCGCCACCCCGCGATCGGTGCGCCGCGTGCGAACCGTGACGCCGCCGCGCGCCGTGTGGCGCACCGCGTTCTCGACGAGGTTCGCCAACACCTGCCGCAGGGCCGTCGGGTCTGCATCGATGCGCCGCGCATCTTCCGGTGCGTCGAACTGCAGTGCCAGACCCTTGGGATCGGCCGCCCGCTGCACGCCGGTGAAGACGTCCGTCACGATGCCGGAGACGTCGTTGGACTGAACGCTCGGTCGCCAGCTGCCGGATTCGTAGCGCGACAGATCCAGCAAGTCGTCGACGATCCGCTGCATGCGGCGCGTATTCGACGTGATCGTGTCGAGGAATCGCTGCCGGTCCGCCGCGTCCAGGTCGTGACCGCCCAGCGTATCCGCGAAGCCGCCGATGACCGTCAGCGGCGTCTTCAGCTCGTGCGAGACGTTGGCGACGAAATCGCGGCGGATCGTTTCCAGGCGGCGCTGCGTGGTGAGGTCCATGACGGCGAGGACCGCACCGCCGTGCGGTAGCGGGCGCGTGGTGAGCAGCAACGTTCGTTCGCCGTATGTCAGTTCCGCGGATTCCGTGGCGATGCCGCGCATCGTGGCGCGCACGGCTTCGCGCACCGGGCGATCCTGCGGCAGCAGATCGAGCGAAAAGGGCGGCTGCGCCGTGAGCGCGAGCAGGCGGCGCGCGGCCTCGTTCAAGCGGACCACTTCGCCCAGCGCATTGACGGCGACGATTCCCTCGTCGAGGGAATCGATGACGGCGGTGAGCAACTCGTCGTCCGACTCGAGCGCGCTCAGGCGCGACGCGAGCTGCTCCGTCATTCGCTGAACCGCGCGGGAGAGATCACCCACCTCGCCCGACCCCGACAGGGCGGGACGCCGATCGAGCTCGCCGCCGGCGATCGCCCACGCGACGTCGCGGAGCTCCGTGATCGGCCGGGACACGCTGCGCGAGAACGCAAACCCGATCGCCAGCGCTCCGACGAGGGCAATCAGTCCGGCGATGAGTACGTCGCGGCGTGCGCCGGCGACGATCTCGTCGAAGCGTGCGGTGCTGACCGAAACGCGGATGACTCCGCGGGCTTGCCGGACGGCAACGTACACCTCGTTGTCGCCGGCGGACACGCTCGATCGCATCGAGCTTCCGACGCCGGTTCGCTTCGCCGCAATCACCTCGGGACGTGTCGAATGATTCTGCAGGTGATGCAAGTCCTCGCCGTCGAACTCGGAGTCGCCGATGACGACGCCGGTCGAGTCGATGATCGTCACGCGTCGGCCGGTCGCGGCGCCGGCGGCATCGGCGAGCGAGTCGGCGTCGACGCCTGGCCTCCAGCTCAAGCCGACCAGTCGCGCGTCGCGTTCCAGCTCACGCTGCATGGTTTCGAGTAAGTGATCCGACAACCGGCTCCCGGCAATCGCCACCACCGAGACGACGAGCACGACGATCAGGACGAGCGCGCCAAGCAGGAGCCGTGTGGCGAGTCTCACGGCGATCGCGGTTGGGCGCTCTTGACGCGGTATCCAAATCCGCGGACCGTCTCGATGAGATCACCGCCCGGCCCGAGCTTGGTGCGAAGCCGCTGCACATGCATGTCGACGGTGCGCGTCTGAATGTCGGGCGCCGCGCCCCACACCGACTCGAGCAAGTGCGCGCGGCTTTGCACGCGCCCGCGCCGTTCGGCGAGAATGAGCAGCAGCTTGTATTCGGTCGGTGTCAGCTCGACCGGCTGTCCGTCGACCGAAACCCGGTGGTCGCCGCGATCGATCGAGATCGGTCCGAGCACGAGCAGGTCGGCAGGATTGACGCCCGCGGCGCTCAGTCGCCGCAGAATGGCGCCGACGCGCAACACCAGCTCCTGTGGGCTGAAGGGCTTCGTGAGATAGTCGTCTGCACCGAGCGCAAGGCCGCGGATTCGGTCCGGCTCCTCGCGCCGGGCGGTGAGCATCAGCACCGCGATGTCGCGCGTCGCCGGCGCGGCGCGGAGTTGCTCGAGCACGTCCCAGCCGGAGAGGCCGGGCAGCATGAGATCCAGCACGATCAGAGCCGGCCGCTCCTGGCGCGCCGCCGCCAACGCATCCTGCCCGCTCGCCGCCGTCGAGACGCGGTAGCCGGCTTTGACGAGATGATAGGCGACGAGTGCGACGATGTCCGCCTCATCATCCACGACGAGCACGCGTTCGCCGGTCACTGCCGCGCCGGAGGTCATGGTGGCGCCCCGCCGGTCAGCGCGAGGTGAGACGACCGAATGCCCACAATCTTCCAGGGTGAGATGAATGAAGTTGCCGTAGTGGGCGCCGCTTACCGGCTCCATCGCCGAATGCCTGGGAGTCGCTCGAGAGAAAGCTGGCGCGGCCGGCGGCCGGTGAGAAGCGGGCGCCCTGTCACAATCTGGTATCGAAGGCACGGCGTGCCGCCGTTTTCCGCCTTGATAGTATTGGAAACCGTTCGCGCGAATGGCCTGAATGCGCGCGCCGAGTTTCAGGTCTCGACTCGGGCGGTTTGACGCACGGTCAAACCAGCGGCCGCATTCCCGCGTGCTCGTCCAGCATCTCCCGGATCACCCCGAGCAGCTCGTCCGGAACGAACGGCTTCTGCACGAACTTGGACCCCGGCTCGAACAACCCGCGCCGCACCACGTCGTCCGCCGTGTACCCCGACATGTACACCACCGCCGCCGTCGGACGCACCGCCCGCAGCCGCTCCACCAGCCCGCGCCCGCTCATCTCCGGCATGATCACGTCCGTCAACACCAGATCGATCGACCCGGGATGGTGCGTCGCCACCTCCAGCGCCTCCTTCCCGTTCCGGCTCTCCAGCACCCGATACCCGCGGTGGTGCAGAATCCGCCGCGCCAGCCGCCGCACCGAGTCCTCGTCCTCCACCAGTAGAATCGTCTCCGAGCCGCCCGCCGCCGGTTGAGCCGACTCCTCCGCCGGCGCCGCCGCCGCGTGGTCGACTTTTGGAAAGTATAATTTGAATACTGTCCCCTCGCCCACTTCCGAATAGACCCACACGTGGCCGCCGGACTGCTTCACGATCCCGTACACGGTCGACAGCCCCAGCCCCGTGCCCTTGCCCGGCTCCTTCGTCGTGAAGAACGGCTCGAAGATCCGCGCCTGTACCTCGCGCGACATCCCCGATCCGGTGTCGCTCATCGACAGCATCACGTACTCGCCCGGCAGCACCACGATCCGCTCCTGGCCCACGTGCATCGCTGCGTACCGGCCGTCCAGTGTCACCTCCGCCGTCTCCACCAGAATGCGCCCGCCGTCCGGCATCGCGTCCCGCGCGTTCACCGCCAGGTTGATCAGGATCTGCTCCAACTGGTCCGCATCCAGCGCCACCCCCCCCAGGCCGGGGGAAGCTTCTACTTCCAGCAGCACGTCCTCACCGATCAGACGTTGAAGCAGCTCTTCCAGCTTCAGGACC
>JAICKA010000209.1 GCA_025928185.1 Gemmatimonadaceae bacterium
GACGCACTGTCGCGCCACACAAGTCCGACTGTTGTGCCGCGACGGACATCGTGTGACAGACGCGGAGCTCCAAGCGTCGCTCGGAACGAATTCGCGCCTCGTCCGCCGGCTTCCGCAAAATCCGCGTCCCCAATTCAATCCAACCCGATTCAGCGCGCCACACTCACCCTCGCGCCGAGTCCGCGATGGACCATGGGCCAATCACCATCCCGGCGCCAACTGGAATCCCCACACCCAGTTCTTCGTCGGACGCTCGAACGGATGCGCGACGTACGCTTCGAAGATCGCGTATCCCAGAACGTTGAAGCGCATCGACAATCCCGTGCTGAATACCGGGACGCGATCCGTGCACGGGTAGTACGCGAGCTGCTGCGCCTGCGCACCAGTCGGCGCGCTCGAGCAGTTCGTCGGAATGCGATCGCCGAATCGCGTGAGCCGCAAATCCGGGCCCTGCTCGTTCGTGTACGCCACGCCGGCATCGAAGAACGGCGCAATCTCCGTCGGCAGATACGGGAAGTTCAACAATCCGAAGCCTTCCGTCCCGAACAGCGGAATGCGCAGTTCGGCGTTCAGCACGGCGACCTTGCTGCCGAACAGGCGATCGAATGCCGGGCAGCCTGTCGCCACGGGACCCGCTGATGGCGACTGGCACTCGTCGCTCGAGAATGAGCCGTAGCCGTAGCCGCGAATCAGCGTTTCGTCGCCGAGGTAGATCGGCCACGTCGTGGTCACGTCCTCGGCGCCGCTGCCGTAGCGGCCGATCGACATGCCGCGGAAGGCGAGCGTCAGCGGCCGCACGAAGAAATAGCGCCGGTAATCCGCCAGGGCGGTCTGGTACGTGGTCGAGCCGAACGTCGGCGTGTACTGCAGCCGGAAGCGTTCGCCCTGCACCGGCGAGGTGAACGCCGCGTAGGAGTTGTCGCCGACGAATGCCGCCGACGGCTCCGCGAAGAACACCGGCTTGTACGCCGACGTGAGTTTGATGTCTCGTTCGTCGACGATGAAGTTGTTCTGATCGACGATCGTCTGGAAATTCTCGGTGTCGAAGCCGTAGTGCGTGACGTTCGCCGTCAGCTCGATCCGGCGCGTCGTCGACAGCGGATACTGCGTGAACACCATCGCCTGATCGATGTAGATCCGTTGCAGGATCTGGTTCACGCTGTACCCCTGGCCGCCGTTCACCGTCGCCGTGTCGAGGAATACGTAGCCGGTGAGATACGGAATGTGCTCGACGCCGAGTCCGTAGTTCCATCGGTTGCGGAGATTCACATACTGCAATGCGCCGCCGATGTCCTTGACCGTCCCATTGGCCTGGATCGCCGCGAAGATCTGCCGGTCGCTCAGCTGATCGCCGAAGATCATCGACACGCCGCCCGCCACGCCGGTGCCGAACGGTCCGCCCGCCGCCACGCCGATGCTCGGCTGACCAATCGCGTCGAGCGCGAACGACGAGTGATACGGATGCACGGTGAAATCGGCGCCGCTCGGCAATCCGGTCGTTGCGTCGGCGAGGTAGCTCGATACGAGGCTGTGCGTCACGTCCGGCGGCGGAAGTTCCTCACCCGCCGCCACCGTAGCGGGCGTCACGGGTGCACCGCCGGTCTGCGAGGCGTCGAACGCGCGGATCTCGAAGCCCTGATTGAGGAACGTGCTGAAGATCATCCGACCGGTGCCTCGCGACACGGACAACGCCGGCGAGTACACCGTGATGCCGCTCACGCCTGTCGCCACATTCGTCAAGCGGAACACCTGACTCGTCGCCAGGTCGAGGCGGTAGATGTCGGCAAAACCGTCCTGGTCCGACAGGAAGAACAGGCTGCGCCCATCCGGCGAGAATTGCGGATCGGTGTGCTTGCCTTTCGGGAACGGCGAGAACACGCTGATGCGGCCCGTCGCCAGATCGTACGTCGCCAGCTGCAGCGGCGAGAAGGAAAGCGTATTGAAATCCGTCTGCGGACCGCGATCCGTCGAGAACGCGATCGTCTTGCCGTCCGGCGACCAGGTCGGCTGAATGTCCGCATACTTGTCGTTCGTCAGCTGCCGAATCGTCCCGGCCTGCAGGTCCAGCAGATACAGGTCGCTGATGCCGCCGGAAATGCCGGAGAACACGAGGCTGCGTCCATCAGGCGACCACGACACGTGCGTCACCGCGCCGATCCCCGGCAGCTTGATGCGCCGTTCGACATTGGTCGACTGCGTGTTCAAAATCGCGATCTCGTTGTTGCCTTCCGCGTAGACGATGAAGGCGAAGTGCTTGCTGTCCGGCGACCAGTCGCCGGCGGAGTTCACGAAGCTGAGCGCGTCGAAGTGCGGATCGCTCGTCGGGCCGGCGAGCCGCTTGATGATCTTTCCGGTATTCGCATCGGCGACGAACAGGTCGATCGAGAAGAGGTCGCGGCTCGAGAAGAACGCGAACAGCTTGCCGTCGGGACTGATCGTCGGCGAGACGCTGTAGTCGCCGCTGTGCTCGAGCTTGACGAGCGTCGCGCCGATGCTGTCCGGCCGCGTGCGGCCGGCGATCTGCGGCAGATACATCGCGCGGTTGGCCGCGGCCCAGTCCTTCGACAGCGAATCCTGGCTCTCGCCGAGCACGCGCACGAGTGCCTGGTCCCAGCCGATGCGCAGCGCCGCGCGATAGACGTCGACGACGGCGCGATCGCCCCACCGGCCGCCGACGTACGCCCACAGCGCCTGGCCGTAGCGGTACGGGAAGTAGCGCGGGTCGGTCGTGATCTGCTTGATCGTCGGAAACTTGTTGCGCATCACGGCGTCGCGCATCCACATCGCCGTGAGCGGATCGTCGCGGCCGAGCGAGAAATACTCCGCCATGCCTTCGATCAGCCATCCGGGCAGCGCATCCAGCCGCTGCAGTCCGCCGCCCGGCGTGCCTTCGGCGATGTTGTACTGGAACACGTGCACCAGCTCGTGACCGAGCACGTGATTGTTCTCGGCGTAGATGCCCGTGAACGGCATGATCACGCGCGTGCGGAACGGTTCCGTCACGCCGCCGATGCCTTCCTCGAGCTGCTCGCTGATCACGTTCGTCTGCTCGAAGTCCGACTGATCCGAGTAGAAGATCAGCGACTTGCGATCGAACGCGTGACGGAAGGTGTCGGAATGACGGGTGTACCAGCGCTCGGCCATCCGCGCGGCGTCGTGCACCGTCACCGACTCGGGCGGATAGAAGAAGTTGTCGAAGTGCTCCGACTTGAGAATGCGCCAGTCAAACGTTTCGTACTGGACCTTGTTGCGGCCGAAGTACTCCTGCGCACCGGCCGGCACGGACACAGCGAGGGCGAGGAGCGGGATCGTTACCGCCCAGCGCGTGGAAAGTCGGGTCATGAAAGCCCCGCGGACGAGCCGCAGCAAAAATGTCGTTCCGAGTCCCGAGTAACCGAGGTGCTCGTGAGCCGGTTCTCGCTCGTGGCGGGCAAGGGACGTGCCCACCCGGCCGGTCTCCGAGACTCGCGGAGAGATCGTCGCC
>JAICKA010000255.1 GCA_025928185.1 Gemmatimonadaceae bacterium
GATCTCGCTGACCGCGATCGGCCGTGGCGTCGCGATGTCGACGCTCTGGCGCATGGGGCGCTGGAAGCGGAGCGCCGTTTAGCCTATCGCTGGAAGCGCGCTATCCGGCGCACCCCGTTCAGATGAGGTACCGCCTGCTCAGCTCCGTTCGATCGACGCGCTTCCCGGTCCGCTGCCGCTGACGATCCGGCCGCTGTACACCGCGCCCTGTTCCGGCGCGATCGCTCCGGTGCCGTGGTGCAGCTCCGACGCGAGCTCGCCGCCCACGAGCACGACGAACATCGTGTAGTACATCCACGTGAGCAGGATGATCACGCCGCCGATCAATCCGTAGGCGGAATTCGGCGGGAAATTGTTGACGTAGATCCGGAACAGCAGCGTCGCGATCACCCACAGCACCGTCGTCACGCACGACGCGCTGAGAGCGTGCCCTTTGTGCTGCCGCACGTTCGGCAGCAGCACGTACGTCATGAACGCCAGCAACGTGAGGCCGGCCAGGGCGATTGGAAACTGCGCGATCTTCCAGAGCACGATCGCGACGGATCCGAGGTGCAGCAGCCCGCCGAGCCAGTTGGCGACGTCCTCGCCGTCGAGAAAGACGATGGTCGACGCGATGAGGATGATGCCGCCGAGGACGAACGTGAACAGCCGGATGCCCTGCTGCTTGAACCATGACCGGGTTTCGGTGACGTCGTAGGCCTGGTTCAACGCGCCCATGAGCGTTCCGAAAATGTTCGAGCCCGACCAGGCGGCGAGCACGAGTCCGATCGACAGCAGCCCAGGGGCGTTCTTCGCGAACACGACCTTCGTGAGAATATCCTGAACCGACTTCACCTGATCCGGCGGCAGCACCGAGGTGAGCTGCCCGACGAGAAAGCCGACCATCTGCTCCTTGTTGCCGGTGAGGCTGAGCAGCGGGGCAAGGAACAGCAGCAGCGGAAAGAGCGAAAAGAAGAAATTGTACGCGGCCGACGCGGCGAGCGTGGTCACTCGATCCGCGCCAATTTCGCTGCCCGTCTTCTTGAGGAGTGGCCCGACGCGGTAGCCCTTGATCACCATGATGATCGAAGACTCCGAGCAAGCGTTATTCCATGTTCGGCCTGAGCCGTGGCGTCACTGCGCGGCCGTGACCGGGCGACGGCTCGCGGCCGCGACGCCGGCAACCGGCGTCGGCGTCTGCCATCCCAGCTCGTCCGGCGGCCCGTGCCCCGCGGAGCCTATTCCCGCGCGCTGGGTGCCACCGCGCGACGCGATCGTCGCGCCGAATCCGAGCGTGCCTGCCACCCACGTGATCGCGAACGCGATGGTGCGGAGCACGGCTCCAGCGAGCGGATTCCACGTGAAGAGCGCGGCCACGATCCAGAGCGCCGCATAGAGCACGAGGCCGGTGATAAGCGCGCGCAGATGCACCCCGCGCGGCGAGGCGGCGCCAGCACGCGACGCGAGCACACCACCCGTGAGCCGCGCGACCGCGAGAAATCCGAGCGTGAACACGCCCATGGCCGCGATGACGTACGCCACGATGGCGAACGGAATGAGCAGCACGCCGATCACGGTGATGAACAACGCCGCCACCAGCACGAGCAACACCGGCGCGAGGAGCAACTGGCCGGCGAGTCCCAGCCAGAATGCGCGCGCGAAGCCGTGCTCCAGCGCGATCACCACGCCGTCGAGATTGCCTTCGGCAAAGATCATCACGCCGAGACCGATGATCGTCAGCACGGCAAAGCAGCCGATGGCGAGCTTCACGGATTGCCACACGGTGAGCGGTGCGCGAACGGCGCCGACCGGAAGCGCCGGCGCCGGTGCCGCGATCACCCGCTTGGCGCCGTCGATCACGCCGCCCTCGATCAAAACCGTTCCCGCCGCGGCGAACGCGTCGCCCGTGATGCGTGCGCCGGGATGGACCCGGATGTCGCCGTCGACCGTGATGACATCACCCTCGACAGTGCCGTACACGTCGAGCGTTCCGCGCGCGACGGCCACCGGTCCTTCGACGATCGTACCCGCTTCGATCGTTCGGTTGCCGAATGTGAAATGCGAGGCATCCGGCAGGCGGCGGTCGCCCGCGGCGCGCCGCTGTTCGATCTCGCGAGCGACCGAGATGCTGGTGTCGGCAGCCGGCTGCTGCGCCGCGGAGGCGGCGCTGCCGGATTGCACGGGCTGCGAGCCCCAGCCGAACGCCAGGGCTACGAGGGTGAGGAGTGCGCGCATGGGATCAGGCCCGACGACGGCTCGAGGCGGCAGCCAACAC
>JAICKA010000238.1 GCA_025928185.1 Gemmatimonadaceae bacterium
CAGCGGGCATGCTGTGTGCTTTAGCTCACACTCGCAGGCCCTCTGTTGAAGGAGAAGGACAATGCAGCGCGTCCTCGCGTTTCTGAAGAACGAAGATGGGCTGGCGGTCACCGAGTATGGCGTGCTCCTCGCACTGGTCGCCGTGGCCGTGCTCGCCGTCGTACACACGTTCGGCCCGCAGCTCCACACACTGGTCACCGCGGCGACGAACGGACTGATTCTCAAACCCTGAAGCGCGACCACCCGAGCGCGGCCGAGAGGGCGGATGTTTCAACACACGCTCGGCGCGCTCGTGGCGGGCGCGATCTACACCGTGCTCCTCGCGATCGCGGCGATTGCCGATTTTCGCGTGCGCCGGATCCCGAATCGCGTCGTTGCGCCACTTGCCGCTGGCGGGCTGGCGTACGCGATGATGTCGCGCTCGCTCGGCGAAGGACTGGCGTTCGCCGCCGCCGGCGCTGCGGTGGGGCTGATCGTCTGGCTGCCGTTTCATCTGTTGCGCTGGATCGGCGCAGGCGACGTGAAGCTGATGGCCGCGGTTGGGGCATGGCTCGGCGTCGGCGGCGTTCTGCGTGCGTCACTGGCCGGTGCAATCGCCGCCGGCGCGCTCGCGCTGGCAATGCTGGTCTGGCGACGGTCGAGCAAGGACGCCGCGGCCACCATGGTCCTCCTCGTCAACACGATTCGGAAAAAGCCGGTGAGCCTGCTCGTGCCGCGACAGTCGATCGTCGCGGCGAACGAGCGCGTGATGCCGTACGGCGTGGCGCTGGTGATCGGCGCCCTCGCCGCCGGATGGTTCAATTCAAGTTTCTGAAATCGTCGAGACAGGCTTTGGGGCCGCCGCTCAATCCGTCCTGAAAATTCTGCATGCGCTGATCCTTCGTGCCGTGGCTCTGCTTCGCCAGGCGCGCCTGGATCATGGCGTCGACGCGCGCGTTGCCGGTGGATCGCGGCGTGGGATCGCCCGCCATCGACATGCCGTAGAACGCCTCATTGAGATCACCTTTCTCGAGCGACCCTTCACGTCCGGCCTGCTGTGCAAACGCGCCGGCAAGACAATCCGCGGTCGATTCGTTCTCGTACGAGCTGGACGACTGATGGCCGAGCTGCATGGCGACGGCGTGTCCCATCTCGTGCGCGATGATTCCGACAGCGCTCATGTCGCCATCCGTGCCGAGCGACTGGCCGGCAGCCTTGGCCATTCCCGCGACGAACACTTCGTCGTAGTAGATGGTATTGTTGCGCGGACAGTACTCCGCGTTGTTGCGGCTGATGACGCCGCACGCGGTGAGGATGTCGTCGTCGTATCGGGCGATTCGGGGCGCGACGAAGCGCTGGCCGATCTTCGCGAAATCGTTGGTCCACATCGATAGCAGGTCGTTGTACGCCATGGCGACCTTCTGATTCGACGCGGCGATGTCCTGTTCGGTGACCCTGATTGGGCGCGGCGGCGTTCCGGGAGTGGAAGCAAACAGCGCGGCCGGCGCGGCGAGCACGGCGGCAGCGAACGCGCCGGTCGCCACCATACGGCTCAGGGCGCTTTTGAGTATTGTCATGTCGTCACCTCCGCACTGTCATACCCGATGCGCGGAGGGGTGTTGCGCTGGAGCGGTCGTCGTTCGCTGCGTCGAGTGTGTCGCGCCGAATCGGGTTTGTGGTAGCGGCGTGCCGGGCAACTCCCCACTCCGCCTACTCCGCCTACTCCGCCTACTCCGCCTACTTCGCCTACTCCGCCTACTCCATTCGGGCCTGCGTGGCGCGAGAGACTATCGCGCCCTAGAGGCGGCGCATCCGGCTGCACCGGCTACCTCGCAGGGACAGGGGAGGGGCTACGGAGAACTGCGGAGAACTGCGGAGCAGGCGCGGAGGGGCGTTGCTGGAGGTGTTGATCATTGAAACCCTCTCAGTCGTTCTCCGCAGTTCTCCGCCGTTCTCCGCGGCTTCGCGACTCTCCGCATTGAAATGATGCTGGTCAAGCCGCAACAGGTGGAACACCGATGACACGGAAAGGACGAATTGAACGAATAGAAAAACCAAATGCTCTTTTGGGGTTTGGCGCGAGAGATTCGATGCGCCAGTAGCAGGCGATTCGAGCCTCGTTCGGCGGTTTCCGCCGTCGTGCGCGTCCCATCGTCGAGCCAAGCCGATTCGGCGCGACACACTCGACCCGCGAGCGAGACCTCGATAGCTCAGGCGCTCAGATCCGGGCGCTCCGCCGAGATGGTGCCGATCATCCCGATCGGCTCGCCGGTGCTCATCGCGGGCGACGCGACGACGTATAGTACAACGCCGCCGATGGGGGCAGTCACCGTCGCGAGCGTTTCGCCGAAGTAGTCGGTAACGCGGCCGATCAAGTCGCCGGGATTCACGTGCTGATCCGGCGACACCGACGGATGCCACGTGCCCGTTTGCGGACTCGTGAGTACCACGGACGGATCGATCCATCGCGGCCGCTGCACGAGCTCGACCGCACCGGGCAGCATGCCGAGGTAGCGCAGCACGCGGAACGCACCGTCGGCGTTGATCTGCACCATTTCCTCGGTGGGAATGCCGACGGCGCCCGCTTCCGTCGTCACGGCCGGCTTGCCGCGCAAGTGCGCCGTGTTCGACGTGAACACCGACGCCGCGAGATC
>JAICKA010000119.1 GCA_025928185.1 Gemmatimonadaceae bacterium
CCTCACGAACTCGATCCCTCTCGCGCGCCCCGCGTCGAGCGTGAAGCCGGTCGCGTTGAACGTGAGTACAAGATTGCCGCCGCGGAACGCCTGCGGGCCCGTCACCACGAGCGTCTCCGGCTTGGTGCGCGGCCGCTGCAGGAGCAACGTGCCTGCCGAATCGCGGATGGCGAACGTCGCGTCCAGCTCGTCGGAGTGATAGCGGCCGGCGAACCGCTTGGCGTCGGCCATGGACAGTGCTGACGCGGACGCCTGGCGCGCGCGTGCGGCATTGGGCACGCGTCGCGCCGGCGGAGGTGCCGTGAACGAAGACGCGAGCACGATGTCGGCGACGTGGTGCGACAGCGTGGTCGTGTTGATGTTGCTCACGTTGCAGAGGGCGACGACGCTCGTGTGCACGCTCGGAAAGCGGCTGATGATCGTGCGATAGCCGCCGGTGCTCCCGGTGTGCTCGACGAGCTTCAGTCCGCGGTAACTCCCGACCTCGAGCCCGAACGCGTAGGCCAACACCGTGCCGTTGGCCAGACGGCCCTGCTCGAGCTGGAGCGCGAGGAAGCGCGGGCCGCCGACGCGACCGGTGTAGAAGTTCTCATCCCACTTCTGCAAATCCTCGACGGTGGTCATGAGACCGCCCTGGCCGACGATGTCGTTGTTCCACACGTCGATGCGCCAGCCGCTGTCGCGCGGAGCGTAGGCATAAGCGCGGCCGGGCACGATCACGGTATGATCGTCCTGGAAATGGGTGTGGGTCATGCCGAGCGGGCCGAAGATCTGATCGGCCTCGAAGCGGGCAAGCGACTCGCCGGAGACGCGGCGCACGATCTCGCCGAGTACGACGTAGCCCGTGTTGCTGTAGTCGTACTCCGTGCCCGGCTTGAACTCGAGATGCTTCTGTCGCGCGGCGAGGTCGAGCACGTCGGACACGGCGTAGGTGTCGTCGAGACGCATGCCGGCGGTTTCGACGAGCGCCCAGAAGTCGCGCAGGCCGCTCGTGTGGTGTACGAGCTCGTTGATGGTGATGCGCTGGCCGTAGTCCGGCAGCTCCGGGATGTACTTGTGCACGTCGTCGTCGAGCGAGATGCGGCCTTGATCGACGAGGAGTGCGATTGCCGCGGCGGTGAACTGTTTCGTCACCGAGCCCATGATGAACTGCGTGGTCGGCGAAATCGGAATGCCGTATTCCAGATTTGCCGAGCCGTAGCCCTTCTCGAAAGCGATCGCGCCGTTCTGATAGACGCCGACGGCGCAGCCGGGAACATCGGGGCGGTCGTAGCGCGCGAAGACCGAGTCGATGCGATGAACGATCGAGTCGGGGAGCGTGGGGGGCGTCGCCGCGGTCGCATGGGGAACGACCGCGGCGACGAGGGCGAAGACGATCGAAGTGAAGAGCATGGAATGTCTCGGACTCGGAAGCAGACTCGGCGCACCAATAGTCGCCTCCGGTCGATCGGCCCGCCAGAACCGGGTATCGTTCAACCAGCGGATACACTCTGGAGGACCGATGTACGTGCCTGGAAATTCCCGGAACGGCTCGTGGATTCGACGCGCGCTCGCGGCGTGCGCGATCGCCGCGCTCACCGCCTCCTGCTCGAGCGCGACCGACGTCCAGGATCATTCGGAGGTTGGAGGGTACGGCTTGTTGACGGTGAATGGCCAATCGCTTCCTGTCACACTCACCAGCGCCTCACTCGGGCCGGTCATCGTGGAGGACGGAACATTGCAGCTCGGCGCCACGGGCACTGACACGTACACGGCGACCATCGACGGCTCGGTGAACGGATCGGCGTCCGGGCCGTTTCTCTCCGACGTCGGCACATACGACCGGTCGGGATCGACGCTGACGTTTCACTCGAGCGCCGCGCCTTTCTCCTATTCCGGCACGTACGACCACAACACCGGCCGCATCACCGTGTCGCTGCCCGGGTTGGCGATTGGCGTTGCGGGGACCATCGAGCTGGGACTGGCGCCGCTGCTCGAGTGAAGGTGCGGACGGCGCCGAAGTTTCATTCCGAGCGCAATGCCACGGTGGGATCGACCGACGCTGCGTGGCGTGCCGGGACGAAGCTCGCGACCGCGGCGACGGTGAGCATCGCGGCGGCCACCAGCCCGTACACGAGCGGATCGCGCGGCGAAATCTCGAACAGCAGCGGTGCGAGTTGCCGCGACACAATCAGCGCCGCCGCTCCACCCATGGCGATGCCGACGGCGGCAAGCCGGAGTCCCTGTCGTAATACCAGCCATACGATATCCCAGGGTGTCGCGCCGAGCGCGCTGCGAACGCCCACTTCGTGGGTGCGCTGCTCCACATCGTAGGCGATCACGCTGTACAACCCAACGGCTGCCAGAACGAGCGCGAGAACGCCATACGCCACGAACATCGTCGCGCCGAGCTGCCACGAGTGCGTCTCGACGCCAAACAGCTCGGCAAATGGCGTGACCGTCACATAGGACGCGCCGGGCATCTCGCGCTGCAGCGCGCGCCGCACGACATCCACCTGGCCCCCAGCATCATCCTGCATGCGCAGCACCAGGCCGGTGAACTGCGGCAGGTACTGTGCAGCGGCAGCGTAATAGACCAGTCCCGGATCGTCGCTGAGCCGCGTGTTCTTGATGTCGGCGGCGATCCCGACGACGTATCGACACTCCCGGTCGAGGTCCAGCTGCACGCACTGGCCGATCGCGTCCTTGCCGGGCCACAGCAGGTTTGCCATCGCGCTGCTCACCACCACGGCCCCTGGTGCACCGGCGGCGTCGTTCCGGTCGAAGCCGCGCCCGCGAACGATCCGCATGCCCATCGCGGAGAAATAGTCCGGCGAGACCCAGTTGATGTTGAAGTCGCCGTGCCGCACGACGTCGCGATCAGCCGCCGGAGCGCGGAAGATCGAAGCTTGCCACCTGTCGTCGAATGGGAGCATCGCGCTGAGCGCGGCGCGCTCCACGCCGGGCACATGCTGCGCGGTCGCCAGCAGCCGATTTCTCAAGCCGACCGCCTGCGTACTATCGAGCGCATGGCCGCGCATCTTGAGGCTCACGCGAAGCACGGGCGCCACATCGAAGCCGAGTGGAACGCGGCGAACGTTCTCGAGGCTGCGCACGAAGAGACCGGCACCGACGAGGAGCAGCACCGAGAGCGCGGCCTGGATGACGAGCAGCGCCGCGCGCAACCGCGACTTGCGGATGGTGCCGGAGTATGCGCCCAGCTTGAGATAGCTCGTGAACGCCGAGCGCTGTGCCAGCGCGGCCGGAGCCAGACCGGCGAGCACGCCGATGGCGATCACCGCGACCGCGACGAAGATGAGTGTTCGCTCATCAGCGATCACCGGCGCGGATTCTCCGACCGGCAGGAACACGCGCCGCAGTGGCGAGCCGGCCGACTGCGCAACGACGAGTCCGATCACGCCACCGAGCACCGCGAGCGTCAGGCTCTCGACGAGCAACTGCGACAACAGGCGGCCGCGGCTCGCGCCCAACGTAAGCCGCACGGCCACTTCTCGCCGGCGTCGGAGTGCGCGCGCGACCAGCAGGTTGGCGACGTTCGCGGCGGCAACCAGGAGCACGAGGAGCGCCATCGCACCCACTAGCTCGGCGACGCGCGCCGCTATCGTCTGATTCGGGCCACGCTCGGCGAGGACAGACCCGGCCACTGCGTACTGCTCCGGTGACGGTTTGCCTGCCCGATTCCCGTCCTCGGCCCTCAGGCTCAGCGCGGCGGCGTGCGTCAGGTCCGCATTCGCCATCGCGTTGGTGACGTTCGGCTTTCGCTCGACGAGCATCGATGCCAGCCCGGCGCCATAGCCCGTCCAGCCGCCATGTACGAATGAGGGTACTCGCATGCCGGCAGCGAATGTGGCGAACGGGATGAACGCCGCGGGTGGTCGATCGGGCCACGTTCCGACGAAGCCGCGCGGCGCAACGCCGATCACGGTGCAGAGCGTCGGTCCGACTTGCAGCGTCTTTCCGAGTACGTCGGGGCTGCCAGCGTAGCGCGTCTGCCAGGTACCGTAGCTCAACACGACGACGGGCGTTCCACTCGGTGGCGCGTCTTCGCCTACAGTGAAGTAGCGGCCGAGCACCGGTGGAGCATTGAAGAATCCGAAAAAGCTCGCGCTGACCTCGCCGACCGGCACTTCGCGCGCGTCGTCACCGATGCCGATCGCCAGATCCAGGTTGCGGTACAACGCCGTGCGATCGAACGAGGTAGTCGACCTCGTGAGATCGAGGTATTCCGCGTACGGCAACTGCTCGAGGTAGTGCGGCCCCTGCCCCGGATTTGCGCTGTGGATGTACACGCGGTGCACGCGCGATGATGCATGCATCATCGGCGGCGCGCGGAAGAGCATGCGATCGACGACGGAGAAGATCGCCGCATTGGCACCGAGCCCCAGAGCCAACGTGAGGATCACGGCGATCGCGAAGCTCGGGTGCCGACGTAGCCCACGGATCGTGTAGCTGAAGTCCGCCACGATCTGGTGCCACCACCACGCGTGCTCGCGCTGGCGCTCGACCCGCTCTCCGATTTGCCGGAGCCGCCGCCGCGTGGTTGCGACGTCGCCAAACTCCGCGAGAATGATTCGCTCGATCTCGTCGGGCGGCACGCCGAGCGCCCGCAGCTCTTCGGATCGCGACTCGAAGTGGAAGCGGAGCTCGTCGTCGATATCGCCGGCGACGTTGGCGCGCCAGAAGCGAAGATATCGCCGCCAGTTCGGTCCTGATGACGACCAGCGATTCGGATGCGGCATGCTTCAGCGCTCCGGAGTCATGTTGTTCTTGGCACTGCTGAGAGCACGCCAGCCATGCCTGTGACGTATCGCTCCCACTCGGCAGCTGCCGACCGCAGCTCGCGCCGCCCAGCAGCCGTCAGCCAATAGAACTTGGCGCGTTTGCCGTTTTCAGCGTGACCCCAGGTAGCCTCCACTGCCCCGCGCTCCTCGAGGCGATGGAGCGACGTGTACAGCGCGCCGTCGAGCACACGGAAGGTTTCGCCCGAGCTCTGGCGGATCCAGCGGGCGATGCCGTAGCCGTGGCTCGGACCCCACGACAGGGTCTTGAGGACCAGGACGTCCAGCGTCCCGAGAAGGATGTCGAGCTCCTTATCATCGAGTGCCACGCCGAGCAGAATAACCTCAACCGTTGATACAATCAAGCGTTGAGGGAATGTTGCGGTAGAGAGATGCACGCCGACCACAGCGATGTCGATTTCATACGATGTCGATTTCTCCCAGCCTCATTCGACGTATGAGTAAGCAGTCGACACACCCCGTCGACCGTCAGTACGTTCAACAGCCCGAGGAGACATCACCATGCGCTACATGTTCATCGTATCAGGCCCCGAAGACCACGGCGCCGCCGGACCGCCGCCGCCCGCACTGTTCGAAGAGATCGGACGCCTCATCGAGCAGGACACGAAGTCGGGCAGGCTGGTGTCGTACGGCGGGCTCCGCCCCACGTCGTCGGCCGCGCGAGTGCGGATCGTCAACGGGAAGGTCATCACGACCGACGGCCCGTTCACCGAAGCCAAGGAAGTGATCGGCGGATTCTCGATCTACGACTTCAAGTCGAGAGAGGAAGCGCTCGCGGAAGCCCGCAAGTTCATGGAGCTGCACCGCAAGCACTGGCCGGCGTGGCAGGGACACGTCGAGATCCGGCAGATGTTCGAGGCCGAGGACGACGTGCGGGAAACGCAGATCGAAGGCAGTCGCGCGCTCGAGCAGGCGCGCGCCGGCGCCGATCACGCAGGTCGCTGAGCCGAGCGGATTGCAGCTTTAGCTGGCTCGGGCGCATGAATTGCCCTCGAGCCAGCCATGATCCGTTCATTCACGGCGAGCGCACTGACCGCCGCGCTCCTGACGCACGTTTGTCCGCTGCTCGCCCAGACGGCCGACACGCTCCGCCCTGCCCCGCCCGTCTACTCGATCGGCCAACCCCCGATCTGGCACCAGCAGCTCACCGCGCAAGGCACGGCATTCACGCAGCGTAGCGGCGGCCACTCCGGCGCCACGTTCAGCTACGGCATCTTCCGCGCGATCAGCAAGCCGCCGATGGATGCGCTCAACCCGGTCCTCGGCTTCCTCGGCGGCACCGTCGAAGGATACGGAACGATCGGCGGCCTGGGCGACGCGGGACTCCGCGCGATGGCCACGTCGCGCATCTTCGCCACCAGCGTCGGCGCGGACTGGGACATTCGGCACGGCCGCGTCAACACCATCGTGAGCTGGCAGAGCGCCATCCGCCGCGGCGGCATACTCGGCCGCGGCTCCATGGTGCGCGTCGACTGGATTCCCGAGCGCGGGCAGACGGTGCGCATCGGCCTCACCGCGCCACTGTTCGATCCGCTCGCCGGCCGCACGCGTCCGCGCAATACGACGATCACGATTCCCGATCCGCCGCAGCCGCGCGAGCGGATCGTTGCGGCGAACGACGCCGCGGCGCAGCGGCTGGCGCGCGACATCGAATCGGCGTCCACGGCGATCGCCGCGTACTCGAATCTCTACTCCAGCGCGGCGCTGCACGTGACGAAGGCAACGAGCTATCGCGCCGCGATGGACCGGTCGCGCGTCGCGCTCGAGCAGCTCTTCGCAACGACTGTCGACAGCGCGCATGCAGCGGCCGCCGCGCTACGCGCGCGTACGGCGGTGCTCGATCGCATCATCATTCCGGTGGACTCGGTGTTCGGCCGCGCGAAGCACGTCGACGTTGCGCGGCTCGCCGGCGGCGCCACCGTGGACTTCGATCGGTGGCTGCGCGACTCATCCGGCGTTGCGCCAGCACGGCAACCGGCCACGCTGTCCGCATTCGCCGCCTGGCTGCAGGCAGTCACTACACCGATGCGCCGCATCGTCGCGCAGCGCGACTCGCGGCGCATCTGGCTGCCGATGGATCTGGCCCTGACGTTCGACCAGTACGACGAACAAGCGCAGGTGGATTCTCTCATTGGCCGGGTCGTCGGCCATCCGTTCACCGATGGCAACGACCTGACATACATGCGGAGCACCGATCTGGCGGTCGAGGTGGCACGCTCCATTCTCGCCGCGCGCGAGTACCACGTGTTGTGGACGCACGAGTTCATGGGGCGGTCGTGGTTCACGCGCACGATCGACAACGTCGGCTACACGATGGTGGCGGACGCATACTTCCCGGCGCTCACCGCGGCCGTCAGGCGGTACGACAGCACCGGCGTGTTTCCGATGTACATGATCCTGCACGACCAGTACTACTACGAGGTGTCCGACGGACGGCTGTGGCTCACCATCCTCGCCGATCCGCTGCACGCGTCGATGCACCTCGCGGGCGACGACGGCACGCGCGAGAAGCATTTGCTCCAACGCCAGGCCGAGCTGCGCGCCGCCATTGCCGCGTCGTGGCGATTGCAGCGCGATGCGCGGGCGTCGGGCGACGCCGGCAAATGGCTGCGCAACACGATCAAGGTGCACGTGAACGTCGCGCATCAAACGGACTTCTCGTTTCGCAGTGGCCACATCATTCCGGGCATTCCGTTCACGCCGGACAACTTGATGCGCGACCATCGCAAGCTGGTGCTGTACGACGTCGACGAGGCGCATCCCGATCGCGGCGCGGTGTTCGTGATGGGCATCGGCATCGGC
>JAICKA010000005.1 GCA_025928185.1 Gemmatimonadaceae bacterium
GCCTTCGTTCGGCTGGTAGATGTACGCCATCCACTTGCCGTCGTTCGACAGCGTCGCGTTGTTGATGCGGTTCCAGCGGCCGATGTCGGTGAAGCCGAGGGTCTTCTTGACGCCCGGGTCGGTGCGCGCGATGCCTTGCGGCGTTGCAGTCGCACCGGTTTGCTGGGCGAGAATGACGGAGGGGAACGCCAGGGCCAGCGCGCAGCCGGCGGTGAGGCGGGCGAGAGACGAGCGACGCATGCAGAATCTCCAGCGGGGGGCGGAACGGGCTGACGAATATACGCGCCGCTCAGGAGAAGTGCTCGCCATGGCGGGCGCCCCGCCGTGGAACAGTGGAACAGCGGGTGGCGGCGCGCTTGCGCCGCCACCCGAGTCGTTCAGCGGTTCGAGGAGCGCGACTGATCGCCTTCCCCGTCGCTTTGCTGACTGGTCTCGCGATCGTTCTCCGGCTGATCGGGCAAGGTGCGGTACGTGCTCGAGCCGCTCAGGTTGTGGTCCTCACCCGTCTGATCGCGAAGCCACTCGCTGTTGTCGTTGCCCTTGTCGCCCGCGGGGATCTTGTGGTCGGGAATGTCGACCTTCTGATCGCCGTTGTTCCGGTCCTGGTCCGCCATGGTGCACTCCTGTCGAGGGTAGAGCAATGTGTGTCGCACGAGCCGTGCCCGACGGCGTGGTGTCCGGAGCGGTTATTCTTCGGGAACCCACCGGATCGCATTCGCATTTCGCACTCTGAGGCCATCAAGACGAGGATGTAGTGACGATTTTCGAACCTGCCCGCCCGTTGTGGACCAGTCGCATACTCAGCCTGCTGCGCATTGCCGCGGCACTCGTATTCATCGAGCATGGAACGCAGAAGTTGTTCGGATTTCCACCGGGCAATGGCCCGCACCATCTCGTGCTGATCTCGCAGACCGGATTGGCCGGCGTCATCGAAACGTTCGGCGGTCTGTGTCTGCTGCTCGGGCTGTTCACCCGTGTCGCCGCGTTCTTCACGTCCGGCGAGATGGCCGTCGCCTACTTCCAGGTGCACAACCACCGCGGGTTGTTTCCGATTCAGAACGGCGGTGACAATGCCATCGTGCTCTGTTTCGTGTTCTTCTATTTGATTTTCGCCGGCGGAGGGCTGTGGAGCGTCGACGCGGTGATCGCGGCGTCGCGCCGACAGCGTGCCGCGGAACCGCCGCCGACATGACGTCGCGTCCATATCTGCTTTCCGCGTCGACCTGGCGGGAGGTGCGCGAGACGAAGTACCAGGCGGCGGTGCTCCCGTGGGGCGCCACCGAGGCGCACAACTACCACCTGCCGTACGCGACGGACACGGTCCAGGCCGAGCGGGTCGCGGCGCGGGCGGCGGAGCAGGCCTGGGCCGCCGGAGCGCGCGTCGTCGTCCTGCCCGGCGTGCCATTCGGCGTGAACACGACACAACTCGACATTCCGCTCTGCCTGAACATGAATCCGAGCACCCAGGCGGCGGTGCTGCGCGACATCGTCGCGTCGCTCGACGGCCAGGGCATTCACAAATTGCTCATCCTCAACGCGCACGGCGGTAACGATTTTCGCCAGATCATCCGCGAGCTTCAGCCCGCCACGCGCGTCTTTCTGAGCACGATCAACTGGTGGTCGTGCGTCGACACGCGGGCGTACATCGAGCAGCCGGGCGATCACGCGGGCGAGGCCGAGACGAGCGCCATGCTGCACCTCGCGCCGGAGATGGTACGCCCGCTCGAGGAAGCCGGCGGCGGACGCGCCCGGGCGTGGCGGCTGCGCGGCATTCGGGAGGGCTGGGCCTGGGCGCCGCGGCGCTGGACCGAGGTCACCGACGACACGGGCATCGGCGACCCGTCGCGGGCGACGGCGACGAAGGGCGAGATGTACGTGAGCGCCGCGGTCGATCGGATCGCCGGCTACCTCGTCGAGCTGGCCGCCGCAAAGCTGGACGACCTGTACGAGTAGCGTGCCGGGTGCGCATTGGCGCGCCCGGCACAATCAGCGCACGCGCTACACGCCGCTCGGATATGTCTCCGGCACCTCGCCGTCGACATGCACCGGCATGTGCAGCGGGTCCACGGCGCGCGATTCGTCGATGTAGAGCATCGCGTCGTACCGGCGCGGAACGATCGTCGGCACGTAGTTGCCCCATCGCTCGTGGCGCGGGTCGTACACCACGCCGATCGCGCGATGCCCGAGCGGCCGATCGAACCCGGGCACGCCGCCATCGTTGCTGCCGTCGAACAGCAGCAGCGAATCGCCGATGTCGGCGTCGTGCATTGCGTCCTCGAAGCTCCCTTCCCTGGCGGGCGGCACGTGCATGCGCCCCATCGGTGCGCCCCACTCGTCCGCGGCGATCACCGTGCCGCGATGCGAGCCGAAGCCGATCAGGCATACGCCGTCGCGCTCGTGCGCCTGGCGCACGAGCTGGCCGACGTTCACCATGCCGGCGCGCGCCATGTCCGTGAATCGTGCGTCGCCGATATGCGTGTTGTGCTCCCAGACGATGGCTCGCGTCTGCGGCCCGTGATGCTGCACCAGTCGTTGCAGCGTCTCGACCATGTGATGGTCGCGCACGTTCCACGAGTCCGGTCCGCCGCGCACCATCGTGCGATAGTACAGCTCCGCATTGCGCGCGACGAGCGCATTCTGCTCGGCGTTGAAGTAGCCCTCGCGTCCGTCCTCGGCGAAACGAGCGGCATTGGTGCGGAGCTCGCGCAGCACGGCCACCGCTTCGTCCTCGCACGACGTTGGCACGAGGGCCGTGGCGCGCGCGTACTCCTGCGCATCTTCGGCATACGGCTCGAAGCAGTTGTAGGCGCGGCGGGCGTCCGCCGCGAGCTTCGGATCGATGCGCTGGAGATACTCCATCACCACGTGCATGGAATCCCAGAGCGAGTAGACGTCGAGCCCGTAGAAGCCCGCTTGCGCTTCGGGAGCGCGGCCGCGGTTGTGCTCGCGCATCCACTCGACGAGATCGACGATCTCGCGGTTGGCCCACATCCACGTTGGCCAGCGCTCGAACGCATGCAGCACGTCGTGCGCGCTGGTGCCGGAATCAGGAAGGCCGCGCGCATACCGATTGACCCGGTAACAGTCCGGCCAATCGCCCTCCACCGCAATGAAGGTGAATCCGTGGTCGGCGATCAGCCGCTTCGACAGCTCGGCGCGCCAGGTATAGAACTCGGACGTGCCGTGCGAGGCTTCGCCGAGCAGCACGAATCGCGCATCGCCGATTTTGTGGATCAAGGGATCGAGATCGTCCGGCGAATCCAGTCGTTTCGCCAATTTCCTGAGGCCCGCCGACAGCTCGCGCCGGGCGTGGTCGTCTCTGTCGTCGTCCGTGTGTCGCATCCAGGGCATTGCTCCTCCAGCATGACTCTCCACACGCGGAGCGATGCAAAATGAAGGCGAGGCGCGTAGTTTCCGGCCATGCTCCGCGCCCTGTTCCGCTTGCTATTGGCCGTCCTCATTCCGGCCGCCGCGGCCGCTCAAGCTACGCCGTACGGTTTCGCGCCTCGCGGCGCCGACCCGCTGCACGACTCCGGAAAGAACGTCACCGTGTCGATGCTGACGATGGGGAACGGCGAGAACATTTGGGAGCTGTTCGGGCACAACGCGATCTGGCTGCACGACAACGTGAGTGGACGCGACACCGTGTTCAACTGGGGCGTGTTCAGCTTTGCGCAGCCGCACTTCATCGCCCGCTTCCTCCAGGGCACGATGCTCTACGCCATGGGCGGCGACTCGATGGGCGGCATCATGTACGAGTACCACTACTGGAATCGGTCGGTGCTCGCGCAGGAGCTGGATCTCACGGCGGCCCAGACGGATTCCGTGCTGCACATCATCCAGCAGAATGCGCTGCCGGAGAACATCAACTATCGCTACGACTACTACCGCGACAACTGCTCGACGCGGGTGCGCGACATCATCGATCGCGCGCTCGGAGGGCAGCTGCGGACGCAGGCGCAGCAACTGACCGGAACGACGTACCGCTGGCACACGCTGCGGCTGATGCAGAGCGGCGTTCCGGTGGAGATCGGCGTCGACATCGGGCTCGGCGAGCCGGCCGACCGCAACCTCACGAAGTGGCAGACGATGTTTCTGCCAAAGCAGCTGCACGATTTCGTCGCAACCGTGCAGGTGCGCGACAGCGCCGGCACGCTGCATCCACTCGTGCGCAACGAACGCGTACTCTTCCGCGCAAATCGGCCGCCGGAGCCCACGGCGCCGCCGCACATGATACTCTGGCTGCTTCCGCCCGGGCTGATCCTCTGCGCGCTGTTCGTCTGGCTGGGCGAGGCCGGTCACCGCGGAAGCAGGGCCGCACAGATCACGGCGGCCGTGATCTTCTGCGTCTGGTCACTCGTCGCCGGCCTGCTCGGTATGCTGCTCACGCTCTTATGGACGGTGACGGACCACGTGTTCGCGCACTCGAATGAGAATTTGCTGCTGTTCAACCCGTTGTGGCTGGTGCTCGCGGTGCTCGCCGTGATCTACTTCTGGTCGCATCGCGCCGTGCTGTGGACGCGAATCTTTGCCTATGGTCTCGCGGCGCTGTGTGTGATTGCCCTGCTGCTGCACGTCGTCGGGATCTCGGCGCAGGTGAATGGCGCCGTGATTGGACTGGCGCTGCCGCCGGCGCTGGCGATTGCCTGGGCGGTTTTCCGCAGAACCGCCGCGCCCCGGATCTAAGCCACTCGGCGGCTCACAACCGGAATTGCCAGGTCGCCGCCGCAGTGCCCGTTCCGGGCACTCGCTCGGCGCGAACCTGGAAGACGCGCTCGATCAGGCCAAGTGGAATGGCGTCGGCCGAATCAGTCTCGAGCGCGAGCCGGCCGCGCTCGAGCAGAAAGAACGCGTCGCCATACCGCGAGGCCACGTTCAGGTCGTGCAGGATTGCGATGATCGTGCAGCGCCGCTCCCGGAACGCGCGAACGATCTCGAGCAGCGCCAGCTGATAATGGATGTCCAGGCTCGAGGTCGGCTCGTCCAGAAACAGACAGACGGGCCCTCGGGGCTCAACGTCATTCCAGATCTGTGATAGCACCCGGGCGAGCTGCACCTTCTGCTGCTCGCCGCCCGACAGCGTCGGATACGGCTGCGCGCGCTTCTCGTGCATTCCGACCAGCGCGAGCGTTTCGGCGACGATCGCGCGGTCGTGCGCGGACGGCGCACGACCGTAATGCGGATACCGGCCCATCAGCACGACGTCCTCGACGGGCAACGGAAAGGCCAGCTCGACGTGCTGCGACAACACGCCGCGCATCTTCGCCAGCGCTTCCGGGTCGTAGTTGCCGATGGCCCGGCCGTCGTAGCGTACCTCGCCGCTCGTGGGATGCAGCAGACCGCTGGCGATCTTGAGCAGCGTCGACTTGCCCGCGCCGTTCGGTCCGAGGATGACGTTGAACGCGTTGTCGCGAAAGCGCGCCGTCACGCCGTCGAGAATCCGCGTGCCACCGACGCGGTAGGCGATCTCCAGCGCCTCAACCATCGAGTCCGGGCGCGCCGGTGCCGTGCATGCCGCGCTGCCGCAGCAGGATTGAGAGAAAGATCGGCGCGCCGATCAGCGCGGTGATGATGCCGATCGGCAGCTCCGCCGGTGGAATGACGACGCGCGCCACGACATCGATCAGCTCCATCAGCAACGCGCCGAGAATCGCCGAGCCGGGGAGCAGAAAAGTGTAATCGGACGACCGCAGGATGCGCAGCAGGTGCGGCACCACGAGCCCGATGAAGGCGATGACGCCGACCATCGCCGTCGCCACCGCGACCATCACGGTATTGACGACGAGCAGTTGCCAGACGAGCCGCCGCGGATCGATCCCGAGGTACGCCGCCTCGTCCTCGCCGAGCATGAGCGCGTTCAGCGACTTGCCGTAGCGCAACGACCAGAGGAAGCACGCGATGAAGCACGCGGACACGAGCGTAACGCCGCGCCATTCGGCCGTGGTGAAGGTGCCGAGGTTCCAGAACGTGATGTTGCGCGCCTGCGGATCTCGAGCGATGTACGACAGGAAACCCGTGCCCGCCGCGCACACGGCGTTCACGGCGATGCCCGCGAGCAAGAGCGTCAGCACATTCACCTTGCCGAACGAGGTCGACAACCGATACACCAGCATCGTGGCGGCAAAGGCGCCGGCAAACGCGAACAGCGGTACGCCGAGGGTGCCGAGCGGGCGCGTGAATGCGGTCGATCCGAAGACGAACACGAACGACGCGCCGAGCGCGGCGCCTGACGACGTACCGACGAGTCCCGGCTCGACGATCGGGTTCCGAAAGAGTCCCTGCATTAGAGTTCCGGAAACTCCGAGCACCGCGCCGGTGACGCCGGCGAGCACCACGCGCGGGAGCCGGAGCTGCAGAAATACATTGCGATCGAGGGTGTCGCCTGGCGGCGCGGCGATCCAGCCGAGCGCTTCGCCGACCAGCGTGGCAATGCGGTGCGGCGTGTAGGTGAATGCGCCGACGCACCCCGACGCCACGACGGCGGCAACGAGCAATACGCCGAACAGCAGATAGATCTGGCCGAAGCTGAGGCGCCGCAGCATCACCTGCCCAAGCCGCGGATCGTCAACGTCCTGCGCCCGTGGTTGTGGCGCCGCCCGACGGGTGGAACCAGGCCGCCAGCTTGCGCACACCCTCCGGTGTCCGCGGCCCGAAGTACATGATGTAGTCCTCCGGCAGGCGATAGATGCGGAGCGACTTGCCCGCGGGCGTAAGACTGACGCCTGGCATCGTCGCGAACTTCTCCGCGCTCCCGTACCGGTCGAATCCGACGTCGGTGGCGATGATGATGTCCGGCGCCGCTTTGGCGATCAGCTCCGGCGTCAGACGGGCCATACCGCCCACCGAATCGATCGCGTTCTCGGCGCCCGCCCAGTGCAGCATCTGATCGGCGACACCGCCGCGCTCGAGCGCGAGATAGTTGTTCGCGATCTGGCCGAAGTGGATCATGAGCACGCGCGGACGCTTGCCGGCGTGCCATTGAGCCGTGTCGGCGAACACCGAATCCATGCCGGCGTTCCAGGCACTGATGAGGCTGTCCGCCGTCGACTCGCGATGGAATCGCTGCCCCAGATCCCGCATCAGCAGCTGTGCGCTGTCGAGCGTCGAGCCCGGCTTGATGACGAGAATTGGAATGCCAACCTTCTTGAGCTGGTCGAGCACCGGCTGCGGGCCAACGTTGCCGTCGGTGAGAAAGAGCGTCGGCTTCATCGAGATGATGCCTTCCGCACTGAGCGCGCGGTGGTAGCCGACCGAAGGCAGCGAGGTAATCTGCGGCGGATAGATCGACGTCAGGTCGCGAGCGACGATCAGGCTCTCGGCGCCGATGTCGTACATGAATTCGTTGATCTGTTTCGAAACGCAGACGATTCGCGTGGCTTGCGCCGGCGCTCCGCCGCCGCGGCACGCGGCAAGGCCGATCGCCAGCGCCACGAGCAGCCGAACGGCGCGGCGGCGGTGGGCAGTCATCGAGGTGTTCCGTTGTCGGGAAAAAAGTGCGGCGGGACTTCGGAACAAGTTAGCGCGCACGGTCGGCTTCGTCACTCAGGCGCGATGCGGAACGGTCGCTCGCGCCCCGATGGCGGCCACGCGGCGCGTTACCCGATCGGCCAGCGTTCCTCGCGCTCGCGCCGGGTCAGATGCGGACGTTCGTTCGCGTGCCGCGATTGCTGTCGCGAGTCGTCGGCCTCTTGTCCTGTCGACTCGCGATCATGTGTCGTGTCGCCCTGCTGCTCGCTACGGCGGGAATGTTCGTCCATGCTGTGCTCCGACCGGGGTGGAGCGCCGGTGCGTGCAGAGCGCATGCCTTCGCTCACCGCTTGCGTCGCGTTTGCTGTCGAGCTTCCTCGGAGCCATGTCGCCAGAGGCGGACGCCGCCGAGGATGCCGGCGCTGTTGTCGACGACGGTGATGTCGCGCGGCAGCCGGAGTTTCACGAGTCGCGAGTTGCCGCCCCCTACGTAGAGATGATCGAAGCTGGTCAGCGCCCGCAGCGCGGCGATCGCGTCGACGAGGCGGCGCATCCAGGTCGCGCGTCCGACACGCTTGAGCGCGGCGTCGCCAAGCTCGTCCTCGTAGGTGCGATCGTGGCGAAAGTTGTGATGCGCCAGCTCGAGATGGGGCGCCAGGCGCCCGTTCTGGAAGAGCGCGGTGCCGAAGCCGGTGCCGAGGGTGATCACCATCTCGACGCCGCGCCCGCGAATTACGCCCAGTCCCTGCATGTCGGCATCGTTGCAGACGCGCGCCGGCGCGCCGAGCCGCTTGGCGAGCGCGCGCTCGAGATTGAATCCGGCAAAGCGCTTCGTGCCCAGATTGGCCGCGGTGCGGACCACGCCGTCGTGTACCACGCCGGGAAAGCCGGCGGACACGCGGTCGTAGTGTGGCAGCCGCTCGGCGAGTCCGGCGATGATCTCGACGAGGCCGCGCGGAGTGAGATCATGCGGCGTGTCGGCCTGGATGCGTTCGTGAATCATTCGGCCGCGCGGCCCGAGTACCGACGCCTTGACGTGAGTGCCGCCGATGTCCACCGACAGAGTCTGCACCCGATCTCCTCCTTGCCTTGGGATATCCTTTGATTTCCGGAAAGCCTGTGCCGCGGATGCCGCAGAATAATCGGCCGCTGATGGCGCAGATAAGCGGATTGGCCGCAGATGGCGCAGGCAAACGCAGAGAAGCCCAGAAGAGCAATGCAGCCGCAGATGACGCAGAGAAACGCACATTGAACAACTTTTGTCGTTGTCGTCGATCAGCGTTCATCTGCGTTCATCAGCGGCCACAAGAAATCTGTGTGCATCAGCGGGCCACATGACCGAAATTGCCAGACGCCAATGACCTCATCCCCCGAATCCAAAAGCTACGACCGCGAGTACTACGATCGCTGGTACCGAGACCCGGTCGACCGAGTGTCCACGCGCGAGAGTCTCGAGCGCAAGGTGCGCATGGCGGTGTCCGTCGCGGAATATGTGCTCGGCCGGCACCTTCGAACGGTGCTCGACGTCGGGTGCGGCGAAGCGGCGTGGCTGCCGCTGCTGCGGCGCATTCGCCGCGGCGTGCGCTACACCGGCGTGGAGACCAGCGAGTACGCGCTCGAGCGCTATGGCGCCGAACGCAACATACGGCGCGGCGACATCCGCGGGCTGGCGGATCTCGGGCTTCGGCGGACATTCGATCTCATCGTCTGCGCGGACGTGCTCCAGTACGTCTCGGATCGCGACGTTTTGCGCGGTCTCGCCGCCATGCGGCGACTGCTCGGCGGCGTCGCCTACATCGAGGCCTTCGCCACGGAGGACGAGATGGAAGGCGATCGCGTGGATTGGCAGGAGCGCAGCGCAGCCCGGTACCGCCGCATGTTTCGCCAGGCTCGTCTCACCGCATGCGGGCCGTACTGCTACGTCGATCTCGCGCGCCATCCAGAGCTCAACGTCTTCGAGCACCAGTGAGCTCGCTGCGTTACGCGAGGCACCGATCGTGCCTCATGGCGATGCAACATGGGAGGGGAGGGAAGGATGTTTAGAGTTCGCTTATTTCTGGCCATCGCGACAGCGGCCGTGCTCGGCGCCGGCTGCGCCGGATACAATCAGGCGTCATCGGCGGGCGACGTGCTCGACCCGGCCGCGGCGGCTCAAACCGTCGTGCTGCACGTGTCAAATCTCAACACGCAGTCCATGGAGCTGCGCAGCATCGTGAACGGCAGGTCCGAGTTCATCGGTTCGGTGGGCGGCAGCGACACGACGAGCATCCTCATGGACCGGTCGCTCTTTCCGGCCGGATTTCTGTACATCGAAGCCATTCCAGGCAACGGGCTCGGACGCGCGATCGTCGGACCGCTGTCGGCGTCGAAAGGGGACCGCATCCGGTTCACCATTCAACCGGCGCTCGGCATGAGCAGCGCGACCGTCATGCGCTGACGCAAGGGGGACGCGAAACCCCATTCAGCGGTTGGGGGTAGAACCGGCGCTGCCCAATTCCTAACTTGTGGGCAGCAGTTCCCCCAACCGCAGCGTCCCAATGAACCCAGCGACCCCATCCGCCGCGCGACTCCCGCGCTGGCTCTTGGCCGGTCTCGCGGCCTGTCTTGCCACCGCGCCGGCGCAGCGAGCTCACGCCCAGACTCCAGCCGCGCCAACGACGCCAGGCTTCACCGTGCTCCAGGGCGTCGTGGCCGACAGCGTCCACGGAATTCCCCTGGCAAACGCCGTCGTGACGATCGAGGGCACAAACCGCTCGGCGAAGACGTCGGACGACGGGCGGTTTCGGATCGACAGCATTCCGCCGGGCCAGCACCGCATCGATGTCACGCACCCACTGCTCGACACGCTCGGCATCCAGATGCGTACCCAGGAATATCCGTTCGAGGCGGGCGGCTCGCACGAGATCAGCCTGATCGTTCCAGGCGGCGCGCAACTCGTCGCCAACCTGTGTCCGCCGAATCTACGACTGCGCGGACCCGCAGCGATGGTCGGCTTCGTTCGCGACCCTGACACCGGCGGCCCGGCGATCGGCGCCGAGGTCGAGCTGGTCTACTACGTGACGGATCCCGTGGGGCGCAAATTCCCGCGCGTGCCCAAAGTCCCCGTCGACTCCTCGGGCATGTACCGCATCTGCGGCCTGCCTGCCGACATGACCGGCAAGGTGCAGGTGTTCCGCGGCGGCGTGAGCTCGGGCGAAGTCCCGGTCGAGATGTTGAGCAGCCTCGTGCTGCCGCGTGCGTTCAGCGTCGCACAGCACCAGACCGTCGCGCTGGTAAAGGGCGACAGCGGCAAAGTCCGCCGAATCGCCAAGGGCACGGCGCGGGTCACTGGCAAAGTCACAGACAAGAAGGGACAGCCGCTCTCGGGCGCGCGCATCACGCTGCAAGGCGGCGGCGAGACAGTGATCAGCCGTCCGAACGGCGAATTCGCGCTCGACAGCTTGCCGTCCGGCACGCAGGCGCTCGAGGTGCGCAAGCTCGGCTACGCGTCCACTGACGTGGCCGTGGAGCTGTCGTCCAACAAACCGGCGCGCACGACGGTCGTGATGGGCGACTTCGTGCCGACGCTCGCCGCGATGCGCGTCGAGGCCGCGGAAGACAAGGGCCTGTCGCAGGTCGGCTATCTGCAGCGCAAGCAGATGGGCATGGGCTCGTTCATGGACGGCAAGCAGATCAATCACGAGGCGATCTCGTTTGCCGACGTGATGCGCGCCGCGCCAGGCCTGACCGTGCAGCCGCTCGGCGACGGTCGCACATACGTGATTCGCGACTCGCGCACGGCGGGCGGCGGCTGCGTCAACTTCTGGGTCGACGGAACGCCGTACCCGGAGATGACGCCGGGTGACATCAGTGAGTACGTGCAACCGTCGGAGCTGGTCGCGGTCGAGATCTATCACGGCACCGAAACGCCGGCGCAGTACCAGACCTCGGGCCAGACCAGCTGCGCGACGGTCGTCGCATGGACGGTCGCACGCGTCCGCCCCAAGAAGAAATGATCGCGCAGGCGCACACCGCAGTCGCATGAGTCGCCGCATCCGCGTTTTCAGGCGCACCGAGATGGCGACGGACTGCGACGTGTGCGGTGTGCGCTTCGACCTGGTGAGCGGTGGCGTGTGCACGCGCTGCAAGAAGATTTTGTGCGCGCGTCACCTGCACGGCTCGTTCTTCCGCCGGCTGCTCGTGGATCTCGGCGCTCCGTCGGTTTGTGTTGCCTGCCGCTCCGGAGGCGCGCGGGCGTGAAGCAATTCACACCGCAGGATCCGCAATTCGAGGAACGCGTGCGCGCCAGCTTCGGCCGGCAGCGCTTCATGGCGACGATCGGTGCGCGCCTGGCGCGCGTGGCGCCGAGCGAGGTCGACATCGAGCTGGATGTCCACGGCGATCTCGAGCAGCAGCACGGCTTCGTGCATGCTGGCGTGCTGGCCGCGGCCGCGGACAGCGCGTGCGGCTACGCGGCGCTCACGTTGATGCCGCCGGGCACCGGAGTGCTCAGCATCGAGTTCAAGATCAACATGCTGCGACCTGCGGCCGGCGACCGCGTGCTGGCGCGCGGCCGCGTGATTCGCGCCGGCCGTACGATCACCGTCTGCTGGGGCGAGGTCGCGGCCATCAGCGGCACCGACGAGCGCACCGTCGCGACGATGGTCGCGACGATGATGACAGTCCGCGACCGCGGACTGACCGACTAGCTCGACCGGCTCGCGCGATCAGCGCGAGCGATCGACGTCGTTTGCGCGCTCCTCGCGCGCCTCGATCTCCGCCTCGGTCACCATCGATTCGCCCGATTCGTCGAGGTGCACGCGGCCGGCGCGCTCGCGCTCGTCCGTCTGCTCGCGCTCGTTCGCGCCGTACTCGGCGCCGGCGAGACTGCGGCCGTGCATCACGTCCTCTTCGCGCTTGGTCTGGTCGTTCTTTTTCGCCTGATCGTCGGTCATGAGTTCCTCCCGACGGGTTCCATGGCAGGGTACGTGCCTCAGAGATGAGCATGGCACTCGACCTCGCGCCCGAACACATCGGTGACGCGGCGTCCGACAGACCATGGTGGCGACAGCGCTGGGGCGAGCTGACGATCGGCTACGCGCTCTGCTACGCCGTGGGGATCGGATTCGCCGAGCTGGTACGCAGCGCCGGACGATGGAATCTTGGCTTGCCTTGGGAGCGCGCGATGCTCGTGCGCATTCACGTGCACCTGCCGGAGCTGCTCGACCGCTCGACGCTGATCTTTCCGTGGTTCGGAACGAGCATCTCGCTCATTCCGTGCGTGGCATTGCTGTGCTGGTGGCTGTGGCGGCGCGAGCATCAGCCACACGAGGCCGTGCGGCTGGCCGTGGTGCAGCTCGGCGCGTACATCCTGAATCCGGCGCTCAAGGGCATGTTCGGCCGCGCGCGCCCGGACCTCTTTCCGCGCCGCGGCTGGTACGGCTGGAGCTCGTACCCCAGCGGCCACGCGATCGCCAGCGTCTCGGTGCTCGTCACGCTGGCGATCATTCTGTATCACGTGAAGGGCTGGCTGTGGCCGTACTACGTGCTGCTGCCGATCATGGTGATCAGTCTTTTCTCACGACTGTACCTGGGCGTGCACTGGCCGACTGACGTCTTCGGCGGCGCATTGGTAGGGCTGGTGTGGCTGGCGGTAACGACGGTGGCCTTCAGGGGAGAGTGGACAGAGGAGAGGGGAGAGGGGAGAGACCCACCGAGTAATCGGGCGTGAGTCGCCGGATGCGAGTGTCGGCTTCGGCTCGCATCTGAATTCTCATATGCGTCTCGGTTATTCCCTCCCCTCTCCCCTCTCCCCTCTTCTCTCTAGCACGCTGACAAGCGTGCCGGCATCCACATTCCCCCCGCTCACCACCGCCGCCACGTGCTCGCCACGGCGCAGTGGAATCGCGCCCGAGATGATCGCCGCCGTTGCCGCGGCGCCGGCGCCTTCGGCGAGCAGCTTCGCGTCGAACAGCAGCGCGCGCATCGCCTCCTCGATTTCGGCGTCGTCGATCACGACGACATCCTCCGCGTAGCGCCGCACGACGTCGTACGTGAGATCGCCCGCCATCGGCGCGGCGAGTCCGTCGGCGATGGTCTTCACGGAATCGAGACGGACGGCATGGCCCGCGTCGAGACTGCGGCGCATCGACGCCGCACCTTTTGGCTCGACGCCGTACACGCGGATTTTCGGATTCGTTTCCTTGATCGCCACGAGCATGCCGGCGATCAGGCCGCCGCCGCCGATCGCGATCACGACGCTGTCGAGATCCGTCGTCTGCTCGAGCAGCTCGAGGCCGACGGTGCCGGCGCCGGCCGCGACCAGCTCGTCCTCGAAGGGATGCACGAACGTGAGGCCGCGCTCGCGCTCCAGCTCGCGCGCCTTCTCGAACGCTTCGATGCTGCTCGCGCCGTGCAACACCACCTCGGCGCCGTAGCCGCGGCTCGCGTCCACTTTCACCGACGATGCCGTCGCCGGCATCACCACCGTCGCCTGCACGCCTGCCGAGCGCGCCGCCCAGGCCACACCCTGCGCATGATTTCCCGCCGACACCGTCACGACACCGCGCTTCCGTTCGTCGGCGCCCAGTTGACTCAACTTGTTGAGGGCTCCGCGGACCTTGAATGATCCGGTCTTCTGAAAGTTCTCGCACTTGAGCGAGAGACGAACGCCCACGCGTTGGCCGATGCGCGAGGCGGACATCGTGGGCGTGAGATGAACGTGGCCGGCGATGCGTTCGCGGGCTGCGCGGATGGCGGCGAGATCGAGCATGCAGTCGGGAAAGAGAGTATCGAAACCCTAACACGACCGCGAGCGCACCGGCACTGGTGCTGCACCGCCTCGGTGGCGTTAGATTCGCCCGTCCTTCCCCACGGTCGATCCCACCCGCCGCGTGCTGAAACGCAACGACATCATCACGTTCTCCGGCACTCTCGCCGCGGTGATCCTCGCGGCCGTGCTGCACGTCGCCGGCGCGAACGCGATCCTGCGCTTTGCCGTCGACGCCGCGGCGCTGTCCCTCTTGGCGACGAACGTGTCGCACGGCACGGAGGAAATCGGACGGCATCTCGGACCGGCCGCGACGGGACTGATGCAGGCCGCGCTGGCGAATCTGCCCGAGCTGCTCGTGTCGATCTTTGCGTTGCGCGCTGGCCTCGTCGAGGTAGTGGAGGCAGCGCTGATCGGGTCGATTCTCGCCAACTCGCTGCTCGTGCTGGGCATTGCGATCCTCGTGGGCGGCCTCAAGCACGGCCGGCTGCATTTCGATTCGGAGTCGCCGCGCATGATCGCATCGCTCATGATGCTGGCCGTCGCGGCGCTGACGATTCCCACGCTCGCAGCGCGACTGCACACGCCGGCCGCGGCCCACGAAAACGCGCTCGGCATTGCCTGCGCGATCCTGCTGCTCTGCGTCTTTCTCGCCAGCTTGCCCTTCTCGCTCAGCGCCGACCCGGAGCGGTCGGCCCGGCACGATGACACCCAGACGGAAGTCGCCGCGCACTGGCCGCTCTGGCTCGCGATCGTGGTGCTCGCCGCTGCCTCCGTGGGCGCGGCGTTCGTCTCGGAATGGTTCATCGATGCACTCGAGCCGGCGATCGTGCAACTGCACATCTCGCAGGCGTTCGCCGGCCTGGTGATCGTCGCGATCGCCGGCAATGCGGTGGAGAACGTCGTTGGCATCCGGTTGGCGGCCGACAACCGGCCCGACTACGCGATCAGCGTGATTCTCAACAGCTCGCTGCTGATCGCGCTCGGCCTCATCCCGGCGCTCGTGCTGCTGTCATTCGTGCTCGGCGGCGGCGTGCTCACGCTCGTGCTGCCGCCGCTGTTGATCGCGGCCCTGTTGCTCACCACGCTGACATCGGCGATCATCGTGAACGACGGCGAGACGGTCTGGATCGAAGGCGTGGCGCTGATCGGGTTGTACGGCATCATCGCGGCGGCGTTCTGGTGGGGGTGAGCGTTTTGCGCCAAGGGAGAACCATGAGAGTACTCTTATCAGCGGTGGCAGTGTCGGCCGTCGCCACGATCGCGTCGGCCCGCGCTGCAGGCGCGCAATGGACGCCGCAGGCGAGCGGCACGACGGCGGAGTTTCGCGGCCTGAGCGTCGTGTCGCCGTCGATCGTATGGGCGAGCGGCACCGGCGGACGCGTCGCCCGCACGACGGACGGCGGCAGAACCTGGACAGTCGACACCATCGCCGGCGCGGCGAATCTCGACCTGCGCGCCATCGCGGCGCGCAGCGCCACCCACGCGGTCGCGCTCAGCTCCGGCCCCGCCGAGCAGGGCCAGGCGAAGATCTTCCGCACGACCGACGGCACGCATTGGACGCAGCAATATCAATCGACGCAGGCCGGCGTCTTTCTCGACGCGCTCGCATTCTGGGATGACGAGCATGGCATCGCGATGAGCGATCCCGTGGGCGGCAAGCTCTTTCTGCTGTCGACGGGCGACGGCGGCGCGACCTGGACGCCGATCGACACGCACGCCGCACCAGACGTGCTCCCGGGGGAAGCCGCGTTCGCGGCGAGCGGCACGTGCATCACCGTGCAGGGCGCGGCGAACGTGTGGATCGCGACGGGCGGCGGTGCGCGGGCACGCGTGTTCCACTCGACGGACCGCGGCCGCACGTGGGCGGTCGCGGACACGCCGATTCACGCCGGGAACTCCGCGTCGGGAATATTCTCGGTGGCATTTCGCGACGCACGGCATGGTGTGGTCGCGGGCGGCGAGTACACGAAGCCGAAAACGCCCGTCGACAACGTGGCGCTCACCGATGACGGCGGCCGCACGTGGCGGCTCGCGCGTGGTCCGCTGCCGGTCGGCTACATGTCCGCGGTGGCGTACATCCCGGGCACTCGCGGCCGAAGCGTCGTGGCGGTGGGCCTCGCCGGCACGGCGCTGTCGCGCGACGGCGGCGAGTCGTGGGCGATGACGGACAGTGTGGCGTACAACAGTGTGGCGTTCGCGTCGCGCGATGCCGGGTGGGCGGCGGGGCCGCGCGGCAGGATCGTAGTTTGGGCCGGCAAAGGAAGTTCGGTAAAACACTGAGCTAGCCGTTTGCGGTTGTGCAGAGAGGTCCTGGAACATTGAGCTCTTCAATTCCGCAGCAGGTGAAATTCGCGATTCGGTCCCTCAGGAGGGCGCCGGTCTTCACGACGGTTGCGATTCTGTCGCTCGCCTTCGCCATTTCATTGAACACGACCGCGTTCGCCATCGTTGACGCGTTGTTCTGGCCTCGATATCCGATACGGTCACAGAACGAGTTGTACCGCATTCGATTCAATCCGCCGCTTCGTGCAGTTCAGGGCGGCGCGGCTCGATACGAAGCGATGCAACATCGCGCTTCGGATCTGGTGCATCATGCGCGATTCTTCGCGAGCGAATCGGATCAGGGATGGTTCGCCTTTCGGGCGCAGATCGAGACGAAAGGGCGAGTTGTTTCGCTCGGACACGCGCTGACAGTCGACCCGGGATTCTTCGAGTTTCTCGGGGTACGACCGTATCGCGGCAGGTTCTTCACCTCGCTCGATCAGTTGGCGATCGCGGGCGAATACGGGATTCTTAGCTACCCGGCATGGCATCGGCTTGCGCACGGCGCCGAATTTCATCCCCTTGCCGTGCTCGTAAACGGGCGACCCGTCACGATCATCGGAGTTCTACCCGATCGCGTCGAACGCCTGATCGACGCCGATCTGCTCGTATCACGGCCCGCTGTCGCAGCTGGATTTCTGCCGTTCCAGCTGATCCGCCTTCATCGAGGCATGCGTGGCGCCGAAGCGTCCGCCGAGTTGACCACCATCAACGCGCGGCTTGCGAAGGAGTCAGGAACCAGTCCTGGCGAGAGCAACTTCACGTTGCAGCCGTTGGTGCAAGTGAGCCGGCCGCTGAATGATTTTCACACGGCGCTGCTCGTCGCTGTGTTTGCGGTGCTGATGCTCGCGTGCGCGAACGTGTCGAACCTGCAACTCGCGCGTGGCCTCGCTCGCGCGCGAGAGCTCGCTGTTCGAACCGCACTTGGTGCGACACAGCGCGATCTGGTCGGCCTGTTGCTGGTTGAAAATGCTCTTGTGGCGTTGGCCGGGGGTCTTGCCGGAACACTTGTGGCGCTCTGGGCGATCGCCGGAATCCGCGGCACCATTCCCCCAAGCGTGCAAGGACTCGGCTTCATAGACCCGCAGCTCAGCTGGCGAGTGTTCGCCTTCGCTGTCGTGATCACGTCCATTGTCGTGATCGGGTTCGGCTTGTGGCCTGCGGTTCGGACGTCGCGCACGAATATCGATGTGCTGTTGAAGGCCGCCGCAACCGCAACCGGCCCGCGAGCGGATCGCCGCTATTACAGTGTGCTCATCGTTGGCGAGATTGCGGCCGCACTGTCGCTCTGCATTGGCGCGACGCTGCTGTTCGGCGCTTCGCAACAATTGCACGAGCTCGATTTCGGATACGACACTCACAATCTGGTTGCTTCCAGCCTCATTGTTGCCAGTCGCCCCCAAGAGCCAATCGCGGTCCAGGTCGCGAGTTTCGTCCAGCACCTCGAGCGTGAGCCGGCAACGACCTCGGTGGCGGCGCGAACGCAGCGCCAGTATGCCAACGGCATGGTGAGCGTGGATGATCCCATGCGACCGGGCGCGGAATACCCGATGCCGATGGAGTCGTACGATCTCGTCACGGCGGATTTGATTCGCACGCTCCGGGTCCACATCCTCCGGGGGCGGGACTTTTCCGCCAACGACGATGGCGCCACGCCGTCGGCAATCATCGATTCGATCGCTGCTGCCCGCTGGTGGCCCGGCGTGAACCCCGTGGGCCGGATGATCAAGCTCGGCGACAGGCAGTCAGCCGAGCCGTGGATTCGCGTGATCGGGGTGAGCCGGCACGTGCTCTTTCGTGCCACGAGCGATGCGAGCGTGGCTGTACCGGAAGTCTTCGTGCTGGCCCGTATCGGCGAAGACCGAGACGCGAGTGAGCACGTGGAGATTATCGCGCGCGTGTCGCGAGATCCGGCGGCCTTCCTGGTCTCGATGCAGCGTTTGCTCGCGCCGGACACTCGCTTCGCGAGCACGCAGCTGTGGGATGCACTCACAGGTTACAACGCGCTTCGCGACAGCCACGATTTCGTCGCGACCATGTTCGTCGGATTCTCGAGTTTCGGCCTCCTGCTCGCGATGATTGGCATCTACGGGGTCGTCGCGCACTCGGTCGGACAACGTCGTCGCGAGTTCGGTGTTCGACTCGCGCTCGGTGCTACCGGACGCGACGTGTGTCTGATGGTTCTGCATGAGGGCAACGTCGTCACGCTATTGGGCCTCGCTGCTGGACTCACGCTCTCGTATTGGGCAACTCAACTGATCGACTTTTTCCTCTTTGGGATCGGATTCGCCGCGCAAATGAGCGTACTCACATTGGCACCCGTCGCGATGTTCGGAATCGCCTCTCTCGCGGCGCTTGGACCGGCGCTGAATGCCGCGCGCGTCGATCCGGTCGAAGCACTGCGCGCCGAGTGATTGCCAAGGATAGTAGTGTTCAGCCGAACAGCATCGTCAGCGCCGCCGCCGCGATCGCGATGACGACCGACCACACACCGATCCACGCCGCACGCCGCCGATCTGCCGCATACTCCGCCGGCGGAATCTCACTCCCCCGCTCGGCTGTCATCTCCGGATCGCGCTGCCCGAGCGCGCCGAGCACCACTCACGTTTTCGCCCGCGCCTGAAGCAGGCCGAGCGCGGCGAGCGCGAATGGAATCGCCAGCCACAGTCGCGCGCCGCGCGGCGCGTGCGTCACCAGCATCACGATCAGGGCGGCGACGCCGAGCACCAGCCACACGACGCCGGTGATGCGCCGCTGTCGAATTCCGCGCGCGCCGATGTTCGCCATGATCAGCTCACCGTCGCCGGCTCAGCGGCTGCCGCACTCGGCGAGCTGTCGCTTCGGCTCGCCGGCGTTTGGCAGCAACCCGCGCGCGGCGCGCGCTTCGGCGCGGGCGTGCGTGCAGTCGCCGCGCGCCAGATACGCCTGCGCCAGGCGCGTGCGGATGCGGTAGTTGCCCGGATCGAGCATCGCGGCGCGTGACAGCGACGCCGTTCGCGTGCTCGAGTCGTACACCGCCATTGCCGACAGTTGGCCGACGCTGCGTCCAATGACCACGATGGCCAGCCCGGTCACGATCGCCGGCCCCAGCTCCTCGATGCCCGCGTGCACGCGAATGCCGCCCGGCCCCGGCGGCGACAGGATGCCGGCAAGCGTCCACACGTAGAATGTCGGCACGGCGATGAGCAGCACGGCGTCGAACGCGCCGACGACCGCCAGTGCCACGAGCGTGCCGATGAGCGCGATTGCCGTGAGCACGCGCTCCGGATCGCGCCCCGTGCGGCCGCGCAGATCGCGCACGGCGCGGCCGAGCAGTCCGAGCATCGTCAGCAGCAGGAACGCGAATCCGACCACGCCGCGCTCCGACAGGAATGCCATCCAGTCGCTGCTCGGCCACGGATTCGACGTGACGCGGTCGTCCTGCGACATCGAGGGATCGCTGCGCGACGCGTATTTCGGGTATGCCACCGGCCAGTTGCCGGGACCGACGCCAAAGACGATGTGCGCCCGCGTCATCTCGAGCGAGTTGGCATACTGCAGCAGCCTGCCGCGGCCGCTCCCGGCTTTATAGTTCACTAAACCGGCGGCCGAGTCGAGGTAGGGCGACTCGCTGTTCCAGTCGAGACGATTCGGCAGCACGATGGCCGCGATCACGCCGACGACGGCCGCCGCGGCGAGCACGATCAGGCGCCGAACGGTTCGCGCCTCGCGCCAGCGGTCGCGCGTCACGTAGCCGAGCAGCCCGACCGGAATGGCCAGCACGAGCACGGCGAGCCATGCGCCGCGGCTGCGCGAGAGGACGAGGGCGGCCGTGACGATCGCCATCCCGCAGCCGCCGAAAATGCTCCCGAGCCCGCGCCGCGCGGTGAGCGCCACGAGCACCAGCGCCGGCAATCCGATCGCGACGAGGTGCGCGACGAAGTTCCGGTTGCCGAACGTGCCGCCCGGCGCGCGATTGATCGAGAAGTACACCGATTCCACACCGTACGCCTGCGCGAGCGACGTCGCGGCTCCGAGCACGACCCCGAAAGCCAACGCGACGAGCAGCGGGCGGACGAGTCCCACGCGCCGCAGCGCCGACGCCGCCCAGAAGAGCCCGGCGCCGGCCAGTGAAATCGCGAACGCACGCTCGGCTGCCCAGTGATTCGTGGCGAGTATGGCCGACACGAGACTCACGATGAGAAAGTCGCCGAGCAGGATGTCGACGACCGTGAGGCGGATGGCTCGGCGGCCGGCGAGGCAGAGCAGCGAAGCGAGGCTCGCGGCGACGAGCAGCACCAGCTCCTTGGGCACGAAGAAGCGATCCAGGTCGAACGCCTTGTACGGGAGGGCCGCGAGCACCACGGCAATCGCGCCAACCTGGAGGATGTGCAGCGCCCATCTCTCGCGCGCGGTTGGGGCGGACGCCGAAGCGGATTCCATGGTGACGGAATCAAATCGGGCCGCCGGTGCGTGCGCCAGCGCCGGAGCGGCGTCGCTGGTCTGAGAGCTGGCGCCGGGCGTCACGGGGCGTGCCGCTTGCATGCGTTCATCGATTGACACTCATCGCGGAGACAGCAATGGCGGACTTCACGAAACGGACCGTCGCCGACATGGCGGAGGATCGTGCCGACATCAACATGGGGACCACGGGGTCGCTGCACGAGATCAACTGGGGAACGGACGACGTACACTGGCGCGAACAGTACCAGGAGCGCCCCTACGCGACGAGCGACCGGCCATACGAGTTTTATCAGCCGGCGTATCGCTACGGGTGCGAGGCGGCGTTCACGTACGGCACGCTGCCGTGGAGCGACGAGGTCGAATCGGAGCTCGAGCGCGGATGGCCGCAGGCGCGCGGCGATTCCACCGCGACGTGGGACCAGGTGAAGGAAGCCGTGAAGGACGGATGGGAGCGAGCGAGGTCGCGCCGGCGTTAGATTTCCGGCGTCCCCTTCCCTGCGCCCATGATCAATCGTCGTGAATGGCTTCGCGCATCGCTGGGTGGCGCGGCCGCGCTCCTCGTGAGCCGGCGCGGCCTCGCCGCCGCACCCCCGACGCCCATCGTCACGGTGTACAAGGACGCCCGCTGCGAGTGTTGCAACAAGTGGATCAAGCACCTCACGGCCAACGGCTTCGTGGTGACTCCGCACGACGTGAAGAACATCGACGAGATCAAGCGCACGATGTTCGTGCCGGCGACGCTGCAGGCCTGCCACACGGCGCTCGTGGGAGCGTTCGTCGTCGAAGGTCACGTGCCGGCCGATCTCATCCACAAGATGCTGAAGGAGAAGCCGGCGATCCTCGGACTCGCCGTGCCGGGAATGCCGAACGGCGCGCCGGGAATGGAGACGGGACGGGTCGATCCGTACGACGTAATCGCGTTCATGCGCGACGGCCACTCCCGGGTGTACGCAAAGCGTTAGCACCGCCGTTCATAAGCCGTACAATCCGCTACCGGGCGCCGTTCTTGCTCGCCTGTTCGAGGCTGCTTGATTACACGGGCAGCCTCGGCCGTTCGTGTTCCTCTAGCCCGCACGTTCCAATGCGCATTGCACTCCGCTCCACGCTCGCTGCGCTGCTTGGCGCAGCGATCTTCACGCCGCTCGCCGCACAGACGCCGACCCAGCAGCAGCGGCTCAAGTTCGACCGCACCGGCGTTCCCGACACGTCGTTGTTTGCGCCACTCGGCCTGCCGTTCGGCAACGAGTTCCGCAGCGGATCCGGCAAACCCGGCCCGCGGTACTGGGAGCAGCGCGCCGACTACGATCTGCACGGCACGCTCGACACCGCGGCGAAGGCGCTCACCGGCCAGATGACGCTCAAATACACGAACAATTCGCCGGACACGCTGCGCTTCGTGTGGATGCAGGTCGAACAGAACGCGTTCAAGAGCGGCTCGCTGAACTCGTACGTGTTTCCGCCGGACTCGCGATTCGGCGCGCGCAACTTCGAGGGTGGCGACGTCATCGACCACTTCAACGAGGTGACGGCCGGCAAGCAGATGCCGCTCAAGACCCGCGTCGAAGGGACGATCATGAAGGTCGACCTCGCGGCGCCGCTCGCGCCCGGGCACTCGACGACGTTCGACGTCGCGTGGCACTTCAACATTCCCGAGCACGGCGCCGACCGCATGGGCCGCGACGGCTCGCTGTACGAGCTGGCGCAGTGGTACCCGCGCATGTGCGTGTACGACGACCTGCGCGGCTGGAACACGGAGCCGTATCTCGGGCAGGGCGAATTCTATCTCGAGTACGGCGACTTCAATCTCGCCGTGACGGTGCCGGCCGGGTACATCGTGGCGGCGACGGGCACGTTACAGAATGCGAACGAAGTGCTGACGCCGACGGAGATCAGCCGGCTGGCGCAGGCGTCGCACTCGGACACGCCGGTCCACATCATCACGCAACAGGATCTCACGAGCGGCAAAGCGCGCCCGCGAAAGACGGGAACGATGACCTGGCGCTTCCACGCGAACGATGTCCGCGACGCCGTATGGGCCGCGTCACCGGACTACATGTGGGACGCGTCGAGCTGGCAGGGACACATGGCCTACGGCTACTATCGGCCGAGCGCGATCGACACGTGGAAGGATGCGGCGGACATGTCGCGCATGTCGATCATGGAATACTCGGAACGCTGGTTCCCGTATCCCTATCCGCAGATCAGCGCCGTCGAAGGTCCGATCAGCGGCATGGAGTACCCGATGCTCGCGATGGAGACGAAGAGCGCCGACAAGTACGACCTGTACAACGTCGTCACGCACGAGATCGGGCACATGTGGTATCCGATGATCGTGGGCTCGAACGAGCGGATGCACATGTGGCAGGACGAGGGCTTCAACACGTTCATCAACTACTTCTCGGAAGCGCGGCGCTTTCCGGAGAAGGGCACGTACGCGGAGCGGATCGCGCACGATCGCGCGCTGGTCGAGAATTACATGCAGCACGATGTCGATCAGCCGCTCGAAGTGCAGCCGGACCGGATCAACCCGCAGCTCCTCGGAGAAAACGCGTACGTGAAGACAGCGGTCGGGCTCGGCCAGCTGCGCGACGAGATCCTCGGCCCGGAGATCTTCGACGACGCCTTCCGCGCGTACACCCGCCGCTGGGCGTTCAAGCACCCGAGCCCGGACGACTTCTTCCACACCATGGAGAATGTCAGCGGCATCCGGCTCGACTGGTTCTTCCGCGAGTGGTTCATCGAGAATCCGCACTTCGACGTCGCGGTGGACACCCTCGAACAGAAGCAGGTTGGCAACATCGATTCGCTCGCGGTGCTGTACGTGAACCACGCCCGCGGCGTGCTGCCGCTGCACGTCCGCTTCACATTCAACGACGGCTCGACGCAGACGTTCGACTACCCGGCGGAGATCTGGAGTACGAACACGACCTTCTACGAGCGGGAGTACGCGTTCACGGGCAAGAAGGTGACGAAGATCGAGATCGATCCCGACAAGCGCAGCGTGGACATCGATCGCACGAACAACGTCTGGCCGAGGGGATGAGCGCATGAACGGTCCTGCCAAGAGCAGGACCGTTGATCCGATTCGGGTTGAACTGCCTTCGAGGACGCGGACATCGCAGTGATAAGGAAGGGGGCCGCGGAGAACTGCGGAGAACTGCGGAGAACTGCGGAGAACTGCGGAGCGCGCGCGGAGGGGCGTTGCTGGAGATCGTGATGAATGGTGAACAACGATTGCACCGTCCTTGACGCATGAGATTCTCAGCCCGTTCTCGGAACGGCAATCCCTGATCGACAATGCCTTCGTCAACCCCTCACAAAGTGAAGTCCTATTCGTCGTTCTCCGCAGTTCTCCGCCGTTCTCCGCGGCTTCGCGACGCTCTCCGAAGCAATGATGCCGACCCAGTCCCAACATTTTGAAAGACCGATGACACGGAGCGACCGGATCGAACGAATAAAAGCCAAATGCGTTTGCGGTGTGGCGCGACGGACTCGACGCGCAGGTAGAAGCCAATCCGCACCTCGTTCGCCATGTTTCCGCAAAATCCGCGTTTCCCAATTCAGTCCAACCCGATTCGGCGATCCTGGCGGGCAAGTACGGAACACTCATCGCTTCTTCGCCAATATCGTCCCCCGACAATTTCCCGCTCCGCAGTGGCAGGGAAAGCGCCGCTTCGCCGCCGGCGTGTGGCGTTCGTCGAGGATGTACGCATAGTCGTACGCCAGCTCTTCGCCCCGTTCGATATCGCGGATCGACTCGATCCAGATCCGACCGTCGTCGACCACCGCATCGCAGTTCGGATCGCATGAGTGATTGATGAATCGCGCGTCGTTGCCGTTCACGGCCGCGTCGATCACGATATCATCATCGATCGCAAAGAGAAAAGTGTGATGCCGCTCGCCGGCAACGTCGGGGTAGCGCGCGTCGGCCGCCGCGGGCGTGAGACGCTCGCCGGCGTACTCGATCAGTCGAACGCCGGCGGGAATGTGCTGCGTGGCGAAGACACCGACTCCCTGGATCGGTGACGGGCGGATCTCGAACGGCCGGTCGTCGTGCGTCATGCACGAAAACTACGGGGCGGTCGCTGCCTCCTCCGTCTTCTTTTTCGCCTTGGACCCCACCTGACCGTGATTCACGAGCGCGACGAGCACCACGCCGCCGACGATGTTCCCCGCCAGCGCCGGCAGCTCGTACGACGTGAGCATCTGGCCGAAGCCGAAGTCGCCGATCCACACGCGGTAGAACGCCTCGGCCGCCCCGGCAATCGAATGTCGGAATCCAAACGCCGCGATCGGCGCCGTGGTCAGCCAGATGAGCGCCATCTGCGCGAGCGTCTCCCGCGTCGACGCCAGCAGCCAGGCCATGAGCGCCACGAGCCAGCCCGCCCAGATCGCTCGATAGAACACCAGCAACGCCCCACCCTCCGTCGCGTGCCGCGCCAGCTCGCGCAGCGGTGCGTCGAGATTCGGATCGAGCGCATTCGTCTTCGCGATCACCAGCCCGAAGAGCGCGGCGCCAAGCAGGTTCGCCGGCAGCACGATGCTCCACAGCCGCAGCACGCGTCGCAGCGCCTCGCCGTTGTGTCGCTCGAGCAATGGAATCACCGGCTCGAGCGTGTTCTCGGTGAACAGCTGATGGCGCGACAGCACGACGAAGATGAAGCCGAGCGGGTACGTGATCGCCTTGGCGATCGGCGCGTTCGCCGGCGACATGCGAGACGTCAGCAGGGCCGAGGCGAGCATGCTGAAGCCGATCCCGAGTCCCGCGGCCAGCCCCGAGTACGCCAGCTCGAACACCGGCCGCTCCATCTCCTCGTCGGCATCCGTGAGAATATGCTCATGGATCTCCTCGGCGGAGTACCGCGTTCCCGTTTCGGGATCCTTTGCGCCTTCCGGCTTTTCGGGCGTGGACGGCGCTGTCGCGTCCGGCATGCGGGTCTCCCCAGGTTCCTGCCGGCCAATGGAAGAAGCGTACCCCGAGTGCTGGGGCCGTCAGCGCTCGATGCTGCGCTGCTCCACGTGCGTGACACCGCCCGAGATGATGAACGCCATGACGACGGCCGCGTCGGCGTCGATCCGCGTGACGCGATCCCCCGGCACCACGATGATGTGCCCGGCGAGGCCGTACGACTGCGGCATGTAGACGCTGACGTGATCGGCGACGCCCAGCTGCTCGAGCGATTCGGAGGTGAGAAACGCGAGCACCTTCACGGCACCGTCGGCCGAGAGCGTGACGAGCACCGGCTTGTCGAAGCGCCGCTTCTCGCCGACGAATGCGTTGAGCATGTCCTTGGTCGACGAGTACAGCAGGCGCACGAACGGCAATCGCTCGAACATCTGATCGAGCGTGCCGAGCAGGCTCCGCGTGATGATGCTCGACGCGGTGAATCCGACGAGCGTGATCAGCACGAGCGCGAGCAGGAAACCCACGCCGGGCACCGGCAGGCCCAGCCAACTGTCGATCGTCGTGAAGATCAGCGCGCAGACATAGATCGTCACCGCGAGCGGCACGACGACCACCAACCCACGCACGAAGTAGTTGAGAAGACGCGCCATGAGGACGGAATCTACCGCACTCGGCGATACGCACGCGAACGGCTGGCCTTTCCCTTGCCCCATCACGCCAACATCACTCGTCAGGCAGGCACATGACACAGAACGACGGAGATGGAAAGGGCCCGCAGGATCACGACGAAGGGCAGCACGGCGACAAGACGCATTCGGCCTTCATCGAGAGTCTGCACGGCCGTCACGGCGGCAGCGAAGAATCGGAGGGCTCGCCGCAGGCCGAGAACGACGTCGACGCGTACGGGCGGCCGATCGCCGGTCACCATCGTTTGCACGAAGATCGACAGCAGCACGACGAGGCCGAGAAGAACAGTGAAGCCAACCGGCTCCGCCGCTGACTTCGTTCCGCCGCGGCCCACGCTCGCCACGCTGCGGGCCGCGGCGGAGCACTGTCGCGGCTGCGACTTGTTCAAGGTCGGAACGCAGACCGTGTTCGGTGAAGGCCCGCGCGGCGCACGCGTCGTGATGATCGGCGAGCAGCCCGGCGACATGGAAGATCGCGCTGGCCGTCCGTTCGTCGGTCCGTCCGGTGCGCTGCTCGATCGTGCGCTCGACGCCGCGGGCCTGTCGCGCGATGACGTGTACGTCACCAACGCGGTGAAGCACTTCAAGTGGGCGAAGGACGCGCGCACGAAACGGCGCATTCACAAGACGCCGAACGCCGCCGAGATCCGCGCCTGCTTTCCATGGCTCAGCAACGAGCTCGGGCTCGTGAAGCCGGACGTCGTCGTCTGCCTCGGCGCCACCGCCGCCAAGGTCCTGCTCGGCCGCACGTTCAGCGTGATGAAGCAGCGCGGCACGCCGATCGAATCGGAATGGGCGCCGGCGGTATTCGCGACCGTGCATCCGTCGGCCGTGTTGCGCGCGCCGCGCGACAAGCGCGCCGCCGCCGAAGAAGCGTTCTTTGCCGACATCCGGGCGGTGAGCCGACATCTCACTCGCAAAAGCACCGGAAAGCGAGCCGCTGGCGCGGGCGGTAAATTCACCGCATGGCCAACTACCGCGCGGCGGTCCGCCACCTCAAGAAAGTCGACCCGGTCCTCGCGCGCGTCATCGAAAGCGTAGGGCCATGCCGGATCGAGCTCCGCACCGCGGGCTCGCACTTCCAGGCGCTCACGCGCTCGATCGTCTACCAGCAGCTGTCCGGCAAGGCCGCCGGAACCATCCTGTCGCGGTTCAACGCACTGTATCCCGGCGGCGAGCCAACGCCGGAAGCCGTGCTCGAAACGACTGACGAGGCCCTGCGGGCCGTCGGCCTTTCGCGACAGAAGATCGGCTACATGCGAGATCTCGCATTGAAGGTCTCGACGGGACTGCTGCCGCTCGATCAGGTCGAGCACATGGACGACGACGACCTCATCGTCCACCTCGTCCAGGTCAAGGGCATCGGCCGCTGGACGGCGCAGATGTTCCTGATGTTCCGCCTCGGCCGGCCGAACGTGCTGCCGGAGCTCGACCTCGGCATCCAGAACGCAATCAAGCGAGCCTACCGCATGCGCAAGCGGCCGACGCCGAAGCAGGTGACGCGCGTCGGCAGCAAATGGGCGCCGCACAGCACGGTCGCCTGCTGGTATCTTTGGCGCTCGCTCGATAACGGCGACGGGCAAATCGGCGCCTGATCGACGCGGCGGTCCCCTTCCAGCCGCCGAACGGTTGTGCACGGTATCTCCGGACAGGATCTCCTCGTCTCATTGACATGGGCTCGAGCCACACAACCAGCGACAACGGAAGGGCTTCCGGGATAAACGGCTCGCTGCCGCTCGAGCGGAAGCTTCCGCTGCTCATTCTCGGCGTGCTCGCGATCGTGCTCGTCACATCGTTGGTCGTGTCGGCGTACGAGATTCGTCGTTCGGCGGAGACCTCGGCGGTCGAGCGGCTCGCGGGCCTTGCGACCGTGCTCGGATCGCTCGCCGAATCGCCACTCGAGGGCCGGCTAGCGGCCATGCGTCACGTGGCTCAGGACACCACCGTCGTGAATGCCGTGAGCACCCCGGACCGACCGGCGAATGCCGCGACCCAGCGCGCGCTCAGGCGGTTGATCGGCGGCGTCGATTCCATCACGCCGCGACTGTGGACGGCGGACGGCCGACCCGTAGGCAACGTCAATCTGGAAACGCCCGCCGAAACGGAGCGGTTGCACGGCGAGCTGCATGCGCTGGCGGAGTCCCGCGATTCGGAGCGCGTCAGTCGGCTGTATCCCACCACAGGCGCCACCGCATTCTGGCTCAGCGTGCCGGTGCGCCGCGACGGCCGCACCATTGGCTATTTGACGCAGGAGCGGCGTCTGACCGCGAGACCCCGCCCGCAGGAGCAGATGCTGCGGCAGCTCGTCGGCTCCGACATTTCGATGTATTACCACAACGTCGACAACGACACCTGGGTGGAGCTGAATGGCTCACAGGTGACGCCAACGACACCAGCCGGACGTTTCAACGACAGCGTTGCAATCGGAGAGCGTGGCACCACCGGACGCGTGTTGATGGCGACATCCCGCGTCGCAGGCACGCCGATTCTGATCACGGTGGAATATCCGATTTCGGCGATTCTCGCGCGGCCGAACATCATCATTCGCGCGCTCGCCCTGATCGCGCTCGTGCTGCTGCTGCTCGGCGGCGCGCTGGCACTCACCGTCGGCCGGCAACTCGCCAGGCCGCTGGTGGAGCTCACGGGTGCGGCGGAGGCCATTGCCGACGGCGAGTACTCGCAGCGCGTTCAGGCGCGCGGCCCGCACGAGGTGGGACGCCTCGCCCAGGCATTCAATCAGATGGCCGAGCGCGTCGAGGAATCATCCGCCGCGTCGTCGGCCGCGGTCGCGCGACTCACCGAGTCGGTCGAGACGCAGGAGTTCCTGGCCGAGGGGAGCCGCATTCTCGCCGAATCGATGTCGGATCAGACGCTGCTCGCCGAGCTGGTGCAGCATTGCGTGCCGGCGCTGGCGGACTACTGCAGCATCTACATCGCGGACGAGAGCGGCACGCTCCGCCGCGTCGAAACGGCTCATTACGATTCTCGAAAGCAGGCCGCGGTGCAGGAGCTGGTGCGCCGCTACGAATACGCCGTGGACGGCCCGGGTGAAGTGCCGCTCGTCATCCGGACGCAGCAGCCGCTGGTGATTCCACGACTCGATCTCGCCTCGATCCGCGGCTCGGCGCGCGACGAGACGAGCCGCCGGCTGCTCGACGAAGTCGGGCCCTCGTCGTTCCTCTGTGTGCCGCTCGTCGCGCGTGGGCGCGCGTTCGGCGCCATGGCGTTCACGATGACCGACTCCGGCCGGCAATTCGGACCGGAGAGTCTGATCCTGACGACGGAGCTGGCTCGTCGCACGTCGGTGGCGATCGACAACGCGATCATCTACCGGCGCTCGATCGCGCTGCGCCTCGAGGCGCAGGCGGCGAGCAATGCCAAGTCCGATTTCCTGGCGAAGATGAGCCACGAGATCCGCACCCCGATCAACGCCATGCTCGGCTACGCCGAGTTGATCGAGATGGGCATCGCCGGCCCGATTACCGAGGCGCAGGCCAAGCATCTGCATCGCATCCGCTCGAGCGGCGAGCATCTCACCGCGCTGGTGAACGAGATCCTCGATCTCGCCAAGATCGAGGCCGGACGGATGTCCGTCGAGCCGATCGTCGGCATCGTCGCCGACGTCTCGGAGGCGGCGCTGTCGCTCATTCGGCCGCAGGCGGCGAGCAAGGGCGTCGAGCTCACGGCGCGCGCAGCCTCGACGCCGCCTACCGAATATGTCGGCGACCCGCAGCGTGTTCAGCAAATACTCACGAACCTGCTGTCGAACGCGGTCAAGTTCACGCCGGCCGGCGGCATGGTGCGGATCGAGTGGCACACGGTCGACACCCCGGACTTCGTGCCGGCGACGCCGAGCGCGTCGTGGGCGAAGATCGTGGTGGAAGACTCGGGCGTGGGCATCGCGCCGCAAGATCTCGATCGCATCTTCCAGCCGTTCGTCCAGGTGGACGCCGGCTACACGCGCTCGCATGGCGGCACGGGCCTCGGCCTGACGATCAGCCGGACGCTCGCGCGCATGATGGGCGGCGAGATCACCGTCGAGAGCGTGGTCGACAAGGGCTCGCGCTTCACCCTCTGGCTCGCCGCACCCGCCGCCATCCACTCGCCCGTTTCACTCGCCGCCTCGCCCACCGCGAGCGTCTGACCACACCGCGGCGCTGCTCGCGATGGCGCCGCCGAGCAGCCATCCGCCGACGACGTCCGTGGCCCAGTGGTCGTCGGCCAGCACGCGATACGCGCCCATCAACACCGGCGGCACGATCGCCACGACCAGTACACCGCGCGTCGACAACAGCCGTTGCTGTCGCAGCACGCGCGCCGTCGCGAGCGCCAGGGCCGTGGCGCCGGTCGTGTGCCCGCTCGGATAGCTGTCGGTGCGACGCGGCTCGCCCGGGCGGCGCGGCCGCTCGCGTCGATAGAATACTTTAAATCCGCGATGTACGAGCCACCCGGCCCACGCGGCGCGTCGAATCTCGGGCGCGCGGCGACCGGTGCGACGGGCGATACGCCACTCGATGAGGTACGCAAGCGGGATATAGCCGCCCGGCAACCCGAGTGGAAAGAGCGGCCGAAGGGCCGTGGCGACGGGGCGTACACGCGGCGTGCGCGCCATGCGCCGTATTCGCAGGTCGATGGCCGTCGGCTCCTCGAGCTCGAGGGCGCGCGCCAGTAGAATCATGCCGCCGGCCGCGGCAATCGCCAGCGCTGAGTGTTTGGTCGGCACGCGCGGCAGCAATGCAGGGGATGCGCCAGCGACTGCGCACGGCAGGCGCGCGGTCGCTACAATTCGATCAGGTCATCACTCTGCCCCAGACGATGCTCGACACCATTCCCGCTGAGATCACCGATCCGGTAAACGCGCGCATTCTCGCGGTCTCCGAAGATCGTATTGCCGGTTTTCTCGTCGACCCGTTCGCGGAAATCGCGCGGCTGGCCGGCCTCGACACGCCGACCGTGCACGAGCGGTTGCGCGCCATGCTTGGCGCAGGCACGATCCGCCGCATCCGGCAAACGCTCATGGCCACGAATCTCGCGCCCGGCGCGCTGATCGCATGGCGAATTTCCAACGACAAGCTCGAGGCCGCGTTCGATTATCTCTGGAAGCAGGACCCGTTCTCCGGCCACATCGTGATCCGGTCGACCGACTCGGAGACGACGGGATCGGCGTACCGGCTGTGGACCACGCTCAAGGTGCCGCAGGGCTTCTCGATGCAGAAGCACTGCGATCTGCTCGAGGATCGAATCGGCGCCGAGGCATACCGCATCATGCCGGCAAAGCGGCTGTTCGCGCTCGGCGTCGGGCACGTGCGGCGGCGCGGCGTGGAACCGGGCAGCAAGACCGATGAGCTGGGTGCGGTGATCAACACGAACATCGTCGAGCTGAGCGCGCTCGATTGGCGCGTGCTCGAGCCGCTCAAGCGCGAGCTGTCGGTGGACGAGATCGGCGACGACCTCTGGGCGAAGCGCGCCGCCGAAGCGGACCTGCCACTCGACGAATTCGTGCGCGTCGCGCGTTCGCTCAACGAGCGCGGGGTGATCGGCCGCTTCTCCACCTTTCTCGAGCACGTGAAGCCATCGGCTGGCGGCACGCGCGTCACGCGGTACAACGCGCTGTTCCACTGGCGCGTGCCGCCGGGCCGGGAGATCGAGGCCGGCCGCGAGATCGGACGCTTCCACATCCTGACGCACGCATACTGGCGCGAGGGCGGCGATGAGTTCGCGCACGTCAACATCATGGCCGTGGCGCACGGTACGGACAAGGCGCTCGTGCTCGCGCACAAGGCGGCGATCGACGAACACCTTGCGGCGATCGGCATGCCGGTGAGCTACACCAACGTATTCTGGGGCGGACGCAGCGAGATCAAACCATCGGAGATCTCGCCGGGCGCCTACGCGCGCTGGTGCCAATCGATCGGCGTCGACCCCGAGTCGATGCGCTGATGCCAGGCATCTCGCCCGACGCACGCGTCGGCCGCGTGCGACTTCGCGTCGCGGATCTCGAGCGCTCGCTCGAGCTGTACCGCGACGTGCTCGGCTTCGAGGTCTCGGGGCGGGCGCACGGACTCGCCGCGTTGTCGACGCCTGCCGACGACCAGGGCGAGGGCGAGGAGCTGATCGTGCTCGAGGAGCGTCCCGGCATTGCGCGGCGTCCGAGTCGCCCGGTGACGACGGGCCTCTACCACGTCGCGTTGCTGCTGCCGAGCCGCGTCGCGCTCGGCGCGATGCTGCAGCAGTTCGCGCGCACGAACTACCAGTTGCGCGGCATGTCCGATCACGGTGTGAGCGAGTCGCTCTACCTCGACGATCCGGACGGCAATGGACTCGAGATCTACGCCGACCGTCCGCGCGAACGCTGGCCCATGCGCGACGGATCGATCGAGATGTCGATCGACCCGATGGACGTGAACGGCGTGCTCGGCGAAGCGGGCGCCGATCGCGACTGGACGCTGCCGAGCGGCACGCAAGTGGGCCACGTGCACTTTACGGTTTCCTCGTTGCAGGCCGCGGAAGCGTTCTACTGCGGCGCGCTCGGTCTGGACGTCACGCAGCGCACGCTCGTCGGCATCCTCGCCATGTCGGCCGGCGGCTACCACCATCACGTCAACCTGAACGTGTGGGCCGGGCGCAATCCGCCGTCCGATTCCGATGCCGTTGCGGGCCTGATCGAGTGGGAGCTGGTGATGGGTAGCGAACACGCCAAGGACGACGTGGAGCAACGGCTCGAGGCGGGCGGCTACGCGTTCCAGCGCGATGCGGAGGTGGTGCGCGCCGCCGATCCGGATGGCAACGTCGTCGTCGTGCGCGCCGTCACCGCGCGATCGCCACGCCCCACGGCCGCTGCCCGCCCTTGATCGTCGCGACCACGCGCCCAGTCGCGGTATCGATGGCCGAGATGTCGTTCGATAGACCGTTCGCCGTGTAGACGTATCGGCCGTCCGGCGTGATCGCGATGCCCCACGGCCGCTTTCCGACGGGAATCGTCGCCAGGAGCTTGTAGGTCCGCGCGTCGAACACCGACACGTTGTTCGTGTGGCCGTTCGCGACGTACACGCGCCTGCCGTCCGGCGAGACGACGACGCCGACCGGTTTACCCTCGCCGCGCTCGATCGGGATCGTCTTGATGATCTGACGCGTCTTCGTGTCGACGACGGTGAGCGAGCCGCCCACCTCGGCCGTGATGAACGCCCGCTTGCTGTCGGGCGAGAATGCGGCGGCGCGCGGGCGTAGATCGACGAGCAGATTGTCGACGACCTTGTTGGTGTGCGCGTCGATGACGGACACGCTGTTGCTCGTTTCGCTCGTGACGTAGATCCAGCGCTGGTCCGGACTGACGGACACGCCTTCCGGCTCGATGCCGACGACGAACGTGCCGATCTGCCTGCCCGTGCGCACGTCGACGGCGGTCGCGGTGCCGCCGTCTTCATTGGAGGCGTAGATGCGTGTGCCGTCCGGCGTGATGCCGAACTGCTCCGGGTCGGACCCGACGCGATATCGGCGGACGATCTTGCGCGACGCGACGTCGATCGCGACGACGGCATCGATGCTCGACGTGGTCTTCATCGCGGTGTTCACGCCGATGTGCGGCGTTTCGCCGCTCACCGCCACGTAGACGCGTGAGGGATCGCGGCCGACCTGGATGCCACGCGCGCGGCCGCCGACCGGCACCGTGGCGACAACGCGGTTCGTGCGCGAGTCGATGAACGTGACGTTCTTCGACAGCTCGTTGCTGACGAAGACGAGCGGCGCCGACTGTGCGCGGGCGGCATGCGCGCCGCCGCCGAGCAGCATGGCGGCCGCGACGATGTATGAGCTTTCTCTCATTGCGCGAAGTAGCAGGGTGAGTCGGCGGCCGCTGTGCCGAGCTGGTCGAGCAGCGCGCGCGACGACTCCTCGCCGGAGCGCGCGACGGGTTGCTCGGCCGCGTGCGTCAACGCGCCGTTCGCCGCGCGCGTCATGACGTACACCGGCTGGCGAAGCTGGTGGTTCCAGGCGCGGAAGCTGAGCGGGCGGCCCTTGTAGCCGTCGAACTGCGTCGTGTCGCGCGCGAGGAACTCCGCGATCGCCGCGGCCGAGCCGGAGCGGGCGCGCAGCGCCGATTCCCAGAGAATCTTCACGGCGAACCAGGCGCCCCAGGCGTCGGGTGACATTCCGGTGTCAAACCGCGAGCGGAAGCGTGCGTTGAGCGTGTCGGCGCCGAACCGGACGAGCGACGGATCCCACGCGACGGCGACGAGCGATGCGCCGGCGGCGCCGTGTTCCGACGCATGCGCGAGAGCGAGCGCGTCGCGCAGCATGGCGTCGCTCGGGACGACGTGATACGCCGACCGATTGCACTCCGCGCCGCGCAACGCGTCGCTCGTGCACGCGGTGTTGAAGTAGAGAATGCCGGCGGCGGCCGCCGCGTGAGCGAGCGCCGAGCAGGTCGAGGAGTCGTCGCCGCCAAGGAGCGCGGACAAGCGGTGCGATCGTGCGTCGGCCGCGGTGGTGACGATCATCTCGATCGAACCGCCGAACAAGCTTGCGGCGCGCTTTGCTTCGTCGACGCCCATCGCGACGCCTTGCTGACGGGCGTGCGTCGGCGCGGCGTTCCGGTTGTCGCCGGGAACGACGCCGATGCGCACGACCACGGGCGCGCGCGTACGATGGCGAACGAGTGGAGCGACCGCCGTCATCAGCGACAGTCGGCGGACGAACTCTCGTCGGGTGAGAACGAACGTCATTTCAAGTGCTCGGCAGGCGATGCAAACCGCGCGCCTCAGGTGCGTACGGCGGCGTACAAACGTCCGTTGATGCGATCCGCCGTTCTGCGCGCGACCGATTCATGGGAACGCTTCGTGCACCCGGGGCTGCTCGAGCACCTTCACGAGACACATGCCCCGGCCAGCGCTGAGACACCGATTCGCGCGCCGCCTCCCCTGGCGCGCCGCCACATTCGCGGCAGTCCTCGTCGCAGCTTGCCATCCAGAGCGCTCGCGCTCCACTGGAAGCATCGATGTGCAGACGGGTGGAACGGCGAATCCCAACGCCGCGAATCTGCCGCCCGACGACGGGCAGTGGGTACGCCCCGCAAAGGATTTCGCCTCGACGCGCTTCAGCAGTCTGACCGAGGTCAATACGCAGACGGTGCGCAGCCTGCGCCCGATCGCGACATTCTCCACCGGCGTGTTGCGCGGCCACGAAGCGGCGCCGATCGTCGCGAACAACACGATGTACATCATCACGCCGTATCCGAACATCGTGTACGCGCTCGACCTCACGAAGCCCGGGCTGCCGGTGAAGTGGAAGTACAATCCGAAACCCGAGCTGTCGTCGCAGGGCGTCGCGTGCTGCGACGTCGTGAATCGCGGCGTCGTGTTCGACGCCGGCAAGATCTTCCTCAATACGCTGGACGGCCACACCATCGCCCTCGATGCGGCGACGGGCAAACCCGTGTGGAATACAAAGGTGGCAGAGATCAACCTGGGCGAGACCATTACGATGGCGCCGCTCGTGGTGAAGGGGCGCGTGCTCGTCGGCGACTCTGGCGGCGAGATGGGGGTGCGCGGTTGGGTCAGGGGACTCGATGAGAATACTGGTGCCGTGGTCTGGACTGCGTATCACACCGGACCCGATCAGGATGTGCTCATCGGCGCGAACTTCAAGCCGTTTTACGCCAAGGATCAGGGCAAGGATCTCGGAGTGAGCAGTTGGCCGCCGGGAATGTGGAAGATCGGCGGCGGCACGATGTGGGGATGGATCTCGTACGATCCGGCGCTCGATCTCATCTACTACGGAAGCGCCAACCCGGGCCCGTGGAATCCGGACGTGCGCCCGGGCGACAACAAGTGGACGGCGACGTTGTTCGCGCGGCATCCGGAAGACGGACAGGCAGTGTGGGCGTACCAGATCACGCCGCACGATCTGCACGACTACGATGGCGTCAACGAGCAGATTCTCGTCGACCTGCCGATCGGCGGCGCGACGCGCAAGGTGCTCATTCGGCCGGATCGCAACGGCTACGTCTACGTCATCGACCGGCAAACCGGTCAGGTGCTCGCGGCCAACCCGTACGGTTTCATCAACAGCACCACCGGCGTCGATCTGAAGACCGGCGCGCTGCAGTACAATCCCGCCAAGCAGCCGCAGGTCGAGAAGGTCGTGCGCGACATCTGTCCGGCGGCACCCGGCGCCAAGGACTGGCAGCCGACCGCGTTTTCGCCGGTCACCGGCCTGCTCTACATTCCTCATCAGAATTTGTGCATGGACGAGGAAGGACTCTCGGCCAACTACATCGCCGGCACGCCGTACGTCGGCATGAACGTGAAGATGTACCCTGGCCCCGGCGGAAATCGCGGCGAGTTCGAAGCGTTCAATCCGGTCACCGGCAAGCAAGCGTGGGCGATCAAGGAGGATCTGCCGGTGTGGAGCGGCACCGTCGTCACGGCCGGCAACGTCGCGTTCTACGGCACGATGGACGGGTGGTTCAAGGCCGTGGACGCGCGCACGGGACAGCTGCTCTGGCAATTCAAGACCGGCTCGGGCATCATCGGCCAGCCGGTTACCTATCGCGGACCTGACGGCCACCAGTACGTCGCCGTGCTCTCCGGCGTCGGTGGGTGGTCCGGCGCGATCGTCGCCGGCGCGCTCGACCCACGCGATTCGTCGGCGGCGCTCGGCTTCGTCAATGCCATGCGCGACCTGCCCGACAAGTCGTCGCTCGGCGGAATGTTGTACGTGTTCGGACTCGGTCCGGCGACATGACGCGCGAACGACCCGATACCGTGGCGCGCTGGCAGGAGCTCGGCGTGCTACTGCTGCCGGCACTGCTGTTCGCCGGACTGGCGGCCCACCGCTCGTCGCCGGATGCCCTCGCGCAAACCACCGGACAGAGCGAAGCGACCGCGTTGCGCGTCTGCTCCGATCCCAACAATCTGCCGTTCTCGAACCGCGCCGGTGAAGGCTTCGAGAACAAGATCGCGGAGCTGATCGGCCGCGAGCTCGGATTGCCGGTGACGTACGACTGGTGGGCGCAGCGTCGCGGCTTTGCGCGGAACACGCTGAACGCCGGCGACTGCGATCTCGTGGTCGGCACGGTGGCGGGCATGGAGATGCTCGCGACGACGCGGCCGTATTATCGGTCGACGTACGTCTTCGTCATGCGGCGCGACCGCCACCTCGACATTCGCTCGCTGAACGATCCGCGGCTGCGGACGCTCCAGGTGGGCGTGCAGCTCATCGGCGACGATTTCTCGAACACGCCGCCGGCCCACGCACTGGCCAATCGCGGCATGTCGCGCAACATCGTCGGCTATCCGGTCTACGGAGACTATCGCCAACCGAATCCGCCGGCGCGCATCGTCGACGCCGTCGCCAAGGGAAGCGTCGACGTTGCGATCGTGTGGGGCCCGCTGGCTGGCTATTTCGCAAAACGCTCATCGGTGCCGCTCACGGTCACGCCGGTCAGCCCGCAGGTCGATCTGCCGTATCTCCCATTCGTGTTCGACATCGCCATGGGCGTGCGGCGCGGCGATTCGACGTTCAAGGCGCGCATCGAGTCGGTGATCGTCAGGCGCCAACCGGCCATCGACAGCATTCTGGACGCGTACGGCGTGCCGCGGCTGCCGCTGGCGCACCGCGCATCGCCATGAGGATTCCCTGATGTCGCTTCGTTCCCTTTCAGGGTTGCTGCTCGCCGGGGGTGCGCTGCTTGCGCAGGGCTGCAAGCGCGAAGCTCGGCCGCTCGAGAGTCCCTCGCCCGGCGCGCCGACGCTGCGCGTCGCCGAAGGCGTGCTCCAGCCCGGACCGACCTTCATCAGCGATACCGTGGAAGGTCCATACGACGACAACGCCTACGGCACGGCGATGGGCCAGCAGCTGTTCGTGCAGATGAACTGCAGCGGCTGTCATTCCAACGGCGGCGGCGGCATGGGGCCGGCGCTGATGGACGACGAATGGATCTACGGCAGCGCGCCGCAGCAGATCTTCTCGACCATTGCCGAAGGCCGACCGAACGGCATGCCGTCGTGGAAGTACAAGCTGAACGACAAGCAGATCTGGGAGCTCGTGGCGTACGTCCGTTCGCTGAGTGGGCTCACGCCGAAGGGCTCACGGCCCGGACGCATGGATCACATGATGACGTCGCCCGCGCCGAACCAGACGCCGAACGCCAAGCCGAAGAACACCGGACTGCCCAACGCCTCCAAGCAGCCCTGACGCATGCACTCGTTCTTTCATCCGACGTCGCCGCAGGCCCACGTCGTCACCACGCTGTGGTGGTGGATGTTCGGCGTGGGTGGCGCGGTATGGCTGATCGTCGTCATCGCGATGCTGTACGCGGCTCGCGCGCACCGCGGCGAACGCGGCGACGATGGGCTGCTGCACGTGTCCGAATCGACGTACCACGCGATGGAACGTACCGTCATCGGGGCGGGTGTGGTCACGGTCGTGATTCTGCTGGCATTTCTGGCCTACGACTTTTCGGTCGGCGAGGCGCTGGCGCAGCATCCGGATCGCGCGCTCACGATCGATCTCACCGGACATCAGTGGTGGTGGGAAGCGACGTACGAGGATCCTGATCCGAGCAAGCGCATCACCACGGCGAACGAGATCCACGTGCCCGTTGGCCGGCCGGTGCAGATCAAGCTCCGATCGGCGGATGTCATTCACGGCTTCTGGGTGCCGAACCTGAACGGCAAGCGCGATCTGATTCCGGGCTACGTGAGCAGCCAGTGGTTCACCGCCGACACCGCCGGTACATACCGCGGGCAGTGCGCGGAGTTCTGCGGATTGCAGCATGCGAACATGGCGCTGTACATCATCGCCGAACCTGCGGCGAAGTTCGACGCGTGGCTCGCCGCCTCCAGAACGACCGCCCCGCTGCCGACCAATTCAGCGACGCGCTTCGGCGAGCAGGTGTTCCTGACGGCGAACTGCGCGGTCTGTCACTCCATCGCGGGCACGCCGGCGATGGCGACGGTCGGGCCGAACCTCACGCACGTCGCCAGTCGGCGGAGCATCGCGGCGGGAACGCTCGCCAACAACAGAGCGAATCTCATGGGCTGGATCGTCGATCCGCAGGCGTTCAAGCCCGGCACGCTCATGCCGAAATCCACGATGCAACCGGCGGAGCTCCAGGCACTCGTCGCCTATCTGGAGACGCTGAAATGACCGCCCACGGCGCGAACCTGCCAGCCGACGTGACGCTCAGCGATGCCGCGATCGCCGATGAAGCCGCGACGCTGGACGCCGTGTGGCGCGACAAGCCCGGCTTCTGGGGCTGGCTCACGACGGTCGACCACAAGTCGATCGGCAAGCGGTATCTGATCACCGCCTTTCTCATGTTCCTGGCCGGCGGCATCGAAGCCGCCATGATGCGCACGCAGCTTGCGCGGCCGGAGAATGCGTTCCTCGGGCCCGATCGCTACAACCAGATCTTCACGACGCATGGCACGACGATGATGTTCCTGTTCGCCGTGCCCGTGATGAACGCCATGGGACTGTACTTCGTTCCGCTGATGGTCGGCGCGCGCAACGTCGCCTTCCCGCGCCTGAACGCGTTCGGCTACTGGTGCTATCTCGTCGGGGTCGTGTTCCTGTACGTGTCGCTGTTCGTGAACATGGGTCCGAACACCGGATGGACGGCGTACGTCCCGCTCTCTGGGCCGCAGTTCGCGCCGGGCCATCGCGTGGACGTGTGGGCCCAGCTCGTGACGTTCACCGAGATCGCCGCGCTCGCCGCGGCCGTGAACATCATCGTGACGACGTTCAAGATGCGAGCGCCCGGGATGTCGCTGAATCGCATCCCGATCTTCGTCTGGGCGCAGCTCGTCGTGTCGTTCATGATCGTGTTCGCGATGCCCGCCGTGGCGACGGGCAGCACGATCATGCTCGCCGCTGATCGCGCGGTCGACACGCAGTGGTTCAACCCCGCCGAAGGCGGCGACTCGCTGCTCTGGCAACACGTGTTCTGGTTCTTCGGGCACCCCGAGGTCTACATCATCTTTCTGCCGGCGCTCGGCATGATCACGCCGATCATCGAAACGTTCAGCCGGCGGCGGGTGTTCGGCTACTCGGCGCTCGTGCTGGCGAACATCACGACCGCGTTCTTCGGGTTCGGGTTGTGGGTGCACCACATGTTCGCGACGCCGATTCCCGAGTTGGGGCAGAGCTTGTTCACGGCGGCGAGCACGCTCATCGCCATTCCAACGGGCGTGCAGATCTTCTGCTGGATCGTTACGATGTGGTCCGGCCGGCCGCGCTTCACGACGGCGATGCTGTTCGTGCTCGGCTTCTTTTTCACCTTCGTGATCGGCGGCATCACCGGGGTGATGCTCGCGTCGGTCGGTTTCGACCAGCAGGCGCACGATACCTTCTTCGTCGTGGCGCATTTCCATTACGTGCTGCTCGGCGGCGCGGTGCTGCCGCTCATGGCCGCGTTCTATTTCTGGTATCCCAAAGTCACCGGCCGGCTGCTCAGCGAGCGGCTGGGCAAGTGGCACTTCTGGCTGTTCGTGATCGGCGTGAACGTCACCTTCTTCCCGATGCACATCCTCGGGCTCGAAGGCATGCCGCGGCGCGTCTACACGTATCACGAGCCGACCGGCTGGGGACCACTCAACCTGCTCGCGTCGCTTGGGGCGGTGGTGATCGCGATCTCCGTCGTCATCTTCGTCGTCAACCTCGTCAAGAGCTATTGGTCGGGCGAAGTGGCCGGGCCGGATCCGTGGAGCTCGTCGGGTCTCGAGTGGGCGACAGCATCGCCCGCACCGTCATACAACTTTCTACATACGCCGATCGTCGGCAGCCGGCACCCGCTCTGGGAGCCGACCACGGACGCGCCGGTGCTCGTCGGCCTGCGCACCGACCGGCGCGAGGTGCTGTTGACGACGACCTTCGACGCACGGCCCGACAGCCGCAATCATCACCCCGATCCGTCGATCTGGCCGCTGTACGTCGCGTTGTGCATGGGCGTGACGTTCATCGGATCGATTTTCTCGCCGTACTTCATTCTCGGCGGAATCGGGCTGGCCTTCATCGGGCTCGCGGCGTGGGCGTGGCAAAGCTCGCATTCGGGCGGCCATGAGCTGATCGCCGCACCCGAGGCGGAGCCGATATGAGACGACTGCGCCCCGCAGGCAGCGTCGCCGAGCTGCCGACCGTGACGTTCGGCCACCGGAGCCTGATGTGGTGGGGCACGCTCGGCTTCATGACGATCGAGGGGTGGACCACCGCGCTGCTCGTAGCCTGCTACTTCTATCTGCGGCAGAACTTCGTGTCGTGGCCGCCGCTCCGCACGCCGCTTCCGAGTTTGCTCATCCCGTCGATCAACCTCGCAGTGATGCTGATCAGCATCGTGCCCGCGTATCTGGTCGAACGGGCGGGCAAGCGACTCGACGCGATGCCGATGCGCCGCTGGCTCGTGGTCTCGAGCCTGTTCGGCATCGCCATTCTCGTGCTGCGCTGGTACGAGCTCTGGTCGCTGAACATCCGCTGGGACACCAACGCGTACGGCACCGCGGCGTGGACGCTCGTCGGCTTCCACGCCACGCTGCTCGTGCTGGACGTGGCCGATACGATCGGGCTCACGCTGTTCCTGTTCATCAAGCGGATGCCGCCCAAGACGTTCAGTGACGCGGCGGACAACAGCTTCTACTGGTATTTCACCGTCTGTCTCTGGATTCCGCTCTATCTCATCGTCTATGTCGGCCCGCGAATTTTCTGATCGCGCCGTCGGTTCGCCGCCCGACCTCGACGCGCTTCCCTGGTTCGCACGTTGGCGCGGACTGCTCAGCCTCTCGCTCGGGTTGCTGCTCGCGCCGACCGTGGCGCTGATCAATCAGGAGCTGATCTACACGGCGGACACCTGGGCGTGCGGCCACGGCATGGGTGGGACCATTCACATCGTGCCGGCACTCTGCCTGATCGTGACGATTGGCGCCACGATCAGCGCCTATCGCAACTGGCGCGCGGTCGGCGGCGGACTCGAAGAGGAAGCCGCGACGGTGAGCGCGCGCACGCGGTTCCTCGCGCTGCTCGGGATCGTCAGCAGCGCGTTCGCGTCGCTGGTGATTCTCGCGCAATGGGCGGCGGTGTTCGTGTTCAACCCCTGCGCGCGCGGCTGATGCTTCCGATTGGCGGCGTCGGCGTGCGCGACCTGACCGAATGGTCGTGGGAGCCGGGCGTCCTCCTGCCACTGCTCGCGAGCGCCGTGGTGTACGCGCGCGGGGCGTACGCGCTGCGCCGCCGCGCCGCGCGTGGTGGCGTTCGATCGTGGGAGATCGCCGCGTTCGCCGCGGGGTGGCTGACCACGGCGCTGGCGCTCCTCTCGCCGCTGCACGAGGCGTCGGAGCAGATCTTCACGGCACACATGATTCAGCACGAGCTGCTGATGGTCGTCGCCGCGCCGCTCTTCGTGCTCGGCCGCCCGATTCCGGTCATGCTCTGGGCCTTTCCGCGCGACACGCGCCGCCGGCTCGGCGATGTGGCGCACGCGCGCCCTGTGCGCGGTACATGGGCCGCGCTCACCCGGCCGGTCGACGCGTGGCTCATTTACGGAATCGTGATCTGGGTGTGGCACATCCCGGCATTCTACGATCTCACGCTGCGCAGCGATGCGGTGCACGCGCTGCAGCACGCCTGCTTTCTCGGGAGCGCCCTGCTATTCTGGTGGAGCATGCTGCGCGGCGGCCGGCGCGCAGCAGCGGGTACCGCGGTGCTCCTGCTATTCACGACCGCCGTGCACACGAGCGTGCTCGGCGCGCTCATGACGTTCTCACGCACGCCATGGTACCCGCCGTACGCCGCCGGCGCGGCAGCATGGGGACTCACACCGATGGGTGACCAGCAGCTCGCCGGTCTGATCATGTGGATTCCACTCAGCGTGGTATACCTCGTCGCCGCACTCGCCGTTCTACGGCGCTGGCTGGCCGACTCCGAGTGGACGGTGGCGCAACGCGAGCGCGCCGTAGCCGCCGCACCGCTGCGCTGAAAGAGGACGCGATTCGCGATGCCAAAGCCCCTCGAGATCACCCTTGGCATCGTGACCAGTGTCGGCGGCTTTCTGGAAATCGGATCGATCACGACCGCGGCGCAGGCGGGCGCCGGCTTCGGGTATCAGCTCGCCTGGTCCGTGCTCCTCGGCACCGTATGCATCGCGTTCCTGGTCGAGATGTCCGGCCGATTCTCCGCGGTGAGCAAACACACCATCCCCGATGCGATGCGCGAGCGATTCGGCGTCAACTTCTTCGCCGTGCCGTTGTTCGTCATGCTCGGGGTGTCGCTGCTCGTTCTCGCCGCCGAATTGGGCGGCGTGGCCGCGGCGCTGAAGCTCGCAACCGGCATCAGCATTCCCGTATGGGCAGTGCCGGTGGCTTTCATCGCGTGGGGTGTGTTGTGGCGTGCACCGTTCAGTCTGATCGAGAACGGCGTCTCGCTGCTCGGTCTCGTGACGATCGCGTTCGCCGTGGCCGCCGTGAAGTCGCATCCGTCGTACGCCGGCGTCGCCCACGGACTGCTGCCGACGCTGCCGCACCGCGATTCGGCGCACTACTGGTTCATTGCCGTGAGCGTTCTCGGTGCATCGATCACGCCCTCGCTCTACTACTTCTACTCCTCCGGTGCGATCGAGGAGAAGTGGGACTCCAGCTACATCGCCACCAACCGCGCGATCGCCGCGATCGGCATGGGGTTCGGCGGGTTCCTCTCGCTCTCGGTGCTCGTCGTCGCGGCGCACGTCTATCCGCGCGGATCGAGCATCGATCACTACCAGCAGTTGCCGGCGCTGCTGTCCTCGCTGTTCCATCGAACGGGCTTCTGGCTGTTCATCGCCTCGCTGGGGATCGCCTGCATCGGGGCCACGATCGAGATCGCCCTGTCGCTCGCGTACCTCGTCGCGCAGGGATTTGGTTGGAACTGGGGTGAGAATCTGCAGCCCCATGTTGATGCGCGGTTCAGTCTGACCTACACTGCGCTCATAGCGATCGCATCGCTGCTCGTGTTGTGTGGTCTGGATCCGATCAAGCTGACGAACATCTCGATGGCGCTCACCGCCGCGTCGCTGCCGATCGGCGTGTTCCCGTTTCTCATTCTCATGAACGACTCTTCCTACCTGGGTGAGCACACCAACGGGCGCCTCGGCAACGCCGTCGTGCTTGCGATCAGCGTGATTGCGGCGCTGCTCGCCGTCGTGTCGATCCCGCTCGAGATCGTCGGAGGCTGAGCGTGCATCTCATCGCCGAAGTGCTCGACGCGCAACTCAAGGATGTGAACGGCCGAAATTCCGGCCGCATCGACGGCATCGTCCTGGAACTACGCAACGACAAGCCGCCTCGCGTCGCGTACGTCGAGATCAGCCCAATCACGCTGCTGGCTCGGTTCAGCGAGCGTTTTGCCTGGTGGTACGCCAGGTTCGATCGGCGGCTCGCGCCCGGGCGCGGCACACCGTTCCGCATCGCATGGTCGCGCATCACCCGGTCCGGTCCGACGCTGCAAACGGATCTCGATGTGGAGTCCACGTCGATCATGGCGCTCGAGGATTGGCTGCGCGAACGAGTGGTCTCGCACATTCCGGGGAACTGACGTGATCGCGAAGGAAGTGCACGTCGAGCTGCTGCTCGGCCGCCGCGTTCACGACGTCGACGGCCGCGCCGTCGGCCGGATCGAGGAGCTGCACGTCGAGATCATCGACGGCGAGAGCGTGGTGACCGAGTATCACCTCGGCAGCGCAGCCCTCGTCGAGCGAATGGCCGAGTTCGTCAGACAGCTTCCGTTCTTCCAATCGCTGCCCGGCATGCGGTCCGAATATCGCGTCCGCTGGAAGGATCTCGATCTCTCGGATCCGCGCCACCCGCGGCTTCGTGTTCCACGATCCGCGCTCCAGCGCGGACCCATCGAAGGTCCTGCGTGACGAACGAGCTCGAAAAGCGACTCGCGGTCCAACATGCCGTGAGCCGGGCGCTGGCCGAGTCCGAGACGATCGATCAGGCGATCAGCCGTACGCTCGCCGCGATCGGTCAGAACCTCGGCTGGGGCTTTGGCGTATTCTGGCTGCGCGACGCTCTTGAGAACGTGCTCCGCGCGGTGCGCACGTGGAACGACGGCGTCATGCCGGAGTTCGCGGCCACCACGCGGCAAACGACATTTGCCCGCGGCGTTGGATTGCCGGGCCAGGTGTGGAACAAGCGCGTTCCGATCTGGTCCGGCGACGTGCCGCACATGGACAATTTTCCGCGCTCCGACGCCGCCGTTCGCGCCGGCATCCGCGGGGCGCTCGCGCTGCCGGTCCTGACGCGCGAGGAATTCCTCGGCGTGATCGAGCTGTTCAGCACTGATACCACCGCGGAGCCGCCCGAAGAGCTGCGCGATTCGCTCGCCGCCGTCGGGCTGCAAATCGGACAGTTCATCGCCCGGCGCCGCGCGATCGACGCCGAAGCCGCGGTGAAGCAGCTCAGCAATCGGATGATCGAAGCGGCGATCGACTGCATCATCACGATCGATCAGGAAGGCCGCGTAATGGAATTCAACCCGGCAGCCGAGCGGACCTTTGGCTACAAGCGCAGCGAAGTGCTCGGCAAGCCGATGGTGGATTACATCGTGCCGCCCGATCTGCGCGACGCGCATCGCGCTGGCATGGCGCGCTATCTCGCCACGGGCGAGGCGCACCTGCTCGGGCGACGCGTCGACACGCGGGGGCATCGTGCCGACGGCAGCGAATTCCCGCTCGAGCTGACGATTCTTCGCGTGGAGCAGCCGGGCGCACCGATCTTCACCGCGTTCCTTCGCGATCTGTCCGAGCAAAAGCGACTCGAGCTGGCGCAGCAGCTCCTGCTCGGCGCGAGCGAGATTCTGGCCGGCTCGCTCGATTACGAGGAGACGCTGCGCAATCTCAGCCGAATCATCGTTCCGGCATTCGCCGACTGGTACGCGGTGGACATCGTGGGTGCCGACGGAAAGCCGCACCGACTCGAGGTCTCGCACCGCGATCCGGAGAAGGTCTCGCTCGCGAAGGAGCTCGCCGAGCAATATCCCGAGCGACCGGAAGACGAGCACGGTGTCTATCAGGTGCTCCGCACCGGAAAGGGGGAATTCCTGCCGGACATTCCGGAAGAGCTGCTCACCCGAGTTGCGCGCGACCCGCAGCATCTGGCGCTCATTCGCGCGCTCGGCCTGCGCTCCGCGATCATCGTTCCGCTTCGCAACAATGCGCGCGTGTTTGGCGCGATGACGCTCGTGACCGCGGAGTCCGGACGTCGATATGACGAACGCGATTTCGCCGTCGCAAAGGATGTAGCCGCCCGCGCGTCGCAGGCGATCGAGAAGGCGCGACTCTTTCGAGAGGTCGAAGAGTCGCGTTCGCTGCTCGAGCAGCAGGCGACGGAGCTCGAGGCGCAGGCCTCGGAGCTGGAGGAAACCGCGTCCGAGCTCGAGGCGTCAGTAGACGATCTGCGCGCCGCCAACGATGCCTTGCGCCAACAGACCGAACGCGCCGAGCAGGCGCGCGCCGACGCGGACCAGGCCAATCGCGCGAAGAGCGAATTTCTCGCGGCGATGAGCCACGAGCTGCGAACGCCGCTCAATGCCATCGTCGGATATTCCCAGTTGCTCGAGATCGGCGTGCACGGCGAGCTCACGGCGGCGCAGGTGACGGATCTCAAGCGCATCGACCGAAGCGCACAGCACCTGCTCGGCCTGATCACCGACATTCTCAACTTCGCGAAGATCGAAGCCGGACGCCTCGAGTACGACCTCGAGCGTGTCTCGATCACCGACGTGCTCGCGCGCGTGGAGGAGCTGATCGCGCCGCAGACCAAGGCAAAGCACCTCGAATACGCCCTCGTCAACCGTTGCGAGGGCGCCTACGTCTGCGCCGATCGCGAAAAGCTGGTGCAGATATTCGTGAATCTCGTGTCGAACGCCGTGCGCTACACGAAAGAGGGCGGCCAGATTCGCATCGAGTGTCGCGCCACCGACGAGCAGGTGATCGCGGAGGTGCACGACACCGGCATCGGCATTCCCGAAGACAAGCTCCAGGCGATCTTCGAACCTTTCGTGCAGGTGGACCGCGAGTATTCGGGACAGCGACAGGGCACCGGACTCGGACTCGCGATCAGCCGCGATCTCGCGCGCGGCATGGGCGGCGATCTCACCGTGCGGAGCCAACTTGGGGTTGGCTCCGTGTTCACGCTGGAGCTGCGGCGCGAGGCCTGATCGTCAGCGCACGTTCTTGTAGACTGTGCCGCCCTTCATCACGAACATCACGTGCCGCATGGCCGTGATGTCCGTGGTCGGATCGCCCTGCACCGCGATGAGGTCCGCGTCGAGGCCGGGAACCACCGCGCCGATCTGGTCCGCCATGCGCAGCGATTCCGCATTCAGCGAGGTCGCCGACGTGATCGCATCGAGCGGTGACTGGTGCCCCGCCTGCACGCGACAGATCAGCTCCTCGGCGTTGCGGCCGTGCGCGCCGGCCACGGCGTCGGTGCCGAACAGCACCTTGAGTCCCGGCGTGTGGATCGCGCGCGTGAACATCGCCGTGGAGATGGGGATCGCCTTCTCCATCGCGGCAAAACCCGCTTCGTTGTAGTTGCCGATGCCTTCGTACTTGGCGCGGTTGTCGAGATAGTTGCGGAAGACGAGACACACCTGCGGATCGAAGTACACACCGCGCGCTGCCATCAGCTTGAGCACCGTGTCGTTGGCGAACACGCCGTGCTCGATCTGCTTGCAGCCGGCATTGATCGACGCCGTCATGCTCGCCGTGCTGTGCGCGTGCACCATCGTGCGCATGCCGAGCGCGTTCGCTTCGCCGCACAGGGCCTGGAGCTGTTCGTCGGTCATCGTCTGCGCGCCGCCGTCGCGAATGCTCGCCGACGCGAAGATCTTGATCACGTCCGCGCCATCCGCCTTGCGCTTGCGCACGAGCGCGCGGAGCGAGTCGGGCGTGAGTCGCGTGGGACTGCCGAACGGATTGAGTGACGTGAGAATCCGCGGTCCCGGAATCTGTCCGGACGCAATCCACTCGCGCAGATCCTTGTCCTCGTTGGCGCCGGGACTCTGAATCGTCGTGAAGCCGCCCATCAGGGTGGCGTAGGCGTTGCCCGCCATCGACAGCATGCCTTCTTCCGGCGTCATACCGTCGCGCCGCGTGTGCAGCCGGCCCTGCGGATTGAAGTACCAGCTCAGATGCGCGTGCACATCGATCAGGCCCGGCATCAACGTCATGCCTTTCAGATCGTACGTCGGCACACCATGTGGCGCCGTGTTCACTGCCGTGATCTTGCCGCCGTTCACGACGACGCTCGCGCCGCGCAACACGTGGCCGCGTCCATCGAGCACGCGGTCGGCGTGAATGACGATCGGACCTGCGGGAGCAGAGGGGGACATGGTCGGCGTTTGCGTCACCGCCTGGGCGGCGACGAGGAGGAGGGCGAGCGTGATCATTCCGGACTCCGCGGGTGAAGTGCTGCGCTGCGCGGAGAGTATGTACAGCCACGGAAGGTTGCGCCAGTTGCCGACGCTCGCTCGATCGCGGTGCTCCCTACTAGGGATCGTCGGCCGACGCGCCGCCTCCGAACGGAATCGTCTTGACGAGCAGCATGTTGCCGTGGCCGTCGGGCGCCAGCGTGGTGCCGAGCAGCACGCGATCGAGCTTCGAGCGCTCGTGCGTGTGCGCGTAGTGCACCACCTTGTGCCCGAGCAGCGCGCCGAGCACGGAACCGGCGACCACGTCGCTCGCCCAGTGCTGGTTCAGATACATGCGCGTAAAGCCGGGAATCACTGCGGCCGTGTAGAGCACCGGCGCGGCCCACTTGGCCGCGCTGGAGTTCCGTTCGTGCATCTCGCTTACGAGGGACGTCGCCGCGGCCCACGCGACCGCCGCGTGAATCGATGGATACGAGCGCGACGCAAAATCGGTGAAGCCCTTGCCGAAGTGAAAGTTGTACTGGTCGTCCGGCGATTCGCGTGGCCGCGCCCGGCCGAGCGGACTGCGAATCAGTTCGCTGATCGCGACCGTCAGCACGAGGGACTCGGTGGTGTGCAGCCCCACGTCCGCCACCGTTGGCGAGTGCATCAGCCGTCCGATGCCGTACGTCGCCAATGCGGCGATCGTGAGCGGCTGCTCGTTCACGACGGTGAGATTGTCGATGAGATCGTGCCGCGACGAGCTGCCCTGGATGTTCGGCTGCTGCGTCCAGTTCGCGATGCGCTTGTCGAAGATCGACACGATCCCGCTCGCGGCCAGCGTAGCGCCGGCGATCACGGCGTCCCGCCGGGTGAAAAAAGTCTTGTCGACGTGCGAGCTATCGAGCGGCGCGCTCTGCGCCGCCGCGCTCGCAATGGGCGTGGCAAGAAAAACGGCGAGCACGCAGAAACGGATCGAGCGCATGGCTGAGTACGGGTGAGTCACGCCTCAGCACGTCGCACGAACCGCGCCGACGCCAATCAGTGCCCGTACACCTCGAACAATCCCGCCGCGCCCATGCCGCCGCCGACGCACATCGTGACCAGCCCGGTGCCGCCGCCGCGCTTTCCCAACTCGTGCACGAGCTGCGTCGTCAGCTTGCTGCCTGTGGCGCCAAGCGGATGCCCGAGCGCGATCGCGCCGCCGTTCACGTTCACCTTGTCGGGCGGCATCTCGAGATCGCGCACGACGGCAACCACCTGCGCGGCGAATGCTTCATTGAATTCGATCAGATCCACGTCGCCCATTGCGATGCCCGCGCGCTTCAGCGCTTTCGGAACTGCCTTGAGCGGGCCGACGCCCATGATGTCCGGATCGACGCCGGCTGTGACGTAAGTAATGAAGCGCGCGAGCGGCGTGAGGCCGAGTTGCCGTGCGCGATCTTCGGTCATCAGCAGCACCGCCGCCGCACCGTCGGAATATGGGCTGGCGTTTCCCGCGGTCACGGTGCCCTTCACCTTGAACGCCGGGCGCAACTTCGCGAGTCCTTCCATGCTTGTATCGGGCCGCAGCAGCTCGTCGCGCGCAAACTCGGTCGTCGTCGACTGCTTCTCGGCGCCATCCCATTGCACCTGTTCCACCGGCACGGGAACGATCTGTCCGTCGAAGGCACCATCGCGCCAGGCGCGCGCGGCCTTCTGCTGACTCTCGAACGCCCAACGATCCTGATCCTCGCGCGTGACCTTCCATCGCGCCGCCACGCGTTCGGCGGTGAACCCCATGCCGATGTACGACTCCGTGAGCTCCGGATCGAGCCGTGTGTGATAGCCCGACATCGGCACCTGGCTCATCATCTCGACGCCGCCGGCGAGGACGACATCGGCCATGCCGCTGAGTATTTCCTGCGCGCCGAGGGCAATGCTCTGAAGCCCCGACGAGCAGAAGCGATTGATCGTCGCTGCCGGTACCTCCACGGGCAGCTGCGCTCTGAGCCACGCCAGTCGGCCGATGTTCAGCCCCTGCGTGGCCTCCGGCATCGCGCATCCCCAGAACACGTCATCGATCGTCGCCGGATCGATGCCGGCACTATCGATCGCGGCGCGCATGAGGTGCGCGGACAGATCGACGGCGTGCACGCTCGCGAGCGCGCCATCCTTTTTCCCTTTGCCAACCGCGCTCCGAAGCGCGGTGACTATGACAACGTTTGACATAGTGGCTAGTTGCTAGTGGCTGGTTGCCAGTGGGTTGCAAGATCGAAGGTGCCAGGCGCTACAAGGCCCTGAAAACGAGCCGGAGGCTGCTAGTTGCCAGCCGCCAGTCACCCGCCAGCCGCTAGCAACAAGCAACTAGCATCTAGTTTCTCAGCGCCTTCCCCGTCTTCAACATGTGCGTCACCCGCTCCTGCGTTTCCTTCGTGCCGAGCAATTTCAGAAATGCCTCGCGTTCGAGATCGAGAATGTCTGTTTCGGTAACGACGCGCGGCGGGCCGTCACCGCCGGCGAGCACGTACGCCAGCTCGTGGGCGATCCGTACTTCATGGTCGGTGATCTGCCCCGCCTCATGCATCGCCCAGGCCGCGTAGCGCAGGTTGCCGAGCGCTTCCTTCCCCAGCGCGGTGATCTTCGTCGGGAGCGGCGCCACGTACTCCGGCGCGAGGTCCACCACCCGCGCGACTGCGTCGGCGATCAAGCGGTCGCGGTTCATCGTGATGCGGTCGCAGTCGCGCAGGAACCCGAGCCGTCGCGCGTCGAGTGCGCTCGTGCTCATCGTCGCCATCGCGATCAACTGGAACGCGCGCTTCACCGCTTCGAACGGATCCGCCTCCACGTAAGGCACCATGTCGCGCGCGAACCGGAACAGCAGCTCCGTCGTTCCGCCGCCGGCCGGAATGAGACCGACGCCGACTTCGACCAGCCCCATGTACAGCTCCGCGTGGGCCTGCACCTGATCGGCGTGCAGCGAAAACTCGCAACCGCCGCCGAGCGTCAGCCCGAACGGCGCCGCTACGACAGGAAACGGCGAATGTCGAATGCGTTGCGCCGTGTCCTGAAAGCGCCGAACCGCGGTCTCGGTCGCCTTCCAGTCGCCGCCTTCCGCCAGCTTCATGATCATCATCAGATCGGCGCCGGCAGTGAACGTGCGAGGATCCTCATTGCCGATGACGAGGCCCGCAAGGCCTTCGCGCTCGATCCGATCCAGCGCGCGATGAATCATCTCGATCACGCCCTGGCCGAGCGTGTTCATCTTGCTGTGGAACTCCAGCACCGCCACGCCATGCCCGGCGTCGAGCAGCGAGGCACTGTCGGAATGCTCGAGCACCCGCTGCGCGCGGTTCGACGGCAGGTGCAGCTCGGCGAGGCGAATCTCGCCCGGCTCGCGCGGAATAAGCTCGTAGCCGCCGCTGAGTGACAGCACCTGCGTGCCGTCCGCCGAATAGAACCCGTCGGTGGCTTCGCGCAGGAGCGCCGGCTCGTCGAGTCCCATCGCGGCGAACTGGCGTCGCAGCCAGTCGACGCCGAGCAGGTCCATCTGCTTGAACGGGCCGATCTCCCAGGCGTAACCCCATTCCATCGCGTGGTCGACCGCCGCGAGATCGTACGCGATCTTCGGCGTGGTGCTCAGCACATAATGCGAGAACCGTAACAAGTACTCCTTGACGAACGCCGCCTCGGTGCCGGTCCAGTCGCGAAGAGCGGCGAACCGTTCCGGCAGCGACAGCTTCGCGAGGCGCGAGAGCTCCGGCGTGTCGGGTTTCGCTTGCGGCGCGTACTCGCCGGTGCGCCAATCCAGCGTCTGGATCTCCTTGCCGACCTTTCTATAGAAGCCTGCGCCGCTCTTTTCGCCCACGCGGCCGGCATCGATCAGCTTGCGGACCCACGCCGAGAGCGAGAAATCCTCACCCGTCGTCTGGCTGAGGCCCGACGTCACGTGCGCGATCACGTCGATGCCCGACAGATCCGCCGTGCGATACGTCGCCGACTTCGATCGCCCGGTGAGCACGCCGGTGAGCACGTCCGTCTGATCGATCGTCAGCCCGTGCTGCTCCATGAGGCGGATGGCCAGCACCATGCCGAACACGCCGAGCCGGTTGGCGACGAAGCCCGGCACGTCGCGAGCGACGACGATTCCCTTGCCGAGGAGCTGATCGCTGAACCGGCGAGCGCTGTCGAGCGTGTCCTGCGACGTCTCCGTCGTGGGAATGATCTCGAGCAGGTGCAGGTAGCGTGGCGGATTGAAGAAGTGCATGCCGAGAAAGCGCTGGCGAAACGAGTCGCCGCGCCCTTCGGTGAGCAGGTGGATCGGGATGCCGGACGTGTTCGAGGCGACAATCGAGTGCACCGGCAGCAGCGGCTCGAGTCGCTCGTACAGCGCCCGCTTGGGCTCGAGCTGCTCGATGATCGCTTCGACGATCAGATCGCACTCGCCGAGGCGGCCGAGGTCGTCCTCGGTGTTGCCGATCTCGATCGCGGAGGCGCGGTCGACGTCCATGAATGCCGCGGGCTTCGCTTTTTTCGCGCGCTCCAGTCCTGCTCGCGCCGTCGCTTGGCGATCGGCACCGGCTGCCGGAATGTCCAACAGCAGCACCGGAATGCCGGCGGATGCGGCGAGCGCCGCGATCCCGCTGCCCATCGTGCCCGCGCCTACCACGCCCAGCTTCCGAATCCGCATCGACCCTCCGCAACCCCGTCGTTCACCGCGTCTGACACGTTTTGTACTGTGAGAGATAGCGCCGTTCAGAAGGCCTCGGCAGTGCCGATACTCTGATGCGGAGAACTGGATTTGATGAAACGTCGCGAGGCACTCGGACGAGGCCTGCGACTTTGGCAGTGATCACGATTACAGACCAGTGCGTCAGCGTGACGTAGTCATCGCTGGCGACGTCCTGTATCGAATGCTCTTCCTCAGGTGCCGTATGCAGACAGCTTGCCGAAAATCCGGACTGCGCGCGCGCCGCGGCTTCACGATCCTCGAGCTGATCATCGTGATCGTCGTCGCCGGCGTGGTGATGACCATCGGCTTTCCCAAGGTGCACGACCTCATGGTGCAGCAGCGGGTCTCTCGCGCGTCGACGGCAGTGCAGAACACCCTCGAGGCCGCGTTTGCGATCGCTGGCCGGAATCGGCGGCCGATTCGCATCAGCTGGGATTCGTCGAAGATGCAGCTGGCGGTGACGGACCGTGCCGGCACGGTGTTCTACCGTCGCACCGGCCTGGGTCAGGATCCATACGGCTTGACGTCGAGCGATGTGACGTTCTCAGCGTCGCCGATCGAGGTTTTCCCGAACGGTCTGGCGAACGACAGCCTCACGATCACGCTCTCCACCGGCGGTGTCACGAAGAAGGTCGGCATGTCGCGTGGCGGGATGGTCTACATCAAAAGACTATGACGCGCTCCCGTGAAGGTTTCACCCTCATCGAGGTGATGGTCGCGCTCACGCTGCTGTCGATCATCCTCCTCTCGTTTGCCAACGCCGCCACCGCGGTGGCCGTGCGCGGACGCACGAACGATCTCGTTGCCAAGCGAACCGCCGCGCTCCAGGGCGAGGCGAACAAGTTCGCGACGGTGCCTTTCAGCAGCCTCGCTGCCTGGAGCACCGCCGACCAATCGTTCACGAAGGGCAATTTCACGTACACACGACGGCTGAGCATCACGGCGCTCGCCTCGAATCGCGACAGCATCAAGATCACCATCGTGCCGGCAACCGATACGACGAAGAAGGATTACGCGATCCTTTTCCGGACGAAGCCGACCACGAGCTCTCTCCTCTGCTCGAGCTGCTGATGCGATCCCGCGCCCGCCGCCCAGGCTTCACGCTCATCGAGTTGCTGATCGCGATGGTCATCGCGTCGATTATCGGTGTGTCGTTCACGAAGCTGCTCATGAACCAGTCGCGGTTCTTCGACCACGAGACGAACATCCGCCAGGCCCGCAGCATCGCGCGGAACGCGAGCAACATCCTGCTCTCGGACCTGCGGATGGTGCAGGACAAGGGCGGCGTCACGGCCGCCGCGGCCGACGGCAAGTCGATCACCGTCGTCGTGCCGTACCGCTTCGGCCTGGTGTGCAGCGTCGGCACGCTCGGAATCAAGACGACGGTCAGTATGCTGCCGACCGATTCGAGCACGATTGCCGGCGCGATCTACGCCGGCTGGGCGTGGCGCAACACGACCACGGGCGTCTACAACGTCATAACCGCGACCAGTCCGCTCACCACTGGGAAACCGGTGACGAGCACATCGTCGTCGGACTGCACGAGCGGCGGGGGCGCGCAGATCAGCACCGTCTCGATGAACGGCCGCACTGGCGACATCCTCGACATCCCGACCGTCGTGTCGTCTGGCGCGACCGTCGGTACGACGATGTTCCTCTGGCAGAAGATCACCTACACGTTCGCCGCTGATACATCGGGCCCGTACCCCGGCAAGATCGCGCTGTGGCGCGACGTCTCCGGCGGTACGAACGAGGAGATCATGGGCCCGTTCGACACCACGGCGCATTTCGAGTTCTATCAATCGGGCAGCGACACGCCCACCACCACACCACCCGCGGTCACGTTGATTCGGGGTCTCGATCTCGTTCTCAATGCCGACAGCCCGCGGACCGTTGCCGGCGGCACCATGTCGACCACGAAGGTCGTCACGTCCGTGTTCTTCAAGAACGTCAGCTCCTTCTGAACCGGGGTACTCCCATGTCCCAGCATTTGAAGAATCGTGAAGGCTTCGCACTGCCGATGGTGATCGTCATCATCGCGGTGCTCACCGCCGCGCTGGCGGCGAGCTTCTCGTCGACCAACGCGGAGATCACGACGAACTCCGCCGAACGGGGGCAGAATCGCGCCTTCGACATCGCGGAAGCGGGCCTCGAGCAGTTTCTGGTACGCCGCAGCACGTCCTGGTGCGTCCCGTCGGGCGCTTGCGTGACCGATCCCACCAAGGTCGACTCGGAGTACACGCGAGTCACGTTCACGAACGGCTACGCCGACGTCGTCGCGCGCAAAGTTCGTCCGGTGATCGGCACGTCGAACGCGATCTTCTTCGTCCGCTCCAAGGGCGTGGACACCACGCTGTCCGGTCGCCTCAACGCGGCCGCGGGAACCGTCTACGCCGAACGGACCGTTGGCGTATACGCGAAGTGGTTGACGACGACCATGAACGTGAAGGCAGCCTGGTTGAGCTTGTCCGGCCTCGTGAAGAACGGATCCGGGCAGATCAGCGGCCTCGATGAATGCGGCAAACAGAGTGACGTCGCTGGCGTGACCGTACCCAAGGGCGACCTGACCGTCAGCGGAAGCTTCACGCCCACCGGCAATCCGCCGGTGGACACGTCCAAGACGATCACCCAGCTCCAGGCGTCGACGGACATCTCCTGGCAAAGCATTCTCAACGGTGGCATCGACGCCGACATCACCATCCCTGGCGGTACCTTCCCATCGGCGGGCACCTTCTCCGCCGACACGAGCTACTGGCCGATCATCCGGATCCACACCAACGGCTACTCTTTGCCCAACGCGGGCCGCGGAATGATCATCGCCGACAGCGACTTCACGATCAGCGGCAGCAACATGTGGGAGGGCATCATTCTGGTTGGTGGTCAGCTCACGTCGAACGGAAACAACACCACGTCCGGTGCCACGGTGAGCGGCCTGAATCTGCTCATCGGCGGCAGCGCCGACACGAGCAGCGTGAACGCCGCCGTCGATAGTACGAGCGTCAACAACGCGACGGCCAACGGTACCAAGTCCTACGTCTACAACTCGTGCAACGTCACGAAGGCGAGCTCCAAGCTGCAGCACTACGGTGTGATCTCGAACAGCTGGGTGGACAACCTCGCCTCCTGGTAACCGGGCGAATTGAGCCCGTCGCGGCCTCCCTGGCGCGCTAGATTCGAGAACGCTTTTCCGCCGGTCCGGGGCTTGCACCCGGACCGGTGTCTTTCTGTACATGCACTCTCTCTACAATTCCGAGGTTCCAGTGCGTTCCGCTATTCTCACGACGGCCGCTGCAACCACGCTCGTCGGCATGCTCGCGGGCTGCGCGAGTGCACCGAAGCGCTTTGGCGAGTACACTGACTTCGCTCCGATCGTCGTCCCGACAAAGGGCGAACGCGTCCCCGGCCATCTGACCGTGCAGCTCGCCCGGCCGGCGAACGTCGTCGTCTTTCTGGTCGCACCGGGACGCGGCAGCACGCTGCTCTTCCCCGAGGACTCGACCCAGAGCGAGTACATGGAAGCGGGCGCGCATCTCATCGAGACGTCGGCCGCCAAGCTGCTCGACGATACGATGCCCGTCCGTCGGGTCCCCGCGGGCGCACGGCCGAGTCCCGCGCGCGAACGTGGGATGGGCATCAACGACTCGATGCCGACCACCTTCGGCTTCAATCAGCACGGGTTCCTCTTGATCTACGCGTCCCAGGCGCCGCTCCCCTACTCGATCCTCAAAACGCGCGTCGCCGGGCTCTCGCTGCCGTTCGAGGACCAGGAAGCGCTGAACACGGTGACGAAGCTGATCCGCGAGCGGACCAACACCACCGGGCCGTGGGCGGCCTACGCGACGGACTTCCCGCCCTGAGCCACGGCCGGCGCGCTCACGCGCCGGTCACACCGTGCAGGATGCCGTTGCGGATCCGAACCGCCTTGGCGCTCGCCGCCGGATCGGGGTCGATCGTCACTTCGCCGGCGCCGAACTGCAGCCGCCCCGACAACGTCAACGTGGCCCCGTCTCGCCGCACGACGATCGCGAGCGGCGCGCCTTCCACCGACGCGCCATAGCGGGTACGCAGGCGCGTGCCGAAGTCCTGGTCGGTGATCGCCACGTCGCCGACGGACACCAGGTAGTCGCCGGCCTCCACGCCCGCGGCCGCGGCCGAGCCGCCGGCCTGCACGTTCGCCACGAGCACACCGGTTGAATCCTCGCGCGTCAGGACGCCCAGCCGCGGCACCCGCGGCTGATTCACCTTCATGCCGGCGAGCGCCAGCACGCTGTCCCACGGAAAGGCGGCGCGGCCGTCGACGTAGCGCGATTCGAAATCGGCGAACGACTTGCCGCCCGCGGCGGCGCTCACGGCGTTCCACCAGTCCGCCGCGGTGAAGCCGCGCGCGTGCTCGTACGTCGCGCGGTACAACGAGCGCATCACGTCGTCGAGCGAATGCGTGTTGTCGCTGGCGTCGCGAATCAGAATGTCCAGCGCCAGCCCGGCGAGCGAACCTTTGGGATAGTAGAGATACTCCGATCCGTCCACCGGCTGAATCCAGGTGTCGAGGGAGGCGTCCTGCAACGACACCGCCGGTACGGCTTCGACCTGATTGATCTTGCCGGCCGCCAACGCATAGAAGCTCCGGTCGTCGATCACGCCGCCCCGCACCTCGGCGAGATCGGCGTAATAGTCCGTGACGCCCTCCGACACCCAGAGCCACGGCGTCGGCTGCGCGCGGTTGTACGCGTACGGCCACATGTCGGCGGGCCGCAGGCGCTTCACGTTCCACGAATGAAAGATCTCGTGCGCGTAGAGCGAGGGCTGGAACTCGCTGCCCACGTACGACGGCGCGAGCACGTCGACGTGCGAGCTCTGATGCTCCAGCCCACTCGCTCCGCCGAACGACGGATCGACGATCTCCATGACCGTGTAGCTCGTCCACGGCACCGTGCCGAACACCGCAATCTCCGGCGGAATGACGTGCTGCAACTGCCCCAACGCCAGTTGTCGCGCCTGACCGCTGACCGCGCCCGCGGGATACGTCGCGAAGCGGACGAACCGGCCGGCGGTCTGCACGCTGTCGAGATCGAACCGTCCGATGAAGAACGGCATGTCGACGAGATCGTGATAGCTGGCCGCGGTATAGATGTGCCGCACGGCGGTCGGCGTCATGCTCGTCGCCACGCGCCACCCCGCATCCGTACGGATCATGACCGTCGACGCAAACGATGCAGGCTGCCCCTGCGGAAACAGGAACACATTCGTGCCGTTGACGAGCAGAAAGTCCGGCGTGCTCCACGACATCGCGTTGTCGAGCGTGTCCGCCACATACCGGAAGCTCACCCGGATCGACTTCGCGCCGGCGGGCCGGATACGCCACGTGTCGAAGTCGAGCTTGTCCCACGAGAGCTCGTGGCCGCCACTCGAGGCGTCGAGGCTGGACGCGTCGAAACCCGTGACCCAGCGCGAGAAGTTGCTGATCTCGTACGCGCCCGGCGTCCACGCCGGCAGCGACAGCAGCACGTTTGCCGTCCCGGCGGTCGTAAACGTCATCGAAACGTCTACGACCCGCAGCTCCGCCTGCGCTCGCGTGAAGGTGAGCTCGTAGCGAACGTCGTGAATCGGCGCCGACACGCTGTCGGCCGGCGGCGCGCCGGCGAGCAGGAGCGCGAGTGGAAGAGCGAGTGGAAACGGGAGAAGCATGATTCCAGGTACTAGGTGCTGGGTACGAGGTGCTGGGTACTAGGTGCTGGGTACTAGGTGCTGGGTCGTGGGTCCTGGGGACCAGGTACTAGTTGCCAGGCACTAGCGACTATATCGTGCAGACGACCCATCGGGCCGGGGAGTCATTTCCTGCGCAGCGGTCGAGGGACACCGGGAGGCCGGCATGAGAGAACGCGAATGGAAGCGACGCCTTGCCGTCGTGATCGGCGGCGCGTCGATGCTGGCACTCCGGGCCGCACTGATGCATGCCCAGGGAATTCACATCATCCAGGGCACCGTCACGGGACTCGTCCACGATGATGAAGGCAAGCCGATCGCTGGCGTCGAAGTTTCGGCACTCGAGCGTGCCGCGCCCGTACGCACCGACACCGCCGGCCGGTTCATCATCGACAGCGTCAACTCCGGATCGCTCGCGTTGCGCTTTCGGCACCTCGCCTTCGAGCCCGTCGTGCTCAACGTGGAAGTGCCGCCCGCGGACACGGCCGACGTGGACGTGACGCTGAGCATCATCGCCCACCGGCTTACCGGAGTCATCGTTCAGGAGAACGCCCGGCAGCTCCGGTCGCTCGCCGACTTCAACGCTCGCCGAAAACGCGGCGTGGGTCACTTCATCACGCGCTACGAGATCGAGCAGCGGCATCCCATGCTGCTCAGCGACATGGTGCGCATGGTCCCTGGCGCCATCCTGACGCCCAGCTTCGGCGGCCGAGCCTTCCTCCACTTCGCCCGCAACGGCCGGGCGCGCTGCCCGCCGCAATACTTCGTGGACGGCATCGAAGTCACCGGCTACAACATCGACGACATGCCGCCGGGCGACGTCGAAGGGATCGAGCTCTACGCCGGCACCACGGGCGTTCCGCCACAGTACAACAGGCCGTTCGGCAACACGGAGTGCGGCACGGTCCTCATCTGGACTCGAATCCCCGGCGTGTAGCGCTGTCAGCAGGCCGGAATCGCCACAACCGGCAAGAAATTCCTCGGTTGCGTCCGTGTACGCGCCGTATATTGCCTCACGGAAGTTGGACGCACCCGAAGAATTCAGGCCGGGTTAATGTTGACCACCAACGACGCGATCAGCGAACACTACCCATGGCTCACCGCCGACCGGCTCACCCGGGTGCGCGCGGTGCTGCTCGCGTTGACGCTGTTCTTCGGGCTGGCGGTCTACGTCTTTCACACCCTCGGCGCCTCGCACCTCGCGAATCCCGTCATGGTGCGCAAGCTGCGCGGACTTGGCGTCCTCACCTGGATCTACGCGCTCGTCCAGATGATCGATCTCCGGTTCTATAACAGCCGCTGGATCCGTCGCCGTCGCGAGTCGAGCGGCATCCCGGACAGTCTGCACGGCTGGCTCTTCGGCCAGATGCTCGCGCTGTTCGGGATCGTTTATTACGGAATGACGGAAGACCTCCGCTGGTACGTCGCCGGCCTGATCCTCCTCGGCCTGAGCTTTCTCGCATTCCCCATTCGTCGCGCGCGCTGAGCACTCGTGCTCGGCAGATTGTGATGGACGCCGCAACGCTGTGCGGCCTTCCCTCACGCTCCGATCTGCGGTAGGATTTCCGGTCCGTTCGGATCGCCGTTGACCCCTGCCCTCACAACATGCTGAGCCCGTCTTCGCTCGCTTTTCTGAAGCGCCTGCTCGATACCCCGGCACCCTCCGGCTTTGAAGGGCCCGCTGCTCGAGTCTGGCGCGAGGAAGCCTCGACGTTCGCCGATCGCGTGACCACCGACGTCGCAGGCAACAGCATGGCGGAGATCAACCCTGGCGGTTCGCCGACGATCATGCTCGATGGCCACATCGACGAGATCGGGCTGATCGTGCAGTACATCGACGACGACGGCTACATCTATCCATCAGCGGTCGGTGGGTGGGACCCGCAAGTGCTCGTCGGGCAGCGCATTCGCTTTCTTGGGCGCGGCGGCGATGTGCTCGGTGTGATCGGCAAGAAGCCGATTCACCTCATGAAGCCGTCCGATCGCGAGCAGGCGTCCAAGCTCACCGAGCTGTGGGTCGACATCGGCGCCTCGTCGAAAGCAGAGGCGGAAGGCCGGCTCGCCGTCGGCGATCCCGGCGTGATCGACTCCAAGTCGATCGACTTTCCGAACAACATGCTCGTGTCGCGGTCGATCGACGATCGCATCGGCGCGTTCACGGTGCTCGAGGCATTGCGCCGCTATGCGCAAAATCCCGGACCGGCGCGGCTCGTCGCGGCCGCCACGTCGCAGGAAGAGATTGCCTGGCACGGTGGCGGCGCGCTGATCTGCACGAACTGCGTCAATCCGCAGGTCGCCATCGTCGTCGACGTCACGTTCGCCACCGACCATCCGGGCGTCGAGAAAAAGGAGATCGGCGATCATCGCATCGGCGGCGGTCCGGTGCTGAGCCGCGGCGCCGTCGTGTCGCCTGTGGTGTTCGAGCTGCTGCGCGCCGCGGCCGAGCGGCAGAGCATCAAGCATTCGGTTCACGCGGTGGGACGCGATACGGGCACCAACGCCGACGCCATCCACATCGCGCGGGAGGGCGTCGCGACGGGTCTCGTGTCGATCCCGAATCGCTACATGCACTCGCCGAACGAGCTGGTGAGTCTCGAGGACGTGGACAAGACGGCGGCGCTGATCGCCGAAACCTGCCGCGCGATCACCGACAAGACGGACCTCACGGCCCGCTGAGCGCCGCCGCGCGGCGTTGACAGAGCGGATCGGGCGGCGGTGTCGCTTCACCTCTGGTCGAGCGCGGCGTTCTCCTTTCCGCTGCCGAGCGGACACCGGTTTCCGATCACGAAGTACGCCATGCTGCGCGATGCGGTGGTCGCGGAAGGCATCGTGCCGCCGGAAGCCGTCCACGAACCGGCCGCCGTCCGTCGCGACGATCTGCTGCTCGTCCACACCGCGGATTACGTCGACCGATTCACGCGCGGACAACTGACGCGCGACGAGGAGCGGCGCATTGGGCTGCCGTGGTCGGAGGCGCTCGTCGAGCGATCGTATCGGTCGACCGGCGGTACGTGCGAGGCGGCGCGCCACGCGCTGCGACACGGCATCGCGATGAATCTCTCCGGGGGCACGCATCACGCATTCGCGGATCACGGCGAGGGCTTCTGCGTGTTCAACGACGTCGCGGTCGCGATCCGTACGCTCCAGCGCGACGCGCACATCGCACGCGCGGCGATCGTCGATCTCGACGTGCATCAGGGCAATGGCACGCACGCCATCTTCGCCGACGACGATTCCGTGTACACCTTCAGCATGCACGGCGGCCGGAATTATCCGTTTCATAAAGTCGCCGGCCGACTCGACGTCGAGCTGGATGACGGCATCAGCGATGATGACTACCTCGCCCAACTTTCGGCGACACTGCCGCGCGTACTCGCCGACGCGCGGCCGGACGTCGTGTTCTATCTCGCCGGCGCCGATCCGCACGAGCACGATCGACTGGGTCGACTTCGCATGACCTTCGACGGTCTGTCGCGCCGCGACGCGCTGGTGCTGGAGCAGTGCCGTGAAGTCGGATTTCCAGTGGTAGTCGTGATCGGCGGCGGCTACGGGCAGCCGATCGAGGATACGGTGCGGGTCCACGTGAACACGGCTCGAATCGCATCGCGTTGGGCGCGGTCGGGATAGCTTGTCTGCATGCCGCCCATTCCGCCGCCACGCGCCTCCGGATACACCGAAACCACCGACGTGCCGCTCTACTGGGCGGCGTATGGACCGCGCGGCGCGCCCACGCTGCTCGTGCTGCACGGCGGCCCGGGCGCGCACCACGATTATCTGCTCCCGCAGATGCTGGCACTCGCGGACGACTATGAGTTGCTGTTCTACGATCAGCGCGGCGGCGGCCGCTCGAAGACCGATGATCGTGCGCCGATCTCCTGGGAGACGCACGTCAACGATCTCGCGCTCGTGGTCGCCGAGCTGGAGGTCGATCCGCTGTCGCTCGTCGGGTACTCGTGGGGCGGACTGCTCGCGCTGCTGTATTCGATCGAAGCGGCGGCTGGGCGCGTCTCGCCGATGCCCGATCGACTGGTGCTCATCGACCCCGCACCGGTGACGCGCGCCTACCGCGCCGAGTTCGAGCGCGAATTCGCGCGCCGCCAATCCGGCGCCGATGTGGCGCGGTTGCGCGCCGAGCTCGCAGCCTCGGATCTTCGCGAGCGCGATCCCGATGCGTACCGGCAGCGTGCGTTCGAGCTCAGTGTCGCCGGCTACTTCGCCGATCCCGCGGCCACGCACGATCTCACGCCGTTCCGCGTCACCGGTCGCGTGCAGCAGTCCGTGTGGGACAGCCTCGGCGATTACAACCTCCTCAAACCCGGGGCGCTGGACACAGTCAAGCTGCCGGCGCTCGTGCTGCACGGCCGACAGGACCCGATCCCGCTCGCATCGTCCACTGCCGCGGCGGCCGCGCTTGGCGCGCGCCTGGTGCCGATCGACGGCGCCGGTCACGTGCCGTACGTCGAACAGCCCGCCGCACTGTTCGCTGCCATTCGCGAGTTTCTTCACACATCGGCCTCGGACTGAACGACCGGCGAATGCTCGGCTCCGGCCAGCCTGACCACCCTTGCGGCCCGTGCCTTTTCGCTGTTAGCTGTTGCACATGCCGAGTCCGGACACCGCCACGCAAGCGCAGATCGGCGTCGTCGAACAGCACGGGCGAAAGTACAGCGTCGCCTGCCGCATCGCGTTCGATGGCATCGAGTATGTGGGTCGACTGTGGTTCACTCCCGATGGCGGACGCGAAGGTGGTCTTCCGGATCGCGCCGCGATACCGGGCCGCACTCGCGACGAAGTGCTCGAGTTCGCGCGTCGCCTGACGCCGCACGATCTCGAGCTGCGCCACCGCCGCGCACTCGCTGAGAAGCGACGGTTCATGGAGCTGCGCGCCGTGACCGAGGACATCCTGACGAAGATCCGCTATCTGAATCAGATCGCGATCTCGGTGAGGGATGGGTTGCTCGACAAGGAAGGCGCGGCGCAGGAGATCGAGCTCACCGAGCATCAGCTCCACGATTGCGTCAAGCGGCTCCGGCACGCCGCTGGCGTCGAGAGCTAGCGCCACCGATCGCGGAACCCTGATTGCGCAGATCAGGCAATAGCGGCCGCTGATTGCGCAGATGAACGGTGATTTTTCGCGGGAATTGCCGATCACCGGGGCCGTGCAGCGCAATACTGCTGCTGCAAGCGGCACCCGCCCGTTTCCTTTAATACATCATTGTAGCCCGACGCATTCACACCAGTGCAGTCCAGCTTTTTGATCTGCGTTCATCTGCGTTCGTCTGCGGCCTCCACCTGCTGCGTTCATCGGCGTTCATCTGCGGCCGATAGCAGCCGCCCATGATCGATTCGCGGACTGCGGCTCACGTCTTGACGCGGATCGCGGCGTACCTCGAGCTCGCCGGCGAGAACTCCTTCAAGTGCCGCGCGTATCTCGGCGCCGCCAAGGCGCTGCGCGCGCTCGACGCCGACGATCTGGCGCCGCTCCACGCGTCGGGCGAGCTGCGGTCGCTGCGCGGTCTGGGACCGGCGACGCTCTCGGTAGTGCGCGATCTGATCGAGACCGGCGAATCGCGCTACCTGGAGCAGTTGCGCGAATCCACACCCGAGGGGCTGCTTGACATGCTCGCGGTCGCCGGCATGACGCCGGCGCGCATCCATCAGGTGCATGAGGAATTGCACATCGAGACCGTCGAGCAGCTCGAGGCCGCGGCGCGCGATGGCACGCTCAGCAAGTTGAAGAAGGTCGGGCCGAAGACGGCGGCCAGGATTCTCGACGGCATCGCCGCGGCGCGCGAGCATGGGTCGCTCAGGCTCTATCATCATGTGCTCATCGAAGCACGACAGCTGCTCGCCGCGGTCGGCAGCAACCCAGGTGTGCTTCGCGCCGAGCTGTCGGGCGATCTGCGTCGTCGCGCGGAAGTCGTCGGCCGCATCGATATCGTCGCGGCGTGCAGCGGCGATCCGGCCGCGGTCATGCGCTCGTTCGCCCGCGTGCCCGGCGTGCGATCGGCCGAGGAGAGCGGCACGAGCGTATCGATTTACTTCGTCGACGGCGCGCACCTGCAGCTCACGTGCGTGGAGCCCGTGCGCTTCGGCGCGGCGCTCTGGCGCACCACGGGCAACGACGCGCACGTGGCGAGCGTCACCGAGCGGCTGCTCGCGCGCGGCGTTGCGGTCAGCGACGACAGCCTCCATGGCGAGCGCGGCACGGTCGTGCCGACGCCCGAGGAGCACGAGGTCTACGCCGCCGCCGGCCTCGCCGTCGTTCCGCCCGAGTTGCGTGAAGGTTTCGATGAAGTCGACGCGGCCGCCGACGGCCGATTGCCCGCGCTCGTGACGGACGGCGACATTCGCGGCGTGCTGCATTGCCACTCCAACTATTCGGATGGCAAGGAGAGCATCGCCGCGATGGCCCGCGCCGCGCAGATGCGCGGGTGGAGCTACATCGGCATCACCGATCACTCGCAAGCGGCGTTCTACGCCGGCGGATTGACGCGCGAACGCGTGCTCGAGCAGCACGAGGAGATCGACGCCGTGAATGGGACGCTGAGCGGCATTCGCGTGCTCAAGGGCATCGAGGCGGACATCCTCGCCGACGGCCAGCTCGATTACGACGACGACCTGCTCGACCGCTTCGAGTTCGTCGTCGGGTCGATCCATTCGCGATTCACGATGGATCGCGAGACCATGACGGCGCGCGTGCTGCGCGCCCTCGACGATCCGCATTTGACCATTCTTGCCCATCCCACCGGCCGCCTGCTGCTCGGCCGGACCGGCTACGCCCTCGACATCGACGCGGTGCTGGAGAAGGCCGCCGCGAACGGCGTGGCCGTGGAGCTCAACGCCGATCCGCACCGGCTCGACCTCGACTGGCGACACCTGCGCCGCGCCAAATCCCTCGGAGTTCCGATCGAGATCGGCCCGGATGCGCACTCCGCCACGGGGCTCGACAACGTGGCGTTCGGCGTCGGCATCGCCCGCAAAGGCTGGCTCGAGGCGGCCGACGTCCTCAACACGCGCGACGCGGGCGGCATTCTCGAGTTCGCGCGCCGCAGACGCGGAAGTTAAAGAACACAAATGGCCGCAAAACGTTCAACCACACGGCAGTCGAAGACTCCGGCGAAGGCTGCAGCGAAGCCCGCGGTGACGCCGCGCAAGCGCTCGCCCAAACCCACGCGCGCCCGCGCGGCCATGCTGTACGACCGGCTGGCCGAGCACTATCCGAACGCGCACTGCGCGCTCGACTTCTCGACCCCGTTCCAGCTGATCGTCGCGACGATCCTCAGCGCGCAGTGCACCGACAAGCGCGTCAACATGGTCACGCCGGCGCTGTTCGCGCGCTATCCCACGCCCGCGGCCCTCGCCGATGCAAATCCCGAGGAGCTCGAGCAGCTGATCAAGTCCACGGGATTTTTTCGCAGCAAGACGAAGAGCCTCATCGGCATGGCCGCCGGCATCGTGGCGCGGCACGCCGGCCGTGTGCCCGACGAGATGGATCTTCTCGTCGAGCTGCCGGGCGTCGGCCGCAAAACGGCCAACGTCGTGCTCGGAAACGCCTACGACAAGAACGAAGGTGTCGTCGTCGACACGCACGTGAGTCGCGTGAGCCAACGGCTCGCGCTCACGACGCAAACCGACCCGGTGAAGATCGAAGCCGATCTCGTGAAGCTGTTTCCGCCCGAGCGGTGGACGATGCTCTCGCACCTGCTGATCGAGCACGGTCGGACGATCTGCGAGGCGCGGCGTCCCAAGTGCGAAATTTGTTTCCTCAGCGACGTTTGTCCGTCATCGAGGGTATGAGCCCTCGCACTCCTCTCCGTGCCGTACTCGCCCCGATCGCGCTCGGCGCTGCCATGCTCGGCGCCTGCGCGCACGCGTCCAACCGCGACGTGAGCGCCGGACCCACGGTCGGTGCGCGCATTGCGCCATCCGAGATGCCGGTGCAGCCCGGCGACTGCGCGGAAGCGCTGCGCCGCGCCGCCGACAAGCCGGATCTCGTCGTCGATCGCCTGCCGACGCCGGTCGTCACGCGGCCCGCGGTGCTCAAGAACGTGCCGCGCTCCGCGTTGCGAAAAGACGGCAGCGCCAGCGTCAAGGTCGACGTCGTGATCGACACGCTCGGCAAAGCCGATATGAAAACGTTCAAGGTCGTCGCTGCGTCGCATCCGTGGCTGGTCAAGAACGTGCGCACCGCGCTCGCGAAGTGGCGCTTCGAGCCCGCCGAGCTGGCGGGGTGCAAGGTGCCGCGCGTGTATCACTTCATGGCATCGGCGCCGGGACACGGATCGAATTCGAAATCGGACCGGTAGCGTGTCGCTCGCGGGCGGTCTAGCTTTACCGCATGTCCAAGACCGCAACGTTCGACACAAACAAAGGCACGATCGTCGCCGAGCTGTTCGACAAGGAAGCGCCGAAGACCGTCGAGAATTTCGAGAAGCTCGCCAACAAGGGCTTTTATGATGGCGTGAAGTTCCATCGCGTCATCGCCGATTTCGTCGTACAGGGCGGCGATCCGCTGTCGCGCGATCTTCCCGCCGGCGATCCGCGCATCGGCACCGGTGGGCCCGGCTACAAGATCAAGTGCGAAACGGCGGGCAATCCGCACAAGCACGAGGTCGGCGCCTTGTCGATGGCACACGCCGGGAAGGACACCGGCGGCAGCCAGTTCTTCATGGTGTTGAACGAGGACAATACCCGCCATCTGAATGGCGTTCACACGGTGTTCGGCAAGATCACCAAGGGCGTGGACGTCATGAAGAAGATCGAAAAGAACGACGTGATGAATTCGGTTCGCGTCTCCTGAGCACTCCATGACTACCCACGAACACGACCACACCCATACGCACCAGTCGGACAGGAAGGCCGCCTTTCTGGGCCTGATCATCGGTGCCATCGTCATCTTCGGAATCCTGCGCACCATCGTCGCGCTGACGAACGCGCACTACGATCACGAAAAGCCGGCCGCCACCGCCACGAAGTAGTTCCTCGGGCACCGCTTCCGACCGGGTGGGGAGCGGCGGACGCAGGGGGCGGCGTCCTATATTGGGGTATGACCGCCCAATCTCTTCCGTCGCGAGCCGAGGCGCTCGCGCTCGTCCACGAGTACACCGCGAGTGACTCGCTGCGCAAGCACATGCTCACGGTCGAAGCCGTCATGCGCGCCTACGCCGAGCACTTTGGCGAAGATCCCGAGCGCTGGGGACTCGCCGGCCTGATCCACGACTTCGATTACGAGCGGTTTCCGAACGCCGCGCATTCGCCGACCGAGGAACATCCATCGAGCGGCGTTCGAATTCTGCGCGAGCGCGGCTGGCCCGAAGACATTCTGCAGGCGATTCTCGGCCACGCGGCGTACTGCAACGTGCCGCGCGAAACGCTCATGGCGCGTACGTTGTTCGCCGTCGACGAGCTTTCCGGATTGGTCACCGCGACCGCGCTCGTGAAGCCGTCGAAGAGCGTGCACGACGTCGAAGCGTCGTCGGTGAAAAAGAAAATGAAGGACAAGGGCTTCGCGCGCGGCGTGAGCCGTGAGGACGTCCTGACCGGCGTGAAGGAGCTCGGCGTCGAGCTCGAGCCGCACATCCAGTTCGTCATCGACGCCATGCGCCGTTCCGCTGACGCGATCGGCCTTGCGGGCACCTCGGCCGCGGCGCCCGCGACGCGTGATACGACGGGAGAACCGGCCGTCTGACGATCAACGTTTGCCCCCCGCCAGCCGTTAGAGAGTGTGGACACCGGCTCCATCGTAATGAGCGTTGCGATCCCACTCGATCTGACATTGCCCGTGCCGTCACTCGCTGACGGCAAGGCGGAAGAGCGTGCACTCGTGGTCGCGGCGCAGAACGGAAGCAGCGATGCGTTCGCCGCTCTCGTTCGCCTGCATCAACGACGAGCCTATGCCGTTTGCCGCGCGATCGTGCTGACGCACGAAGACGCGGAGGACGCGGTCCAGGAGGGCTTTCTGCACGCGTTCAAGGCGTTGGATCGCTTTCTCCCGGATCAACCGTTCGGCGCGTGGCTGTACCGCATCATGGCCAATGCGTCGCTCGACCTGGTGCGGCGGCGGAAAGTTCGCGATGCGGACGAGCTGCCGGATACGATCGCCATGCCGTTCCGCGACCCGGGCGAGTCGGATGAGTTGCGGCGGCGTCTCAGTCAGGCGCTCACGACGCTCAGCGACCGGCAACGGTCCGTGATCGTCCTGCACGACGTCGAAGGCTTTACGCATGGCGAGATCGGCGGAATGTTGGGCATTCCTGAAGGCACGGCACGTTCGGATCTGCACCACGCACGCGCGGCACTGCGCCGCATACTGAAGGACGTTCGGAGCGACCTATGACGGACATTCGGCTGCATTCCAACGACGACGACGAGGTCGTGCGCGGGCTCCGCTCGCTGTACGCGGCCCCGGCTGGCGACGGCTATTGGAACGAGCTCGAAGCGCGCATCATGGCGCGCGTTGCCGACGTGGAGCTCGGGTGGTGGACGGAGCTCGATCGCTGGGTGCGCCCGGCGCTCGCCGCCGCCGCCATTCTGCTGCTTGCCGCCAGCATTGCCATGTTCCGGGCGCACCAGGCGGAGAACGACATTGCCGTCGATAGCATGCTGTCATCGCCGACGGTGCCCGTGTACACGGGCATCCGGCCGGCTCTTCAGGACGATCGGGAAGCGCGCATCCGCTTCCTGTTCGGGTCCAATCGTTAACTCGGAGTTCCCATGCAGCGCTCCAAACAACAGGCGCTGATGTTCCTGCTCGGATCCGTGCTCGTTGGCGGCGCGCTCGGCTTCACGGCTGACCGGTACATCGGTCACGAGAAGTTCGCGTCGCAGTACGGACCGCGCACCAAATTCTACGACGAGCTCGGGCTGTCCGATCAACAGCGCGCAACGCTCGACTCGCTCGAATTCGAACAGGACTGCGCCATGCGCGCGGCGCTCGCGCCGCGTGACTCCGCCGTCCGGGCCATTCGCGCGCGCTTTCGCGCCGAGCAGCATTCGGTCCTCACACCCCAGCAACTCTCCAGACTCGACGCTCGCCGAAAGGAAATTCAGGCGCGGCACGCGGCGGAGCAGGCCAAGGAGCCAAGGAAGCAATGTTCAGGAAACTGATCGCCATTCTCGTTCTTCCCGCGGCCGCGGGAGCACAGCAGCTCGCCGGAACGACTGATACCACGCTGCATCCCATCTCCGTGCAAGAGGCCGTGCGCCTCGCACAGGAGAACAACGTGTCCGCCATCATCGCCGCGAACAGCGTTCGCAACGCGAACACCGGCGTACTCACGGCGAAGGGCGCGTTTCTCCCGTCGCTGACCGCTACGCTCGGCCAGACGCAGAGCGGCGGGTCGCAGGTCTCACCCAATGGCACGCTCGTACCGTATTCGGCGGCGCCCTGGCGGTACTCCACCGGACTTCGCGCATCGATGACGCTGTTCGACGGTGGCCAGCGCCTCGCGACGCTGCGCCAGCAGCGCGCGAACGTCAACGCGCAGGAAGCCGGACAGACCGCGACGAAGTTCAATCTCGCATTCCAGGTGAAGCAGGCGTACAACTCCGTGCTCGCCGCCAAGGAATCCGAAGCGGCGGCGCAGGCACAGCTTCAGTTGGCCAATCAGCAGCTTGCCACGACCAATGCCAAGGTGAACGCCGGCGCGGCCAGCATTTCCGATTCGCTGCGCAGCGTCGTCGGCGTCGGCAATGCGCAGCTCGCGATTCTCACCGCACGCAACAACCTCAAAGTCGCGAGCGCGTCGCTCACGCGGCTCGTCGGCACGCCGTACTTCGTCACCGCCGAGTACTCCGATACCACCGAACGGACGGTTGCGCCGATCGACAGCGCCGCCGTCATGGCGCTCGCCCTCGCCGGCCCGCAGGTGCGGCAGACGCAGGCGCAGCTCGCCGCCGACCAGGCCGCCCAGCGCTCCGCGAAGTCAGCCTACTTTCCAAACATCGATCTGAACTACAGCTACAGCGGCAACGGCTACGACAAGTACTATGGCATCGGCAGCGGCCAGCTCGGCTACAACCACTCGCTGGGCTTGAGCGCCAGCCTCCCGGTGTTCAACGGGTTCACGCGCGAAGCGAACGTGCAGCGCGCGCAGGTCACGGTCGAGAACGATCAGGCGACGCTGCGCGATCAGCAGTTGGCCGCGCAGCAGGCAGTAGTCACCGATATCGGCTCGCTCGAGCTCGCGGCGGAAAGCATGCGCATCCAGGAGCTCAACGTGCAGGCGGATGAGGAGGACCTGCGCGTGGTGCAGCAGCGCTACGCGCTGGGCGCCAGCACGCTGCTCGAAGTGCTCACGTCGCAATCCAACCTCGTCACGGCGCGGCAGCAGTTGATTCAGGCTCGCCTGAACTACCGCAACGCCCGGGCGCAGATCGAGTCCGTGATCGGTCGCGACCTGCCGTAAGCCCCGACCGCGCGGCGAATCTGCTAATCTGAAGGAAGGGGCGGGGATCCGGTTCCCCGCCCTTTTCTTCGGTCCTCGGCCCCTCGCGGGCCACCGCGGCCCGGAACGCGCACGGCGTGGCCGCCACGCCGGGGCCGCGGCTCCCGATTCAGCGATTCCACTCTGTCGAGCGTAACCTTTTCAGACGGTCGGCCAGCACCGCGGCCGCTCCTCTCTGGCCGATTTTCAGGAGATTCGAAACACGTGAGACAATACCTTGGAGCGGCGTTGCTCGTTGCCGCCGCGGCCTGTGGCAAGAAGCAGCAGGCGCCGACCGTCCAGACCGCCATGGTCACGCGCCGCGATATCATCGTCCAGGCAACCGGAAACGGCACCATCGAGCCGATCACGATCATCGACGTCAAGTCGAAGGCCTCCGGTGTCATCACGCAGATGCCCGTCGAGACCGGCACCGACGTGAAGCCGGGCGATCTGCTCGTGCAGGTGGACACCCGCGACGTGCAGAACAAATACAATCAGGCGAAAGCAGCGCTCGACGCGGCCCAGGCCAAGCTCCAGGTGGCCGAGTCGAACAAGAAGCGCAATGAGGATATGTTCAAGGCCCGCGTGATCACCCCGCAGGAGTACGAGCAGGTCGAGGTGGATTACGCGAACGCGAATTCCGGCGTCGTCAACGCCAAGGCCAATCTCGATCTCGCCAAGCAGGCGCTCGAGGATGCCACGGTCACCGCGCCGAGTGAAGGCACCATCATCACCAAGAACGTCGCCGTCGGCACGGTCATCGCCTCCGCCACCGGTACGGTGAGCGGCGGTACCACGCTCGTGCAGATGGCCGACCTCTCGACGGTGCGCATTCGCGCGTACTTCAACGAGACCGACATCGGCAACGTGCATCCCGGCGAGCAGGCCACCGTCACGATTGATGCGTATCCCGATCGCCGCTTCCAGGGCGTGGTCGCCAAGATCGAGCCGCAAGCGGTCATTCAGCAGAACGTCACGATGTTCCCGGTGCTCGTGAACCTCGAGAATGCCGAGAAGCTGCTGCGGCCCGGCATGAACGGCGAAGTCTCGGTGTTGATCGACGAGCGCGACAACGTGCTGGCCGTTCCGAATGACGCAATCAAGAATCCGCGCGAAGCCGCGGCGACCGCCGCCATGCTCGGCATGAACCAGGACACGCTGATGGCCGAGCTGCGGGCGCAGGGCTTCAACGCGGGTCGTAGTGGTCGCGGCGGTGCCGGCCGGCGTTCCGGCCGCGGTCAGGGCGGCAATGCGGGCGGCTCGGCTCGTGCGGCAACGACGGGCAGTGCCGCGGGCGACATCGCGCTGCAGCAGGGACAATCCGGTGCGCAGGAGCCCGGCCGCTTCCAGCAGCCGCAGGTTTCCGACGCCGACTGCAAGCAGATCGACGACGTGCTCGCCAAGCATCCCAAGGAGAAGAAGCAGCTCGACAGCCTGCGCGCAAAGATGATGTCGATGCGCGGTGCGGGCGGCGCCAACCGGCGCGATCGATCGGCCAGCGGCGCACCGAATGGTGGCGGCTCGACCGGCGGAGCGTACAGCGGCGGTGCGGCTGGTGGTGGCGGCGGTGGTGGTGGTGGCTTCCGCGGCAGCCCGGAGATGCAGGCGATCAACACTCAGATTCGCGCCATCTACACCGCGCTCAAGATCGACGCGCGCACCGCTGGCGCATGCCGTCGGCAGCAAGGCGGAAACGCCGGTCAGATGGGCGGCAACTCGCAGCGCGGCTCGCGCCAGATGGGCGGCGCGGACCAGGGCGGCGCGTTGACTCCGTCGCCGGAAATGGGCGGCCCGCAGCGCGCCAAGGCCGGCCTCGTGTTCGTCACCGACAGCACGAAGACGGTGTTCCATCCGCGCATCGTGCAGCTCGGCGAGGGCAACCTCGATTTCACGGAAGTGATCAGCGGCCTCAAGGAAGGCGAGCGCGTCGTGATGCTCTCGGCGCTGGCCCTGCAGTCGCAGCGGCAGCAGATGCAGGATCGTTTCCGGCAGAACGCCAGCCCGCTCGGCGGCGCCACCGGAGGCCGCGGGGGCCGCGGACGGTAATCATATGCTGATTGGAGAAATCGTAAGCGTCGCCCTCAGCGCGCTTCGCGCCAACAAGCTCCGCTCGCTGCTCACGATGCTCGGCATCGTGATCGGCGTCGGCGCGGTGATCGCCGTCGTGGCGCTCGGCACGGGCGCGCAGCAGGCGGTCAGGGATCGCATTGCGTCACTCGGCACCACGCTGCTCACGATCAACCCCGGCCAGCAGCGCGGCATGGGTGTGGCGATCGCCGGCGCGCAGAAGCGTCTCGTGATCGACGACGCCAAGGCGCTCGACGAGCGGGCGACGAACCTCATCGCCGTCGAGCCGGAGATGCGCACGTCGCAGCAGATCGTGTTCGGCAACAAGAACGCGAACACGCAGATCATCGGCACCACGCCCAACTATCTCGACGTCCGGAAGTACACGCTCCAGGCGGGCCGCATGTTCAACGCGGCGGATGACGAGGGCCGCCAGCGCGTCGCCGTGCTCGGCTCGGCGGTGCTCGACAACATGGGCATTACGTCGCCGGACGCGATCATCGGCGAGAACGTGCGCATTCGCGGCACCCAGTTCCAGGTCATCGGCGTGCTGGCCTCCAAGGGCCAGGCGAACTCGTTCCAGAATCCGGATGACGAGGTGCTCATTCCGCTCGAGACCGCGCGCTTCCGCGTGAACGGCTCCGACCGGCTCCAGTCGATCAGCGCGCTCGCCGTGAGCGAGGACAAGATCGACGACGCCGAGGCGGACATTCAGCGCGTGCTGCGTCGCCAACATCAGATCCGGCAGGGCATGCCGGACGATTTCCAGATTCATAATCAGGCCGACATCCTCCAGACCACGGAGGAGACGACGCAGGTGATGACCTACCTGCTGTCTGGCATCGCGGCCGTGTCGCTGCTCGTCGGCGGCATCGGCATCATGAACATCATGCTCGTGTCGGTCACGGAGCGCACGCGCGAGATCGGCATTCGCAAGGCGCTCGGCGCGACGCGGTTCAACATTCTTCTGCAATTCCTCATCGAAGCCGTGGTGCTCTGCTGCCTGGGCGGCGTGATCGGCATCGGGCTCGGCGCCGCCGGCGCGGCGGTGATGAGCAAGACCGCCGGGTGGTCGACGCAGGTGTCGTCCACGGCGGTGGTGATGGCGTTCGCCTTCTCGGCCTTCGTCGGTGTGGCGTTCGGCGTGTGGCCGGCGCGGCGCGCGGCGGTGCTCGATCCGATCGTGGCGTTGAGGTACGAGTAAGAGGCGGTCGCCCACCCTACCGATTCAGCACGAACTGGAACGGCATCTCCGCTGCCGCACGGACGCGGCTCCCGCGCCACATGGATGGCGTGAAGCGGAATCCGGGCAGGGCGGCGCGCACCGCCTGCGTGAACAGCTCGTTGGTCGACTCGAGCACCTCGATGCTGCGCGGATCGATGCGTCCCGTCGTGTCGACGGTGAAGCGAACGAGCACGCGGCCGTCGATGCCCGCGGAGCGCAGCGGCTCGGGATAGCGCGGCGTCACGCGTCTGGCGATGTGCATCAGCAGCTCGTTGCCGGTCCATGTTGGCTCGGTGGCGTCGCCAGTCCCGTCGCCGCCGAGTGGGTCGCCGATCACGCTCTGTAGTCCGCCGGAGGAGGCTCGGTCGAAGACGGTTATTGGAGTGGAGTGCGCAACGTCGATCGACGGAATGATTGCGACGCTCGGGTCGGGGAGTTGCACGCGCCAGCGAGGGATGGCAGGCGCCGGGAACACCGGTCCTTCCAGCGGCATCGCGCGCCGTGGTGCGCGCGGCGTATGCGGAGGAATGGCGCGCGGCACGAACGTCACGTGGACCACGGGCGGCGGGGTGGGCCGAGCTGGTGCGACGCTCGCGCCGGCCAGAATCGCCGCCGCGATGATACCGGTGTGAATCGCGACGCTGAGCACCGTGCCGCCAACGCGGCGTTGCGGGCGGAACTCCGATTCGATGAGCGTACCGAACATGTCTCCCTCCGGGCTGGTGGGACGAGTGACGCACAGGTCAGTCGTCGTCAGCATAGCGCCGCGAGGTTGCGTGTTCGTGATCGCCTGGTGAGCGATCGATGATCCTCGGATGAGAAAACGCGCAATTCGCCGTGACGCCGGCGTGGTGCGCGGATGAGGATTTGATGAAAGCACCGCAGGGCGAATCGTCATCGCGATCCGCCCTGCGTTCATTGTCGTTCGGTCATGCGGCCGTGCAGGCGGCCAAAGCCGCCCGTCTCACGGCTTGCGGGCCTGATCCTGCTCCTTCTTCCCGACATTCTGCTGCGCTTTGCCCTGCAGCTCCTGGCCCTTGCCCTTGAGCTGCTCGCTCACGTCATCGGTCAGGCCGCCGGCCGCATTGCGCAGCTTGCCTTCGGCCTCCTTGCCCATCCCCTTGATCTCGCGCTCGAGACCATCGCGGTTCAGATCGTCCGACATGGTTGCATCTCCCCGGGTGTACGACATCGTCCAGAAGGCCCAAATGCCTCCGGGTGGCCCAAATGCAATGGACATGCTCACGAACGGCCGCCGAGTTCGCCCTTGCGCCGATATATCGCTTGATATATCGTAGTCACATCCCGATATATCTTCGAGGCGAACCATGTGGGAAGGATTTGTGTTCGGATGCAACGGCCCAGGGCCGAGCGCACGGCGCGCACGCTGGGGCTGGGACGCGTTCGGCGACTGGGGCGGCGGCCCGGGCGGTCCGCGCGGCAGAGGGCACTGGAGAGGGCGCGCCGCCCGCCTGTTCGACCAGGGAGACCTCAAGTACGTCATCTTGCGGCTGCTCGAGGAAAAGCCTCGTCACGGCTACGAGATCATCAAGGAGCTCGAGAGCCGGTTTGGCGGCTCGTACGCCCCCAGTCCGGGCACCGTGTACCCGACGCTGACCATGCTGGAGGACCTGGGCTTTGCCCGCGTGATCCCGGAGGAAGGCGGCAAGAAGATCTACGAGATCACGGACGAAGGTCGAAAGCACCTGGCGGAGCACAGCGGCACGGTCAACGACATCTTCGACCGGATTGCCCGGTTCGTGGAAGGCCTCACGGATGCCCCGATGACGGACCTCAACTCGGCATTCCAGCGCCTCGCTCGCGCCACTTACAAAACAGCAACCGGCAACCTGCACGACGCGGAGATGCTGGGAAAGCTGCGCGACATCATTCGGCGGGCGGCGGAGGAAGTAGAGGCGGCGACGAAGGGCGGCTGAATGGTCGAGCGTTCCACCGTTCCACCGTTACATCGTTCCACCGCTCTGCCGCTCATCCGCAATCCGCACTAGATTGACCTTGGGTCGCGGATTCGGTCCGCGACCCATTTTTGCGTCCTGCCGGCTCGCGGATCGAGCCTGGTGTCCAGGTGATCGAGGCGGGTCCGCCCGCAGCTTGTTTATGACAGCTCAACTTCGGCGCGCCATCAATGGCTGACGCGCAGCACGACCCGTCCACGGGGACGGCGGCCGAGCGGCTGCCTGACTCCGCGACCGGGACGGGCGGCGCGCCGGGCGGGCCCATCCCACCGGGGACGCACACGAGCGGCTTCCACGCTGTGGTGCCACAGCGCCAACCCGTCGAGAACAATCCGACCGGCCGCCGGCTCCGGATGCTGTCGCTCACCGCGCTCGGCATCGTTTTCGGAGACATCGGCACCAGTCCGCTGTACGCGCTGCAGCAGTGCTTCAACTCGGGCGAGTATGGGCCGCATGCCATCACGCCGTCGACCGAGAACGTGCTCGGCGTGCTGTCGTTGATCGTGTGGCTGCTCATCCTCGTCGTCGCGGTGAAGTACATCGGCTTCATCATGCGCGCCGACAACCGCGGCGAGGGCGGCATTCTCGCGTTGATGGCGCTGATCCTTCAGCAGGAGCGACGCTCCGTCGACTCGCGACGCCGCATCCTCCTCGTATCGCTCGGCTTGTTCGGAGCGGCACTCCTGTACGGCGACGGCATCATCACGCCGGCAATCTCGGTGCTGAGCGCCGTCGAAGGTCTCAAGGTCGCGACCCCGGCGTTCGAGCATCTCGTCTTGCCGCTCTCGTTGATCGTTCTGTTCGGGCTGTTCTCAATGCAGCGGTTCGGCACCAAGCGGGTCGGATCGATGTTCGGACCGGTCATGGCGCTCTGGTTCGCGGCGATCGGCGTGCTGGGACTGGTGAAGATCTTCGCCGAACCCGAGGTGCTCGCGGCGTTGAACCCGATTCACGGGCTCTACTTCTTCGCCGCCAACGGCCACGTCGGTTTTCTGACGCTCGGCGCGGTGGTGCTCGCCGTCACCGGCGCGGAAGCCCTGTACGCCGACATGGGCCATTTCGGCAAGCGACCGATCCGCACCGCCTGGTTCGCGCTCGTCATGCCGGCGCTGCTGCTGAACTATTTCGGCCAGGGCGCGTTGCTGCTCCGCAATCCCGCGGCGGTCACCAATCCGTTCTTTCTGCTGGCGCCCCGCGCGCTGCTGCTGCCGCTCGTCGTACTGGCGACGCTCGCCGCGGTGATCGCTTCGCAGGCGCTCATCTCCGGCGCGTTCTCGCTCACGCAGCAGAGTGTGCAGCTCGGCTATTCGCCGCGCGTTACGGTCGTGCACACGTCGGCGCACGAAGTGGGACAGATCTACATCCCGGAGATCAACCGGCTGCTGATGGTCGGCTGTCTGCTGCTCGTCATCCTCTTCGGCTCGTCGAAGGCACTCGGCGCGGCGTACGGCATCGCTGTCACCGGCACGATGGCGATCACGTCGCTGTTGTTCTACGCGGTGGCGCGGCACCGGTGGAACTGGTCGCTCAAACACATCATTCCGCTGACGATCGCGTTCCTCGTGATCGACCTGTCGCTCTTTTCCGCGAACATCGTGAAGATCGAGCATGGCGGCTGGGTGCCGATCGTGATTGCGATCGTCGTGTACACGCTGATGAGTACCTGGAAGAAGGGACGCCACCTGCTGAATCAGGCGCTGCACGCCGGCGCGCTGCCGCTCGACCTGTTCCTCGCCGACGTCGCTCGCAGCAAGCCGGTCCGCGTGCGCGGCACGGCGGTGTTCATGACGTCGTCGAACAACGGCGTGCCCGTCGTGCTGCTGCATCATCTCAAGCACAACAAGGTGCTGCACGAGCAGGTGATCCTGATGTCGGTTCTGACGCTCGAGATCCCGGAGATTCGATCGGCCGAGCGCGTGTCGGTGGAGAAGCTGGAGCAGGGCTTCTACCGCGTGACGGCGACGTACGGCTTCATGGAATCACCGAACGTGCCGGAGATCCTGCAGCGCGCCCGCGAGTGGGGCATCAAGGCCAAGCCGAACGACACGACGTTCTACCTCGGCCGTGAGAGAATCATCATTTCCGACGGCAAGGCGAACCCCGGCACCCGCCGCGCGCCGGACGACGTCGTGCTCCCGCGCATGGCCCGCTGGCGCAAGAAGATCTTCGTCCTCATGTCGCGCAACGCCCGCTCGGCCACGGAGTTCTTCGGCATTCCCCCGAACCGGGTCGTCGAGCTCGGCGCGCAAGTAGAATTCTGATACGCGCCGAGTCGGGTGGGTCTGGCGCGCCGAATCGGGTTGGATTGCGTTGGGGACGCGGATTTTGCGGAAACCAGCGAACGAGGCGCGAATCGGGTCCGCGTGGCGCAACGAGCTCCGTGCGCCCGTCAAGTAACAACAACAATGACGCTGTGCGGGTGGCGTCCCGGTCAACTCCCCCATCCGTAAATCCGTAAACTCCGCAGCCCCGTTGGACTCTCTATGGCACGAAAGCCTGTCGCGCCATTGAGCCTGCGCGACTCCGGCCACATCTCAGGGAGAGGAACGGGGTCGCGGAGAACGGCGGAGAACTGCGGAGAGGCGCGGAGAGGCGTTGCTGGCGGTATTGGTGAATGATGAACGACGACTGCACCGCACGTCACGCCTGAGATTCTCGGCGTTCTCGGAAGCGGCATCCATGATTGGCGATGGGGCCGTCGCCCGTTCGCAATTAAAAGTCCTCTCTGTCGTTTTCCGCCGTTCTCCGCCGTTCTCCGCGGCTTCGCGATTCTCTCCCGAGCGATGGATGCTGACCCAGACGCAACAGGCTTGAACCGCGGATGACACGGAGCCGACGGATCGAACCAACAAGAACCCAAGAGCCTTTGACGTGCGGCGCGACGAACTCACTGCATCACCACTCGACGCGCCCCGCACCACCGAACGCGTACCGAGCCCGCTCGAGCGCGCCGCGGACGGCGCCGTCGATCGCCGGGGCGTCGAGTCGCATGACGCGCGGCATTCCTTCGCCGCTGCGACGCATGACGATCGACGGCGTCGGGCCGCTGCTGCCGTTCACGATCGTGAACGAGCGCGAGCGGCCGCGCAGATCGCTGGCCCGCGCGGCCTTCACCTTCACGTTGCGGAACTGGCCGGCGTAGTACACGCGAAGATCCGCATCCTGCCCGGGCTCCAGCTTTCTGATCTCCCGCTGCAGACGGTTCACGTTCGACGCGCCCATGAACGGCTCGTCGTCATTCGTGTCGTGCTTGCCGCGCAGGTCGACGCCGTTGATCGACACGATCCGGCTGCCTTCCTGAATGCCCGCCTTCGCCGCCGGCCCGTCATCGTCCACGCCCATGACGAACACGCCAAGCGTGTCGCGATCGGTGCCGTTCACGCCGATGCTGACACCGAGCGCGGCGCGGTTGGCCAGTGAGCGCGGGCCCTCCATCGCGAGGTCATCGCGATCGATCGTCTTGATGTTCACGGATTTCACATGCCCGTCCGAGTACACGCGCAGGTCGACAGCGTCGCCGGCGTGCAGCTTGTCGAGCTCGCGGACGAGTCGACGGCCCATGACGCCGGCCATCTCCTGATCGCCGATGTCGGCCGGTGAGAGTCTCAAGCTCACGCCGTTCAACGACTGAATGCGATCGCCTTCCTGCAGGCCGGCCTTGTCCGCCGGACTGCCGGACCGCACGGTCGTGATGAGCACGCCGAGCGTGTCGCGCGCTTCAGCTTCGCTGGTGGTGGTGACGCCGATGACGACCCGCGGCTGATCGCCGAAGGTGAAGACGCCCGCGGCCGGCGCATATGGCGCGCGCATGGCGCCGCGTCCGCGCACCTGCGCCGCCAGCGGCGCCGCGGACGCGGCGCTCGCCGCAACGAGCATGACTGCACTGAATCGCATATGACCTCATGGATGGGGTTCACGAAGTCAGTCAGGGGCGGCGGCGGAAAAGGTTTACTCGCCCGCCGTCTTACTGCCCCGCACTTTCCTCGCTTAGGTTTTTCCCCATGCCGCCGCACTCCTCCCCGCCCGACCTCCACACGTTTCAGCATCATTGGCAGGATGAGGCCGATGCGGCGTATCTGTATCGGCTGCTGTCTGCGGCGGAGCCGGACGCGAAGAAGAAGGACATCTATCAGCGGCTCGCCGAAGTCGAGGACCGGCACGTCCAGATCTGGGCGAGCGTGCTCCGCGAGCACGGACACGAGCCCGGCACGTTTCATCCGAGCGGTCGCACGCGGCTGCTCGCCTGGTTCGGCCGCCTGTTCGGCCCCGGTTTTCTCCTGCCGATGCTGCTCGCCGAAGAGGGCCGCGAAGTCAAAGGCTACATCGACCTGTATCGGCGCACGGCTAAGGGCGCGCCCGGAGCGAACGAATCGCTGCTGCTCGCGCGCGAGTCGGCCGAACATGCGAGCACGCTCAGCTCGATCTCCGGCAAAGCCGGCGAGCCGTGGCATCGCACCAGCTCGGGTGGCTTTCTGCGTAACGTCGTGTACGGCTTCAACGACGGACTCACCGCCAACTTCGGGCTCGTCGCCGGCGTCATCGGCGCGTCGGCGAGCACGGCGCATCGCACGGTGATTCTCGCCGGCGTCGCCGGTCTCATCGCGGATGCCCTTTCGATGGGATCGAGCGGCTATCTCGCGGCGAAGAGCGAGCAGGAAGTCTACGCCAACGAGATCGCGATGGAGCGCGACGAGATCGCGCTCATGCCGGAAGTCGAACGCGACGAGCTGGCGCTCATCTACGAGACCAAGGGCATGTCGCGCGATTCGGCGCTGGCCCTGGCCACCGAAGTCATGGCCGACCCGGCGCGCATGCTCGAGGAGCAGGTGCAGGAGGAGCTCGGCATCGGCGATCCGCAGATGTCGCCGATGCGCGAAGCGTGGGTCACCGGCGCGGCCACGGCCGTCGGCGCGCTCATTCCCGTGTTTCCGTTCTTCTTCTGGAGCGGGACGACGGCGATCATCGTCGCGTTCGTCATCGCCATGGCGTCGCACTGGATCGTCGGCGCCGCGCGGTCCGTGTTCACCGGCCGGAGCGCCTTCCGCTCCGGGCTCGACATGTTCGTCGTCGGACTCGGCGTCGCGGTTATCGGCTACTTCGTCGGCGAACGCGTGAGCCGCGCGCTGAGCCTCTGAAGCGCTGGAACGCTGAAGCGCTGAAGCGCTCCAGCGTTCTCTCATACAATGATGTTCAACAACCGTCCCGGCACGAAGATCACCTTCTTCGTCGGCCCGGCGGCGAACTTCGCGATTGCCGGCTCGGCCATCGCCGCGGCAACGGCCACGTCCTGCCCGGCCCCGGCGGGCACCTGAATCGTGCCGCGCATCTTGCCGTTCACCTGCACGGCGAGCGTCACCGTGTCCTCGACGAGCATCGCCGGATCGTAGCCCGGCCAGCCCGAGTCGAACACGCTGCCGTTTCCGCCCAGGCGCTCCCACAACTCCTCGGCGATGTGCGGCGCAAACGGCGACACGAGCTGCACCAGCGGCTCGACCTCGGCCCGGTGCGCGACCCGTTCGCCGCGGCGCACGACGTTCATGTACTCCATCATCGCCGCGATCGCCGTGTTGTAGCTCAATGACGGAATGTCGTCCGTCACCTTCTTGATCGTCTGGTGCAGCTTGCGCAGCACGGCGGTGTCGGGCGCGCCCTCGCTCCGCGCGTCGAGCACGGACGTCCACAGGCGGTCGAGAAAGCGACGCACGCCGGCCACGCTCTGGTCGCGGAAATCGCCTCCTTCCTGATAGGGCCCCAGGAACATGAGATACGTGCGGAACGTATCCGCGCCCCAGCGATCGACGTACTCGTCCGGGTTCACGACGTTGCCGCGACTCTTCGACATCTTGGCGCCGTCGCGCACGATCATGCCGTGCGCGCGGAAGCGCGTGTACGGCTCCTCGAACGCGAGGTGTCCCGCGTCGTGCAGCACCATCGTCGTGAAGCGCGAGTACAGCAGGTGCAGCACCGCATGCTCGTTGCCGCCGATGTACGAGTTCACCGGCAGCCACTTGGCGGTGAGCGACGGATCGAACGGCACGTCGTCGAAATCGGTGCTCGGGTAGCGCAGGAAATACCACGCGCTGTCGAGGAACGTGTCAGACACGTCCGTCTCGCGGCGCGCCTGCCCGCCGCAGGTCGGGCACGTGACGCGATACCACGATTCGGCGCGCGCGAGCGGCGACACGCCGGTGTCGTCCGGCTTGAAGTCCTCCACGTGCGGCAGCACCACCGGCAGATCCGATTCCGGCACCGGCACGGTGCCGCATTTCTCGCAGTAGATGATCGGAATCGGCGGACCCCAGTACCGCTGGCGCGAGATGCACCAGTCGTGCAGCCGGTAGTTCACCACGCGCCGCGCATGATTGTTCGCCGCGAGCCAGGCAATGATCTCGCCCTTGGCGTCCGCCACGCTCATTCCATCGAACGTGCCGGAGTTGACGACATGCACATTCTCTGATTCGATGAACGGCGCATCGAGCGGCGCGTGCGGGTGCGACGAGCCGGCCGGCGCAACGACGCGCACGATTGGCAGGTCGAACACGGTCGCGAACTCGAAGTCCCGCTCGTCGTGGCCGGGCACGGCCATGATCGCGCCGGTGCCGTACTCCATGAGCACGTAGTCGGCGACCCAGATCGGGATCGGGCGACGCGTAGCCGGGTTGATCGCGAACGAGCCGGTGAACACGCCGGTCTTCTCCTTGTTCACCTTGCGCGTCACGATGTCCTGCTTCGCCGACCGCTCGCGGTAGGCGGACACGGCGTCGCGCTGCGCCTCGGTCGTCAGCGTCTCGACGAGGGGGTGCTCCGGCGCGAGCACGAGATACGTCGCGCCGAAGATCGTGTCCGGGCGCGTGGTGAACACACGAATGTCCACCGGCTCGGCCAGATACTCTCCGGTCAACACCACCGCCGCGGTGGCGGCGCCACCCAGCTCCTCGAGGTCCTGCACGCGGAACGTGATCTCGGCGCCTTCCGACTGGCCGATCCAGTTGCGCTGCGCCTGCTTGGTCGACTCCGACCAGTCCAGAGTGTCCAGATTGTCGAGCAGCCGGCCGGCGTAGTCGGTGATCCGGAAGAACCACTGCTCGAGAAAGCGCTGCTCGACGAGCGCGCCGCAGCGCTCACAGGCGCCGGCGATCACCTGCTCGTTGGCGAGCACGGTCTTGTCGTTCGGACACCAGTTCACGGCCGCGCGCTTCTTGTACGCCAGCCCGCGCTTGTACAGCTGCAGGAAGAGCCACTGCGTCCACTTGTAGTAGCGCGGGTCCGTCGTCGACAGCTCGTGCCGCCAATCGACCATCAGTCCGGCGCGCTTCAGCTGCCGGCGGAAGTTGTCGATGTTGCGAGGGATGAGATCGGCGGGGTGCGTGCCGACCTTGAGCGCGAAGTTCTCCGAGTGGATGCCGAAGGCGTCGTAGCCGAGGGGCTCGAACACCGTGTGCCCTTGGAGACGCTGGAATCGTCCATAGATGTCGTTTCCCGTGAAGGCGAAGAGGTTGCCGACGTGCAGCCCCTCGGCCGACGGGTACGGAAACATCATCAGCGCGTAGAACGGACGCGCACCGGCGGCGAGGTCGGTGTGGTTCGTGCCGCGTGCTTCCCAACGGTCCTGCCACTTCCTCTCGATGGCGGCAGGATCATACCCGGGCGATTCCTCGACCGGAGTCTGATGGATCGATTCTGTCATGGTGAAAGCGGAATCTAGCCGCCGATGAAGCCACGTCCCAGTACGAGGATTCTCACGTTGCTGCGCCCGCGCACGATCGTGCGGCGCTCGGCGCGTTCGGTCCGCTGGGGACTCGTCGCGCTCGTCGGAATCGGTGCGATGATCGTGCTCGGCGCCGTTGCATACACCGGTCTGGTGGTGCTCAAGCGCTCCGTCGCGGCCGACGAGGACGCGCGTATCGCCAGCTCCGCGGCGGCCTCGCGTCAGCTCGTCGACCGGCTGCTCGCCGAACGCGCCCGTCAGGTCGAGATCATCGCGTCGGACCCGTCGGTCATCGCCGCGGCGCATCAAGGCGGCGACGCATCGCGGCGACAGGGACTTCCGGCTCTTCCCGCCGCCAAACTCGACCAGATGTTCCACACGACGCGCTCGCAGCAAGTCAATCCGGAGGCGTTCCGCTTTCTCAGCGGCTTGCTCGCCCGCTTCGACATGGCCGGCGTGCTCGTCACCGACCAATACGGCTACAACGCCGTCGCCACGTCGCCGCCGGCCGACTTCGTCCAGAACGACGAGGAGTGGTGGCGCGCCGCCTGGAGCTCCGACGCTACCGGCGCTACGCAGGCTGCGGCAACCGCCGACCCGGCGGCCAAGCAGGTCGTCATCGAGCTGGCTGAAGCCGTGCGCGACCGCGGGGTGAAGGCGGGCGTGGTCAAGGTGAAGTTCACCGTCGCCGCGCTCGATTCCGTGCTGTCGCAGGCGACGGTTGGCGGCAGCTCGCTGCGAATCGACGTCGTGGATTCGCTCGGCCGCACGGTCGCCAGCTCGTCGGCCGACGCAGTCTCGTTCTCGCCATTCACCGAGTTCGCGACCGTTTCATCGCAGCCGAACGCCACCGCCTTCACATACGGCAGCGGGTCGGCAGCGCAGCGCGCCGCGACGGCACAGGTGCGCGCCGCACCCTGGCGCGTCATCGCGCACATGTCCGCCGGTGACGCGAGCCGCGGTTACGACGTCGCGCGCACGGCGCTCCTCTCCGGCGTCGTGGCGATCCTCGTGCTCATCATCGGCACGCTGCTGCTGGTGTCGCGATTCATCGAGCGTCGCATCACCGGACCGGCGGGCGAGCTCGCCGCGGCGGCGGAAGCCGTCGCCGACGGCGATCTCTCGACCAGCCTCGTTCCCCGCGCATCGCAGGACGAGATCGGACGTCTCTCCCGCGCGCTCGCCGTGATGATCGACGAGCTGCGCCGGCTCGCCGTCGCGTTGAACGAATCGGCGACGGAAACGTCGAACATGACCACCGAGATCACGTCGAGCTCGGAGGAGATGGCTGCATCGGCCGGCGAGATCGCCAGCACCGCGGCCGACCTGAGCCAGCAGTCCGCGTCGATGGCGTCGATGATCCAGACGCTGGCTGCCTCGTCGGAGGATCTCGTCGCACTTGCCGCAACGCTCGATGCGGGCGCACGCGACGGCGTCGAACGCAACGCCCGACTGCGTGCGCTCGCGCTGGAAAATCGCGCCCGGCTCGACGAGAGCACTCGGTCGCTGACCGTGCTGTCGAGCGACGTGGAAGCGAACGCCGCGTCAATCGAACAGCTCGCGTCGGCGTCGCAGGAAGTGCGCAGCTTCGTAACGCTGGTGCAGAAGCTCGCCCGCCAATCCAAGCTCCTCGCGCTGAACGCGGCCATGGAAGCGGCACGCGCCGGCGATCACGGTCACGGCTTCGGCGTGGTCGCCGAAGAAGTGCGTCGACTCGCGGCCATGTCGTCCGCCGCCGCGGAACGCACGGAGCAGATCGTGAGCAGCGTGCTGCACGGCATCGCCGAATCGCGCGCGTCGAGCGAGCGCAGCGTGGAGACGGTGCGCAACGTCCGCAGCGCCACGGAGCTCGGCTCCAGATCGTTCGGCGACATCGAAGCGGTCGTCGAGGAGGCGGACGCGTGGACGTCGTCGATCGAGCGCGCGGTGACGACGGCGAACAGCATGGCGCGCGACATGCGCACGCGTCTCGACGCGCTGGCGGGCGGCACGGAGGCATTTGCCGCGGCGATGCAACAGGTGGCCGCCTCGAGCCAGCAGCAGAGCGCGAGCACCGAGGAGATCGCGGCCGCCGCGGCGACGTTGTCGAGCGCGGCCGAGCGGTTGAACGGCGTGATCGCCAACCTGCGCGTGGAAGCGGGGCACGCACCGCGTCCGGCGCATCCGCCGCAAATGGAACACGCGACCCACGCTCCGCACGCATCCAAGCCGTCCGATCATCCGCGCCTGTCCACTGCGGTCCGCGTTCCGCCCAGCGTGACCGTCGGGCGTATGACGCCGGCCCGCTCAAAGGCGCCGATCGTCAAAAACTGATCCGGTTTGGTTGCGCCGAGTGGGGCTTCCAACAGAGCCGAACTATCTCCGTGCGCGGCCGCGGATAAAAGATGATCAACGCTGATCCTACCGGTCGCTCGAGCCGGCGCGAATGACCGATCAACAGGATGATTCGGCCGTCCCGATCGGACTTTTCCAAATGTTCACTGAAGAGGAGTTTCGCCAGGCTATCGTGCTGTTGACTGGCGATGCCGACAGCCGCCGCACGAGTGCAACGATTCCTCGGCGAGACCGACGCCCAGGCCACGGCGCGCCTCGAGACCTTTCAAAAGACGCTCGCAAAAGCAGAACACGACGGCACCGACGAACGCTGACCCACTCAGGACGCAATCAGCGTTTCATCAGCGTTCATCAGCGGCCGCATCATCTCTGGATCTGCGGCACCCGGCACCCGCGGCTCAGGGCTTGATCATCACTCCACTGATCGGCCCCGCCGGCATCTCGGACTTCTTGTACAAGTACGCGCAGTTCTCCAGCCGCGCGCCGCGCGCGTCGTGCACCGCGAACTGCGATCCCTCGTAC
>JAICKA010000065.1 GCA_025928185.1 Gemmatimonadaceae bacterium
CCGCAAGCGCACGACTCGCGAGCGGGCCGAGTTGCAGGCGCGCGCGCAAGGCGATCTGGTGCGGCAGTTTCTCGACGCGCTCGACGACCTCGCGCGCTTTGCCCACGTGGATCCCGCCACGGTGGACGCCGGCACCCTCGCCCAGGGCGTGGAGATGGTCGAGAAGAAAATGCTCAAGGCGCTGGGCAGCGCCGGCCTCGAGATCATCAACCCGGTCGATCAGACCTTCGACCCCAAGTTGCACGAGGCCGTCGCGACCGAGCCCGCGCTGTCGCCGGAGGACGATCACGTCGTGTCGCGCGTGTACCAGCAGGGCTATCTGTTCAATGGGCAGCTGCTGCGTCCCGCGCGCGTCGTCGTGAAGCAATGGAACGGCTGAGCACGTACTGACCGATATGGCTCAGACGAAGGACTACTACGCCGTCATCGGCGTGCCCGCTTCGGCAACGCAGGACGAGATCAAGAAGCAGTACCGCAAGCTGGCCGCGAAGCACCACCCGGACAAGAATCCGAACGATCCCAAGGCGGCCGAGCGGTTCAAGGAGATCTCGGAAGCCTACCAGGTGCTCGGCGACGCCGAGAAGCGGAAGCAATACGACCAGATGCGCCAGCTCGGGGCGTTCGGCGGGCCGTTCAACGGTGGCGGCCAGCGTCGTGGTGGTCCGCCGCCGGGCGCCGGCGCGCAGAACATTCGGTTCGAAGACTTCGACATCGGCGGCCTCGGTGGCCTCGGCGACATCTTCAGCTCGATGTTCGGCGGCGGGCAGGCCCGCGGCAACGCGCGGCCGCGCGGCCCCGAGCGTGGGCCGGACGTCGAATCGCAATTGCAGATTCCGTTTCGTACGGCGGCCACCGGCGGCAAGGTGCCGATCGAGCTCGAGGTGAACGAAGAGTGCGCGACCTGTCACGGCACAGGCGCAGCACCCGGCGCCAAGCTGCAGACATGTCCCGAGTGTCAGGGCCGCGGCACGATCTCGTTCGGTCAAGGCGGATTCGCCGTGCAGCGTCCGTGTCCGATGTGCCTCGGGAAGGGAACCGTACCAAGTGAGGCATGTCCCACGTGCGGCGGTTCCGGTGAAGTGCGCAGCCGCAAGAAGATGATGATCACCGTACCGGCCGGCGTGGACAGCGGCACGAAGATTCGCCTCAAAGGTCAGGGCGCGCGCGGCATGCGCAACGGTCCGCCCGGCGACCTGCTGATCACCTTCCAGGTGGAACCCGATCGCTTCTTCAAGCGCGAGGGACTGGACCTCATCGCGCCGGTGCCGATCAACATCGCCCAGGCCACGCTCGGCTCACGCATCAGCGTGACGACGCTCGATGGCAAGAAGGTGGCGATCAAGATCCCGCCGGGCACGCCGAACGGAAAGCGCTTTCGCGTCCGCAATCAGGGAATTCACAAGGACGATCGCATGGGCGACCTGATCGTCCAGGTGGACGTCCGCGTGCCCGACAAGCTGACGGACGAGCAGGAGAAGGCGATGAAGGAGTTCGCGGAGGCGAGCGGGTTGAAGTACTAGGGACTAGGGACTACCGACTAGCGGGGTGCTGGCGACTAGCGACTAGTTGCGTCTGGGCGGCGTTGGAGTACCGCTTGGCGAAGGCGGACGAGCATTCGAGCGATTTGGGTGGCCTCTGATGCGAGTGCGCCGTCGTCCATGAAGCGAAGATCGGTGGCCAGTTGGAGCAGGTATTCGAGCTCATTCGCCGAGCCGATGGCAATGCTCAGATAGCGTGCGAAATCACGTTTGCCGCGCGCCGAACCTTCGGCGATGTTCGCCCCGATCGAGACCGCCGCGCGGCGGATCTGATCAGAGAGCCCGAAACGTTCCGTAGCGGGAAAGTTGGCGGTGACGCGATAAACTGCGAGCGTCAGCGCATGCGCCCGCTGCCACACCACGAACTGTCGAAAGTCGGCCATCGCGCAAAGAAGAGGGGAGCCGAAGCTGGCGCACAATCCCATGAACGGCGCTACCGTTCCGACTCCCCACTGACCTTTTCGTTGCGAGCGGTTACTAGAACCCAGCCGCTAGCCGCCCGCTAGTAGCTAGTCTCCAGCCCCTAGCCCCTATTTCAGATTCCGTTTCAAGAACTCTATCGTCCTCGGCCACGCGTCCTTGATCGCCGCGAGGTTCGCCTGCTCCTCGGCTTCGTCGCGCTTTGCCTTGGGATCGTCCTGCGCGCGGGCGAAGCCGTGCACCGCACCAGGGTAGTTGTGACCGTAGTACGACTTGCCGAGCGCGTTCATCATCGAGTCCACGGCAGGCATCGCCGAGCCGATGCGCGTGTCCTTGGCGCCGCTCAGCAGCATGACAGGCTTGGTGACCTTCATGAGCGAGTCGCGATTCGGCACGGTCGTCTGGCCCTGTCGCGTCATGTACGGCAAGCCGTAGTACGCGACGGCACCGCTGAATCCAGGCACGCCGCCACTGACTGCCTGCATCCAAACCGTGGAACCGCCGTAGCAGAAGCCGATCACCGCGTAGCGCGGAGCGGCAGCGGGTTGCGCCATGGCATAGCTGGCTGCGGCGTCGATCGCCGCATTGCGGTCCGCGGGGCTGACGTGACCGCTCAGCTTCACGGCGGAGTCGGCGGCGATCGAGTCCGCAGTCGCCGCGCCGCGAATTCTGGAATTCAGATCCGGCGCGATGGCGATGAACCCTTGCGACGCCAGCTGGTCGGCGACGCTGCGCACCCACGACGACAGGCCGAAGATCTCGTGCACGACGACGACGACGGGCGACTTGGCATTCGTCGTCGACGGGTAGACGATCCAGGCCATCAGCGAATCGCCTTTGCCGTCGGGATACGGCAGCGTGACCCACTCGCCATGGCGCGGACTTGCCGCCAGCCGCGCCGCGGTATGCATCGCGCTCGGCGGCAGCGAGAGGTCGCCTTGTGACGTGGAGCTCGCGACTGGCGCGTTGGTGAGATCGCCCGCAGCCATGTGCGCGGTATGGTCGTCGGCCGCCGGCTTTTGACGACAGGCCGCGAGCGCGCCCGCGGCGAGGCACATCGTGAAGATCGATCGAGACGAACGCATGTCGGATTGCTCAGGTAGGGGTGGACGGATCCGGCCATAGAATATGGCGTCCGTCCGCGCGCGGGAAGATGAGCGATGGCGCGCGGAACAACGGTCAATCCGCCGCCTGGGCGGCGAGTTCCCGCAGCTACGCCGCGATTACCCGCAGGCCGACGCCGATGCCGCGTTCGATCAACCCGCCGCCGAGCACGCGCTCGCCCTGATACAACACCAGCGACTGGCCGGGCGTGATCGCCGCCACCGGCTCATCGAGGGCGAGCTCGATTTCTCGCGCCTCTGCGTCCAGCCGGACGATCTCCGCCCGCGCCGGCGCGGCGCGATGTCGCACCTGGATCTCGACGCGCGTGCCGATCTCCGGCGCGTCGACGAGCCAATTCATCTCGCGCGCCACCACGCCGCGGCCGAGCAGCTCGGACCGAGGCCCGATCACGACGGCGCGATCCGCCGGGCGAATGGCGACGACGAACATCGGCTCGCGAAATCCGCCGGGCACACCGCGGCGCTGGCCAATCGTGAAACGCGCGAAACCGTCGTGTGCGCCGACGACGGCGCCATTCGAGAGTACGAATGGTCCCGTCGCGAGCGCCGGCGCGTCGTCGCCGAGCCGCTGCCGGATGATCCGCGTGTGATCGCCGTCGGGCACGAAGCAGATGTCCTGGCTCTCGCGCTTTTCAGCGATCAGCTCCAGGCCAAGCCGATGCGCCACGGCGCGCGTCTCCGGCTTCGTCTGCGCACCCACTGGAAGCAGCATCCGTCCGAGCACGCCGCGGTCGATGCCCCACAGGAAGTACGACTGATCCTTGGCGGGATCGACGCCCCGCCGCAGCTCGCCGTCGACGACACGGGCGTAGTGGCCGGTGGCGATCCAGCGCGCGTCGATCGCGTCGGCCTTCGTTACGAGATCTCGAAACTTGGTGAACGTGTTGCAGCGCACGCACGGAATCGGCGTGCGGCCGATCGAGTACTCGTGCACGAAATCGTCGACCACGTCGCGGCCGAAGGCGCTCTCGAGATTCAGCACGTAGTGCGGCACGTCGAGCGACTGGCAGACGCGCCGGGCGTCGTTCACCGAATCGAGCGAGCAGCACGGGCGATCGGGCAGATCGTCGCCGTGGCAGAAGAGCTTCATCGTCGCGCCGACCACGTCGTAGCCCTGCTCGACGAGCAGCGCCGCGGCGACGGACGAATCCACGCCGCCCGACATGGCGACGAGCACGCGCTCGCGCATGATCAGCTCGCGCGCGCCATGCCGCGCGCCTTCTCGACGAGCGCCGGAAACACTTCCGCGACGCGCTCGATGCACGCGTCGGTCGTCAGCGATCCGAGACTCATGCGAATGGCGGCGCTCGCGAGATCGGCCGGTACGCCGATGGCGCTCAGCACGTGCGACGGCGTGATGCTTCCGCTCTGACATGCCGAGCCGGCGGAGCAGCCGATGCCGCGCAGATCGAGCGCCATTAGCAGCGACTCGCTGTCCGTGCCCGGCACCGACACGTTCAGCACGTGCGGCGCGCGCGCCGGCGCGCTGCGTCCATGCACGCGGGCGTCGGGAATGCGCGCGAGAATCGCCTGCTCGAGCCGATCCCGCAGTTGCGCCAGACGCCGGCATTCCTCCTCGCGCTCGGCCACCGCGAGCTCCGCGGCCCGCGCGAAGCCGACGGCCGACGCAACGTTCTCCGTGCCGGGCCGCCGTCCGCGGTCCTGTGCGCCGCCGTGAAAGAGCGGGGAAATGGTCGTGCCGCGACGGATGAATACCGCGCCGATGCCCTTCGGGGCGCCGATCTTGTGGCCCGAAACGGAGAGCACGTCGAACGGAATGGCGCGCGCGTCAATGGCGATCTTGCCGAACGCCTGCACGCCGTCGGTGTGGAACAGCGCGCCGACAGTCTTCGCCTGTCGCGCCAGCTCGGCGATCGGCTGCACCGTGCCGATCTCGTTGTTGACCCACATGACCGACGCAATGGCCGTGTCGCGGTTGCACAGCGCGTCGAACGACGAGCGATCCACGACGCCGGCCGGCGTCATCTTGCAGAAACGCTCATCGGCTCCCTCGGAGGCAGCCTGGTGCACGCTGGCGAGAATGGCCTTGTGTTCGATCGGCGTCGTGACGATCGCGCGACGGCCGGCATCGCGCCGAGCGCGCCATGCGCCGAGGATGGCAATGTTGTCGGCCTCGGTGCCACCGGACGTGAAGCAGATCTCGTCCGTAGAGGCGCCCAGGCAGCCGGCGACGCGCTCGCGCGCCTCGTCGAGCGCCGTACGCGCCTCGCGGCCCCATCGGTGAATGCTCGACGGGTTGCCGAAGCGCGGACCATAGAACGGCAGCATCGCTTCGAGCACCTCGGCGCGAACCGGCGTGGTCGCGGCGTGATCGAGATAGATGGGCTCAGGCATGTCCTGAATATAGGTTCCGGCGCGTTTTACCGCCGCTTGCCGAAGAACTTGCCGCGCACCGCCCAGAGATCCGGGAAGAACTTCTGATCGATCGTCTTGAGCAGATAGCGCGAGCCGAGCGTGCCACCCGTGCCGCCGGTCGACGGGCCGATCACGCGCTCCACGAGCTGCACGTGCGTAAAGCGCCACTGCCCGAACTGCTGCTCGTACTCGAGCAACGCCTCGGCGAGGAAGAACAACAGGCTCGGGCCGGGCCCGAGGTAGAGATCCTCGAGCGTGACATTGGACGAACGCAGCAGCTCGAGGAACAGCTCCTGGAGCGTGGGGCGCGACAGCGCGCGCTGCACCAGTTCCGGAACGTCGCCGTGCTCCTCGAGCGCGCGCATGAAATGCTCATCGCGCAGGCCGGAGGCGGCCTCGATGGCGCGGAACTGCACGCTCTGCGATCCGCTCGACGAGCCAAGGTAGGTGCGGAACTGCGCGAAGTGCTGCGGCGGCAGCGTCTCGAGCGACGACAGCTGGGCCGACACGATCCGCATCAGCGCGTTGACGCGCTGGATGCGCCAGAGCGCCTGACCGGCCTCGCGCGCCTCGAGCGCGGCAATCAGTCCATCGATGTCGTGGAGGATCGCCTTGAACCACAGCTCGCTCGACTGATGCACGACGATGAACAGCAGCTCGTCGGGATGTTCCGGCTCCGACTGCGGTCGCTGAAGCTTCAGCAGCTCGTCGAGCGCGAGATACGAGCCGTAGGTGATCTCGCTCAAAACGTCGACCCCTCGAGCGCGAGCACGTCATCGACCATCACGACTTCCGTGGTGAAGTACGGTTCGCCGTAGCGGCGTCGAATGAGCGTTCCATAATAGGCGGCGTAGTGCCGGGCGACGTCCTCGAGCGGCTCGCCGTTCGGGTAGATCTCGCCGGCCTGCGTGGCGCCCTCGAACTGCGACTGATAGCAGCGCACCGCTTCCATCTTCTGCTCGAACTCGTCGGAGATGTCGACGACGAACGACGGCCGCTCGAAGTCCTGCCGGTAGGCGAGTGCGTGGAGGACCTTGTGCGGACGATGCGGCGGCAGGTCGGGCGCCAGCTTGGCGAGTCCGGCGAGGAAGCACGCGTCGCGTACGAGCTGCGCGGCTACGCGGTGGTCCGGATGCCGCCCTTGGAGCGGAGGTGCAATCACCACACGCGGGCGCAGCGTGCGGATCGCGCGCGCGAGCCGCTCGCGCGTCGGCGGGTCGTTGATGATGCGAGCGTCAGGGAGTCCGAGGTTGTCACGTGACGCGACGCCGAGCACCTTGGCCGCCTGCGCGGCCTCGCTCGCCCGGATCTCCGCCGATCCGCGCGTCCCAATTTCGCCCTGAGTGAGATCGAGAATCGCCGTGCGATATCCCGCCTTCGCCGCCTTGATCAACGTCCCGCCGCACGTCAGCTCGACGTCGTCGCGATGGGCCGCGATGGCGAGAAGGACTCGATCGGAGGAAGGCATGCGGGGAAGTTAATGCGTCGGTGGGCCGTGGTCCGTAGGCGACGTGAAAGGGCGAGATCGGGCTGACTGAGAATTCAGATACTCACTGCCCTCTGACGCGAGGTGGCATCGCGGCCGAGAAAGCCGGACCAGTTTCGAGACGGCAGACTCCGAGACTGCAGACGTGAGGCTGCCACTCAATCCTACTGGCTGGACGGTGCAACAGTCGTCAGACCCGAGGCGCGAGACGCGAGATGGGCGGCTGCCGTCTGCGCTCTCGCATCTGTTGCACCCTCCACGCGGGCCGGATTGAGTGTCGGGCTGACGTCTGAGCTCTCGGAGTCTGGCGTCTCGAAACTGGTCCGGCTGTCCCGGCCGCGATGCCACCTCGGCAGAGAGAGAAGTGAGTATCTGAAGTCTCACCGCGCCGAGCCCCGATCTTTCGACGTCCGTCGATCGACGACGGACCACGGCCCTATTCGTATCTCAGCGCCTCCACCGGGTCCAGTTTCGCCGCGCGCATGGCCGGGAGCATGCCGAACATCACGCCGGTGACTGCGCTCGCCCCGAGGGCGGCGACGATCGCCATTGGGGGAATGGAAGCTTGCACCGGCGTCGCGTGACGCACGATCACCGCGACCACCGCGCCGCCGATCAACCCGCAGATCGCGCCGATGCCGGTGAGCGTCACGGCCTCGACGAGAAATTGCCACAGGATCGTACCTCGAGTCGCGCCGAGCGCCTTCCGCACGCCAATCTCGCGCGTACGCTCCGTGACCGAGATCATCATGATCGCCACCACGCCCACGCCGCCGACGATGAGACCGATCGCCGAGAGCACGAACATCACCAGGAAGAACATGCCGAAGATCTTGTTATAAGTCTCGAACAGCTTGTCCGAGGTGATGATCGCAAAATCGTTGTCGGCGGCGGGACGCACGCCATGGCGCGCCCGCATGAGCGCGATCACCTCGTCTTCGGCCTGGTCGCGCGTTACCTCATCGCGCGGTACGACGGCGATGCCCACGTTGCTCCATCCGGCATTGAGCGTACGCACCGCCGTCTCGAACGGCACGATCGCGCGCGGCCGGTTGCCACCGGTCAGGAAGCTCGCCTGGTAGTGGTACACGCCGATCACCCGGAACGGCGAGCCGCTGATCGTGATCGTCTTCTCCAGCGGATCGGAGTCGCCGAACAGCCGCGTCGCCAGCTCGTCGTTGATGATCACGACGTGCGCGCCGTTCGCGTCCTCGGCGTCCGTGAAGCTGCGGCCCGGATCGAGATCGCCCGCGTGATCGACGATCGTCCAGTTCGCCGTCTGCCCGATCACCTGCGTGCTGCTCAACACGCGATCCTTGTAGCGCACCTCGCGTCCGAGCCCGAGCTGGCCGCTCGCCGCGCGCACCGACTCGAGCGTGCCGATCGCCCGTACGTCGGCGATCGTGAGCTTCGGATTGTGCCGCCACTTGCACGTGTCGTCCGTTCCGTCGCACGCCTCGAGCGTGACCGGGTATCGGCTTACGAAGAACGTCGTCGGACCGGCCTTCTCGAAATCGCGCGCCACGCTCGCGTTGATGCCGTGAATCGCCGCCGAGATCACGACGACGACGAATACGCCGACCGCGATGCCGAGAATGGTCAGCGCGGCGCGCACCTTGTTGGCGCGCAGCGAGTCGAGCGCGATCGTCACGCCCTCGAACAGATTGTAGATGCGAGTGGCGAGGCGCGGCATCAGGTCTCCTGGCGCATCGCGGCCACCGGATCCAGCAGCGCAGCGCGGCTGGCCGGGTACGCGCCGGCGATGATGCCGACGCCTGCGCCAACCGACACGCCGACGACGACCGACCAGAGCTGCACCGCGGCTGGCAGCGGCGACACCGCCGAAATCAGCTTGGCCAGACCGAAGCCGAGCGCCACGCCGATCGCCGCGCCAAGGGTCGACAGCGCGGACGACTCGACGAGGAACTGGCGCAGGATGTCACTGCGCCGCGCGCCCAGCGCCTTGCGAATGCCGATCTCGTGCGTCCGTTCGGCCACCGCGACGAGCATGATGTTCATGATGACGATCGCGCCGACCACGAGCCCGATCGCCGGCAGCGCCACGCCGGCGATGATCAGATAGCTCTTCAGCTTGTTCCAGAAATCCAGCGCTTCATCCGGCGTTTCGAGCGCGAAGTTGTCCGGTTGCCAGCCGTGAAGCTTGTGGCGCGCGCGCATCACGCCGCGCGTCGCTTCCATCGCCTCGCGCATTCCGTCTTCCGTCGGACCCTGAACGATCATGTCGTCGATCACGCCGTGTGGATTCACCCACCGTGTGAGCGGCGATTTCTCCGGCGCGATCAGGAATTTGTCGAGGGACTGCCCGAACACGCTGCCCTGTTTGTCGGCAATGCCGATCACAGTGTACGGAATGGTTTGAATGCGCAGCTCGCGCCCGATCGGATTCAGATTGGGAAAGAAGTGATCGGCCACGTCCTGGCCGATCACGACGACTGGCGAGCCGAGCGTGTATTCCTGCGCCGCAATCAGGCGGCCGCTCGACACGCCCATGTTCTTGATCGCGAACCAGCCGTTCGATACCACCGAACACTGAATTCGGCGCGGACTCGCGTACGACGATTCGACGTTGAGATTCGAGCCGCTCTCGGTGGCCCACCGCACGCCCGGCGCGAGCGCGGCGGCCACGGCCGGAACGTCGCTCTGCTCGATGTGCGGGCGGCGGCGCCATTCGCGAAGCATGTCCTGCGTCACGTCGCCCAGCTGCAGATCCGGCGTGCGGCGCAGCGTGAACGAATTCATCGCGAACAGCTTGCCGACGAGATCGTCCTGCATGTAGCGGCTCATGCCGCCAACGATCGAGACGACGGCGATCAGAAATGTGACGCCGATCGTAACGCCGATGACGGTGAAGAAGCTCTTGAGCTTCTGCACGCGGATTGTCTCGAGGGCGAGCCGAACGGCCTGGAAGAAAGACAAGAAAGCAGAGGACGGAGGAGAGAGGAGAGAGGATAGCAGCAGAGCATCGAGGCGTGGACTGTCCTCTCTCCTCTATCCGCTATCCTCTCGATCCTACGCGGCTTGGCCGCGCCAGGTTACAGACTTCAGAGCTGCGGAACGGGCACGCCCAGGCGCGAGGAGAACGCTTCGCGGCGCTCGTCGGTCGAGATGAGACCGTCGCGCAGCACGATGACGCGGCGTGCGTGCGCGGCGATGTCCGGTTCGTGCGTCACCATCACGACGGTCTGGCCCGCCGTGGCGAGACTCTCGAACACGCGCATGATCTCCTCGGACGTGGCGGAGTCGAGGTTACCCGTCGGCTCGTCCGCGAGCAGCATGGAAGGATCGTTGACGAGCGCGCGCGCGATGGCGACGCGCTGCCGCTGGCCGCCGGACAGCTCGTTCGGCCGGTGGTCCATGCGGTTCTCGAGCTGCACCTTCTCCAGTGCCTGCTTGGCGCGGCGCTTCCGTTCCTCGGCGCCAATGCCGGCGTAGACGAGCGGCAGCTCGACGTTGTGCAGCGCGCTCGCACGGGGAAGCAGGTTGAACGTCTGGAAGACGAACCCGATCTCCTTGTTGCGCACGCGAGCCAGCGCGTCGTCCGACATCGTCGAGACGAGCTGGCCGTTGAGCCAGTACTCGCCGCCGTTCGGCGTGTCGAGGCACCCAAGAATGTTCATCAGCGTCGACTTGCCGGAGCCCGACGGGCCCATGATCGCCACGTACTCGTTGCGTCCGATGACGACGTCGACGCCGCGCAGCGCGCGCACCACTTCGCCGCCCATGTCGTACTCGCGCTTGATGCCGCGCGTGACGATGACCCAGTTGCTCTCCGGCGCGATGCCGGCCTGCTGTGCTACGATCTGCCGCTCGGCGGTCGTGCCGAGCGGCGCTTCTATCGTTTCCTGATTCACGACTTGCTCCCCGGCGTCGGCGTGGTCGGTTCCTTCATGGCGCGCACCAGCGTGCCGTCCTTCAGGTTCCGAATCGCCTGGTAGGTTCCTGCGACGATCTTCTCGCCCTCCTTGAGACCGCTGAGGACTTCGAAGTCATTCTCGCCCGCTATACCTGTCTTTACGGGCCGGAAGGTCACTTTGTTGTCGGAACCCACCACGAATACGCCCTCCACGTCGCGCTTGGCGATGGTCTTGGCCGGTTTGGGCCGGCCGAGGCCCACCGCCGTGTCGCCCTGCTGCAAATTCTGGTTCTCGCGCACCGTCAGCGCGATGATCGGCACCGAGAGCACCGCCTTCCGCTGATCGGTGATGATCTTGGCGGTGGCCGAGAAGTCCGGCCGCGTATCCGGCGGCGCATTGAGCAGCTGAACCGTCACCTCGTAATCGACGGCCTGGTCGGCCGTCGTGGCGGCCGCGGTCGCCGACGAGTTGACGGAGCTATTCGAGATCTTCGTCACCCGCCCGAGAAAGGTCGTGTCGGGGAAAGCGTCGAGCTGCACTTGCGCTGAATCGCCCAGCTTGACGCGCGCGACGTCGGTCTCGTCGACCTTGACCCGCGTCTCGAGCACGGACATGTCGCTGATCGTGAGCAGCGTGGCTGCATCCTTGTTGAACGTGCCCGGTACGGCCGTTTCACCCTGCTCGACGACGAGCCGCGTGATGCGACCGGCCATGGGCGCGTAGATGGTGGTCTTGGCGAGCGCGCTCTTCGCGTCATTGAGCGACGCCTGCGCCTGGTCGACCGCGTGCTTCGCGGCGTCGACGAGCGCGCGGTTGACGTCGACCGCGGTCTTCAGCTGCTCGACCTGTTCGTCGGCGATGAGCTGCGGATGCTCCTTCTTGATCTCCGCCGTGCGCTGGTAGCTCTTCGCCGCCTGATCGTAGTTGGCCTGTGCCTGCGCGAGCTGCGCGCGAGACGAGGCAACCGCTGCATCCGACCGCTCGACGTTGGCCGCCGGCTCCGACTGATCGATCTGCAGCAGGAACTGGCCCGCCGAGACCATCTGGCCTTCCTTGACCGCGAGCCTGGTGATCTTGCCGCTCACGTCGGAGGCGACGTCGACCTTCGTGTGCGGGCTGACCTGGCCGCTGGCGGTCACCGACGCGACGAGATCGCGCCGCTGCACGGGCTCGATGCGCACGTCGACCGCCCTGTTGTTGCGCCTGGCCGCGCTCATGCCGAGCACGGAGGCTATGGCTACGACCGCGACGACACCGACAATCCACTTGGTTCTCTTGGTCATGAATGCAGGTCCGCCTCAGCGGAGCGGACGCCCGACCGCGGCTTCGAGCGCGGCGAACGCCTTGTGGTATTCGTAGATGGCGTTGATGCGATCCACCAGCGCTTTCTGGTATGTGCCGCGCGCGGTGGTCACATCGAGGAACGTCTTCGCGCCGACCTTGTAGCTCTCCTCGGCGAACGCGAGGGCCTCGGTGGCCTGACGTGCATTGGTTTCCTGGAGATCTACAGTCTTGCGCGCCGTGACCAGATTCAGGTATGCGGTGGTGACGTCGGTAACGAGCTGCAGGTTGCGTGACTTGACATCGTACGCGGCATTGTCGCGCGCGACCTCGGCCTGTTCGACTTGCTGTTCACGCTGAAAGTTGTCGAACAGTGGCAGCGAGAGTTGCGCCGAGATCGAGAATGGCGCGCGCTGAAAGTGGGACAGGCTGTTCGTGCTACGGATCAGATCGGCCTGCGATTCTGGGATGGTGCCGGTCCCGCAGTTGCCCCTCGGTGAAAGTCCCACGCCAACGCGCACGGAATCGTTGCTCAGGCACGAGCTCATTCTCGCGAGAGCACCGAGTTGCGCTTCCTGGACCAGAACGTCCGAATTTTCCGCGAAGGCGAACGAATTGCCTCCGATCCCCGTGCTGACCGATAGCCTCGGCAAGTATTGCGTCTGTGCGACGCGGACCTGCATCTGATTGGCATACTGGGTCGATTTGCGAGCGGCCAAGTCCGGATTTACGCGCCGGGCGAGCTGGAGAAGTGAATCCAACGACGCTGGTGGCGCGGTAACCGAGAACGTGGTCGTGAGGACAACAGTCGAATCGGGTGGAACTCCCATCTGCTGGAAGAGCTTCAGCTTCTCGATATCCGCCTGATTGTGCGCCTGCACTGCGTTGACCTCGGCCTGGCCGACCGCGACTTCGGCGGTTCGGACATCCAGGATTGTTCCGGCGCCCACTTTCAGTTTCGCATTCGCTAGATCGAGAGAGCCTTGCGCCGATTGAACGAGTGTGTCGTTGACCGCCGCGGTCGCTTTTGCCTGGAGCGCCGTGATGTACTGTGTCGTGACGTTGGCTCGCAGCGTCTCCGATGTGCTCGCGGCCGTCGCCTCGGTGGCAGCGCGGTTCGCCCGCGCCGCCCGAGGGGCAAACAACGCCGCTGACGACAGTGTGTACCCCACGCCAATCCGGTAGTCGCCGCTGTACGCGTTGGCTCCGCTTGCGATCGGCACACCTTGGAAATATTGCGTTCCGCTCTGGGTGTAGTTCGTGGCCACACTCGCGCTCAAGCTCGGCAACAACGCGCCGTACGCCGAACGCACCTGCGCGTCCGCGTTCCGAACCTGATTTCTAGTCTGCAACAGCAGCGGATTATTCTGCCGCGCGGTGCTGATCGCCTGTTCCAGCGATAGTCCAGTCCCGGAAGTCACCGGAACTGTCGGAGTCTGCTGGCCAAGCGCGATCTGCGCCGGGATCGCCAGACACGCGACGAGCCTCAACGAACGCATGGTGGGGTGTCCTTATGGATGGGGTTCTGCGGGGACTACGCGAACGGGACGATCTGGGTTTCAGGCGGGTAATGGCCCATGGTCCATAGTCCATAGCATCACGGACCACGGACCACGAACTACGGACCACGGACTACGGACTATCTCGGCATCTCTTCGCGAACGGCCGTCGCCCCGCCGGCTTCCACACGCATCAACCGCCCATTCGAATCAACCCAGAACTCACGCGTTCCCGTCGCGTTCGCCAGCGTATAGTGCGTCGCCGTGACGGTGTGACCCGCCACCTGGGTCGGCTCCGTGCCGTGCGCGGTCAACGTCGACGGGAGGCGTCGCGCCGAACGCGGTGAGATCACTTCGAGGCGTCCGGTGCGGCCGGACAGCGCAACGAAGTAGGTGAGGTGCAGCAGTCCGTCGTCCAGAATCAGACAGTGGCCGGTGGCGACGGGATACTCCTTCATCGATTCGTTGCCGTGCTGATCGGAGCTCAGCGCCGACAGCCGCCCGCCGTGGAACGCCGCCTGAACGCGCAGCGTCGGCGTATTCCGGGTGCGCATCAACAGCTCGTACGCGATCGGCGTTCCGAGCGAATCCGCCTTCAGCGACGACGTGATCTGCTCGTCGCCGAACGACTCGTGCCCGGTCGCCTGGATGAGATCGGCGTCGAGTCGGACGATCTTGAAGCTCTCAGTCGCCGAGGCCGCGCCGGGCCGCGTGACGATGAAAGTCCCCTCGTCCACGAGCCGTCCCTGGGCCTGCGACACTGCCGGTGTCGCGCCAAGCGCCAGGGAGCCGCCGAGCAGGCTGCTGATGAGTACGGAACGTGGGAACATGATGGTGTAATCTACCCGATAGTTGCGATTGGGTTCACGTTTCGGCCGGCGGAGCCACGAAAATGCGGTCGCGGATCCGCAGATAGATCCGCTCGTACAACGCCCG
>JAICKA010000259.1 GCA_025928185.1 Gemmatimonadaceae bacterium
CTTTCCCACGCAAAGATGCTGACCCAGCCGCAACAGACTTGAACACGGATGACACGAACGGGGACGGATCGAACGGACAAAAAACCAAATGCTTTTGGGGTGTGGCGCGAGAGACTCGGTGCGCCAGTTGCAACCAATCCGCGCCTCGTTCGCAGGTTTTCGCCAAATCCGCGTCCCCCAACTCAGTCCAACGCGATTCGGCGCGTCACACGCACCCCGCGATCCGACGGACGACGGATGCGTGTTTACAGGCCCATGTACGCGCGCACTCTCGGCTCGATCCGCTCCGGTGACCAGAACGGTTGCCAGACGAGGTTGAGGATCACCGATTTTACGCCGGGCATCGCCTTGAGCGTTCTCTCGACGTCGCCCATGATCTGCGGACCGGCCGGGCAGCCCGGCGATGTCAGTGTCATGTCGATCAGTACGTCGGCTTCGTCGACGGCGACTTCGTACACGAGCCCGAGGTCCATGATGTTCAGATTGAGCTCGGGATCCTTCACCTTCCGCAACGCCATCTTCACCTGATCGACGGACGGCGGCGGGGCGGACGGTTGGTTCGTTGAGTCTTCCATATAGTGGAAGATCGGGACGGCGAACGAGGCCGGCAACTGCACGGCGACTCGACGGTCGTCGCTATCGGTGCGGCGCGAGTGCCCGAACGAAATCCTCGCCCAGCACGGCCTTCTGCCAATTCCTCAGCTCGCCGACCGTCTCCAACTCGGCTGTCGACGGCGGATTCTTTCGCGCCACGGCCTCCAGCCGTTCGCGCGCGCAGAGCACGCCCGGATCCAGCTCGAGCCTCGTCGCCGCGCCGTCGCGTACCGATTTGAGCGCGCTCACGCGCGCGTCGAAGCTCGGATCGCGATCCCAGCGCGGCGCCTTCGGAAAGCGCGGCAGGTTCGCCTCCGGCACCGCCAGGCCGCGTTGGACCGCGTCGAGCATCTCCTGACCACGCGATTCCAGCAATCCTCGCGGCACCCCCTTGATGGTCGCCAGCTCGTCGCGCGTCTTTGGCTGTTTGCGCGAGATGTCGAGCAGTTGCTCGTTGCCGATCACCCGAAATGTCGCGCGGTCGAGTTGGCGGGCGATGGCGTCGCGCCAGGGCACCAGCTCGCGTAGGATGGCCAGCTCGCGCCGCGACAGATCGCGTGCGCCCTTGATGCGCAGGAACGCGTTGGCCGAATCGTCGGCGCCCCAGCGCGTGTCCTCCAGCAGCACGAATTCCTCGCGCGCCCATTCGAGCCGGCCCAGCTTCGCGAGGTCGGCCTCGAGGCGATCGCGCAACTCCAGCAGGTGGATCGTGTCCTGCGCCGCGTAATCGAGCATGTCTTCCGTGAGCGGCCGCATCGACCAGTCGGCCCGCTGATGCTTCTTCTCCAACTTCACGCCGAAATACCGCTCGAGCAGCGCGGCGAGGCCGAACGCCTTCAGGCCGAGTAATTGCGCGGCGATACGGGTGTCGAAGATGTGGCGCACCTGCCAGCCGTAATCCTGGTGAAGCAGGCGCAGGTCGTAATCGGCATCGTGAAACACGATCTCGACCGCCGGATCCTCGAGGAGCGCGCCGAGTCGAGCGGGCGTGCCGATCGGCAGCGGGTCGATGATCGCCGTCTGTTCGCGTGTCGAGAGCTGGAGGAGGTAGATTCGATCGACGAACCGGTGGAAGCTCGCGCCTTCCGTATCGAGCGCGAGCGTGCGGGTCCCGCCGATCGACGCGAGAAAGCCGTCGACCAGGGTCGGTGTGTCCAGATACAGGGGCGTATGCACGTTGGCAATCTAAACGACCGTCGACGACGCGCGGCCGCATGGCGCAGCACCGACGTCATGCGGACGGCGGCGCTCGTCATCATGATGTACCTGGTGGTGCGGCTCTTCTGGTTCGCCAATCCGCTCTTTCTCACCGCATTCCTCGGCATTCTCTTCGGGCTTGCGGTCGGATCGGGAGTCGACCTGCTCTGCCGCTGGCACATTCCGCGCGGCATCGGCGCTCCGCTCGTCGTGCTCGCGTTTCTCGGGCTGCTGGTCGGGTTTGGGGCGTGGCTCGCGCCAACCATCCACGATCAGGCCACGCAGCTCCGCCGCCAGCTTCCGCACGCGATCGACCGCGTCGAGAGCATGATCAACGATCATCGC
>JAICKA010000107.1 GCA_025928185.1 Gemmatimonadaceae bacterium
CGACGTCACCGCGACGCTCGGCACGCTGGTTGTGCTCTTCGGCGCGTTCGTGCTGGCGCAGCTCGGCTGGTTCTTCGGCGGCGAGCGCCTGCTGCAGGCGCGCACCGGCCTCACCGCGGCCGCCTACGCGCGCGGCGGTTTTTTCCAGATGATCTGGGTCGTGCTCCTCGTGGTGCCGGTGCTCGTCGGCACGCGCGCCCTGCTGCGCCCGGGCGCCGCGCTCGCGCGACGCCACACCGCGCTCGCGCTTCCGGTCGTCGGGCTGCTGATCGTGATGGTCGTGTCGGCGCTGCTGCGCATGAGGCTGTACGTGCACTACTACGGGCTCACGCTCGAACGCTTCTATCCGCTGGTGTTCATGGGCTGGCTGGTGGCCGTGCTCCTCTGGCTCGCCGCCACCGTGCTGCGCGAGTGGCCGCGCCCATTCGTCGCCGGGGCGGTCATCAGCGGTCTCGTGATCCTGGGTGCGCTCAACATCGCCGATCCGGATGCGATCGTCGCGCACGTGGACATCGCGCGAGGCCAGCACACGCGGGCCGGCATGGCGCCGCTGGATCTCGCGCACCTCTCGGCCTTGAGCGGCAACGCAGCCGACGTGGCCGTGCGCTCGGTCATCGCGCCGCCCGCCGGCGCAACCGGGCAATGCGAAGGCGCACGTGCGCTGCTCAGGCGCTGGGGTCCCGGTTCATCTGTGGATCGCCGGGTGGGTGAGGACGCGACATGGCGCACCTGGAACGCCGGCGACGCGAGCGGGCTCGCTGCCGTTCAGACGCATGCGGCGGCGTTGCGCGCGATCACGCATGAGCGCTGCACGAAGTCACCCGCGACCGCCACCGTTCAGCGATAATTGCCGAACTTCAGCTCGACACCGAAATCGCCTTTGCGCAGCAGCGCCATCGCTTCCTGGAGATCGTCCTTCGACGGCGACGTGACGCGCACCTGGTCGCCCTGAATCGACGCCTGCACCTTCTTGAGCTTCGCGTCCTTGATCGCCGCGGCCACCTTTTTCGCGGTGTCGGAATCGAGCGAGGTCTTGAGCTTCACTTCGCGGCGCACGGTGTCGCCACCGGCCTGCTTGATCTCGCCGATGTCGAGATTCTTCACCGACACGCCGCGCTTGATCAGCTTCGCCTGCACGACGTCGAACAACGCGCGCATCTGGAACTCGCTGTCCGCCACGAGCACGATCAGCTCCTCGGCGCGCTTGAACTCGATCGAGGCGTGCGAGCCCTTGAAGTCGTAGCGCTGCGCGATCTCCTTCTGCGCCTGGTTGAGCGCGTTGTCGACCTCCTGCAGGTCGACTCCAGTGGTGACGTCGAATGAGGACGATTGGGGCATGGCGGCGATCGAAGCGCGAGTGGCGTGAAAGGGAGCGGATGCCGATCACGTACACGTCGTGATCGGCGTCGCACTCACCCCAGGTAGGACTCCAGCGCGCGCGCGCGGCTCACGTGGCGCAAGCGCGACAGCGCCTTCTCCTTGATCTGCCGCACGCGCTCGCGCGTGATGCCGAGCAGCGCCCCAATCTCCTCGAGCGTGCGCGGATCGCTGCCGTCGAGGCCGAAGTAGAGACGCAGGATCTTCGACTCGCGCTCCTTGAGGTGCGCGAGCGCTTCCTCGATCGACTCGGTGAGCGCCTTCTCGAACGTCTGCTCGTCGGGCGTGGGGTTGAGCGTGTCGGGGAGATAGTCGAGCAGGCGATTGTCTTCGCCCGGCGTCATCGGGGCGTCGAGGGAGAGGTGCGTCTGCGAGATGGCCATCGTCTTCGCGACTTCCTCTTCCGTGATGTCCATGCCCTGCGCGATCTCGGCGTGCGTCGCGTCGCGGCCCAGCTCCTGGAGCAGCGCATTGGCGCGCTTGCCGATGCGATGCAACGTGCCGGCGCGGTTGAGCGGTACGCGCACGATGCGCGACTGCTCGGCCAGCGCCTGGAGAATGGCCTGACGGATCCACCACACTGCGTACGAGATGAACTTGATGCCCTTGGTCTCGTCGAACTTGTGCGCCGCGCGGATGAGGCCGAGGTTGCCCTCGTTGATCAGATCCGAGAGCGACACGCCCTGGTTCTGATACTTCTTCGCGACGGACACGACGAAGCGCAGGTTCGAGCGCACGAGCTTGTCGAGCGCTTCCTGATCGCCGACGCGAATGCACTGCGCCAGGCGCACCTCCTCGTCGCGCGTGATCAGCGGATACGCGCTGATATCGCGGAGATACTGGTCGAGCGAGCCTTCCTCGTACGACGACTTCTTGTTGCCGGTGACGGGCATACGTCCAACGGCTCCTTGTGCGGCGGGCTCCGACGCACGCTCGCGCGCGCGGGGAGTACTACTGCGGGTGGGAAACGACGACAACGACCTTTCGACCTGCCGACTGATCTATCGATCTACCGAACTCGCTCTCCCAGACGCGACCAGCGAATGTGCGTGAGCCAGCCGAACGTAGCGTCCGTATCTGGCGCGTAGCTGTAATAGATCACGAAGGGTCGGCCCTTGACTAGTGAGTCGGCCACAAATCCCCAGTATCGGCTGTCCAGCGAATTGTCTCGATTGTCGCCCAGGACAAAGTAGTTCCCCTTTGGGACGACCAACGGACCCCAGTTGTTTCGTGACGGATGATAGCTCGTGGCGGCCGCCGCCGTTTGCACGAGAAAGTTGCGCTGCCACCGGAAGTCCTCCGCCGACGGGTCCATGTCCGGCTCGGTGTGTTCGGCCCATTGCTCGGGCACCACCGAGTCGTTCCGGATGAGCGTGCCCTGCCGCATCTCGAGCGTGTCGCCCGGCAGACCGACGAGCCGCTTGACGAAATTCTTCGTCGGATCCACCGGCCAGTCGAACACGATCACGTCGTTGCGATGCGGCTGCCGCAGGCGCGGCAGACGCTCGTGCGTGAACGGCACCTCGGCGCCATACACGAGCTTGTTCACGAGCAGGAAGTCGCCAACCTGCAGCGTGTTCTCCATGCTGCCGCTCGGAATCTTGAACGCCTCGACGAGGAACGTCCGGATGACGAGGAACAGCACCACGGAAACACAGAGGATCTTCAGCCATTCCCAGAAGAATCCGAACGTCGACCGCCCGCGATTCACCTCGCGCAACGCTTCGACGCGTTGCGCGGGAGTGATGTGGCGGGAGAGGGACGGTTCGGACATCGAGAGGGGAGAGAGGAGAGAGGAGAGAGGAGAAGAACTACCGAGATATCAGATGTGAAGCTTCAGACGCGATTCAGATTCGAGATTCGTGTTGGCAATTTCGAGACGAAATGTGATGTCGAAATCGGCCTCATCTTTTCTCCCGTCTCCACTCTCCCCTCTCCTCTCTCAGTCAGGAGTTCCAAGATAATTATCGATCTGCGCTCGCTGGAGTGCGCCGGAGAAATCGAGATAGCCGACTTTGGTCTCCGAGTAGAACTCGTACACTTCCCAGCCGCCTTCGCGATGGCCGTTGCCTGTCTGTTTTACGCCGCCGAACGGCAGATGTGCCTCCGCGCCGATCGTCGGTGCATTGATGTACGTGATGCCGTTGTCGAGCTCGACGATCGCGCGCATGGCAACGTTGACGTCTCGCGTGTAGACCGAGGACGACAGTCCGTACCGCACGTCGTTGTTGATCGCGAACGCCTCGTCGACCGTCTGAAAGCGAATCACTGAAAGAACGGGGCCGAAAATCTCCTCCTGCTCGAGCCGCATCCCTGCGCGCACGCGCGCGAAAATCGTCGGCTCGAAGAAGAAGCCCTTCTCCGTGCCCGGCGCCGTCGGACGCTGGCCGCCGCACATGAGATCGGCGCCTTCGCCCTGCCCGATGTCGATGTACCGCTCGACCTTTTCTAGCGCGTTCTGATTGATCAGCGGCCCGACATCCGTTCCCTTCTTGCGTCCGTCGCCGAGCTTGAGCGCGCGCGCCCGATCGATCAGTCGGCTCACGAGCTCGTCGTGAATGCCGTCCTGCACGATGAGCCGGCTCGTCGCCGTGCAGCGCTGGCCTGTGGTGCCGAATGCACCCCACAGCACGCCCTCGATCGCGAGCTCCGGATCCGCGTCGTCGAACACGAGCATTGCGTTCTTGCCGCCCATCTCGAGCGACAGACGCTTGTGCATGCGGCCGCAGATCTCTCCCACGATGCGTCCCGTCTCCGTCGATCCCGTAAATGAGATGACGGGAATGCGCGGATGGTTCACGATCGCCGCGCCGACCGATTCGCCGACGCCATGCACGAGCTGGATCACCTCGGGGGGAAGCCCGGCCTCGAGCATGATCTCGACGAGCATGTGGCCGGTCACCGGCACGTCCTCGGCCGGCTTGAAGATGCACGCGTTCCCGCACAACAGCGCTGGAAACATCTTCCACGTCGGGATCGCCATCGGAAAGTTGAACGGCGTGATGATGCCGCACACGCCAATTGGCCGCCGATAGCTCATCGCCCACTTGTTGCGCATCTCGCTCGGCACAGTGTGGCCGAACAGCCGCCGGCCCTCGCCCGCTGCGTAGTACGCCGTGTCGATCCCTTCCTGCACGTCGCCGCGCGTTTCGGTGAGCGGCTTGCCCATCTCGCGCGTCATCTGGTCGGCGATCTCCTCCTTGCGCTTGACCATCAGATCGCCGATGCGGCGCATGACGTCGCCGCGCGCCGGCGCCGGCGTCCTGCGCCACAGCTCGAAGCCGCGCCACGCCGATTCCACCGCACGTTCCACGTCAGCCGCCCCGGAGAGCGGAAATTGTCCCACGACGTCCGACATATCCGCCGGATTTCGATTCTCGAAATACTCGCCGCCCGCGGGCGCGACCCATTCGCCTGCCACGAAATTCCTGAACTGTTTCATGTCTCGCTGAGTACTAGTGAATGCGGCCGCTGCCGCGTCATCATTTCCTTGCGCCGCCGAGCGTCCCACCTCGGCTCGGAGGCGAAAGAGGCGGGGGCGACTCCACACAGGCCCACTGCGCGGGGTGCCGGGCGTCCGGCTTGGCATAGCCGACGCGCGGCAGCACTTCGATCGAGCCAAGGAGGAGCCCCCACAGAATCAATAGCAGGGAGAGCGTGTGCGCGCGGCTCGCGCGATGCCGCCAGGTCCAGATCGAGCTCCACACGCCGCTCGCGATCACCACGATGACCGCGGCGAGGTACGCGCCGAGCCCGACGCCGCACCGCGCTTCGTACGGCCAGAGCACCATCGCGACGCCGAGCGCCACCGACAGCACCAGCCGCGAGTAGACGCCAATGCCGGTCGTCTCCGGCCGCACGCGTGCGGGCGCCGCTGTGCCGGCCGCCGGCGTTTCTTTCGCCGGCTTGCTTCCGGCCGGCACGTCCGTCGCAGTCGATGGCAGCAGCGCGTCGTCCGGCAGCGACGCGAGCTGCTTGTCGACCTTCGCCAGCTCCTTGCTCCAGTCGCGATCCGCCATCAGGCCGCCGTCTCCCGGGTGAGGCCGTATCGCTCGATCTTCTTGTAGAGATTCGAGCGCGGCATGTCGAGCGCACGTGCCGTTTCCGACACGTTCCAGTCGAACTCGCGCAGCTTGCCGAGCAGAAACGCCCTCTCGGCGACGTGCTTGAACTCCTCGAACGTCTTGCACTCCAGCAGCGAACTGAGGCCCGATTGCTCGGCGTCGCGCGTGCCGACGAGGCGCGCCACGTCGTCCGCGGTGATGCGCGGGCCCGCCGCGAGAATGAGCAAACGCTCAATCGTGTTGCGCAGCTCGCGCACGTTGCCCGGCCAGTCGAGCTTCGTCAATCGCTCGACCGCTTCCGGCGAGATGGCGCGCGGCGCCACGCCTTCCCGGTTCGTCAGCACGCCGACGAAGTGCGCCACGAGCAGTGGAATGTCCTCACGACGCTCGCGCAGCGGCGGCACGTGGATCGGCACGACGTTCAGGCGATAGTACAGGTCCTCGCGAAATCGTCCTTCGGAGATCTCGGTCTCGAGCGTCTTGTTCGTGGCCGACAGCACGCGCACGTCGACGGCGATCGGCTTCGAGCCGCCAATGCGCGTCACGACGCCGTCCTGCAGCACACGCAGCACCTTGGCCTGCGCGGCGAGGCTCATGTCGCCGACTTCATCGAGAAAGAGCGTGCCGCCGTGCGCCTGCTCGAACTTGCCCGCTCGATCGGCAATGGCGCCGGTGAACGAGCCCTTCATGTGACCGAACAACTCGCTCTCGATCAGCTCACTGGGAATCGCCGCGCAGTTCACTTCGACGAACGGGCCGTCGGCGCGGGTCGATTGGGCGTGCAGCGCGCGCGCCACGAGCTCCTTGCCCGTGCCATTCTCGCCGGTGATGAGCACGCGCGCCGGCGTCTTGCCGACGCGCTCGATCTTGTCGATCACCGCGCGAATGCCGTACGACTTGCCGACGATCTCGTAGCGCGACTGGATGGCATCCTTGAGCCGCGTGTTCTCCTCGGCCAGATCCAGATGCTGGAGCGCGTTCCGCAGCGTGACGAGAATGCGATCGGTGTCGAGCGGCTTCTCGAGAATGTCGTACGCGCCGAGCTGCGTGGCTTCGACGGCGGTCTGAATGGTTGCGTGGCCGCTGATCATCACCACGACGGCGCTCGAGTCGAGCTCCTTGATCTTCTTCAGCGCCTCGATGCCGTCGATGCCCGCCATCTTGACGTCGAGAAACACGAGATCGGGCCGCGCCTTTCCGTATTCCGCCAGCCCGTCGACGGCGTTGCCAACGGCGCGCACCTCGTAGCCCTCGAACTCGAGCAGTTGCCCAAGCGCGGCGCGAATTCCCTGCTCGTCATCGATGATGAGAATCCGGCGCGCCATCCTCAGCCCACGGTCTTGTACAGAGTGATCCTGCCGTTCGCCACCCGAATGTCGCCTATGTAGGGCGGGATCGGCAACGGGAGCGCGTTCGGCGCCACACCTTCGGGCCGATTGCCGCGATCCATTCGCGCGATGATGTTCGGAATCATCGCCCGCGGCACCTCGATCGACTTGAGCTTGGCGCTGCGGATCTCGAACTCGGCGAGACCCGGCCGAATGACGTGCAGCGTGCCGGTGAGCGCGATGGTCGCGCGGTCGCCGAGCATGCCGGCCAACGGCCCGAGCGCGCTCGTGTTGCCGAGATCGGCGACGCGGACGTTGGCGCGCATCGAGATCTGGTCGTCCTGCACCATGGCCTGCAGGCTGTCCGTCGACCGCGGCAGATGCCGCGCGAGCGTGCTGAAGACGTACGAGGCGACGTCGGCACCGGAGAGCGTCTGGAACACCGGGCCGTGCGGCTGACTCAGCTCGGAGAGCGCGGCCTTGGTGCGCTCGACGCCGGAATCGCTGAGCGGCTGCCACGTTGCGGCGGGCGCGGTCGCGACCGGATGCGACCGCCAGCGCTGCGGCAGCCAGAAGTTGCGCGTGTACCACGCGGCGATGAGTAGGATCAGAACGAGCAGCAAGCAGCCCAGGCGGCCCAGACAGCGCATGATCAGTCGCTCCGCAGTGCGGCCGAGACGAGTGTGGTGTAGCTCGGCGTGGATGAGAGTTCGCTCTGCATCAGGTCTATGGACCGGACGACGAAATCGGTGCGATAGTCAATCTCGCGCGCCGCGCGGGAGAGCTGCCGCCGCGGCTCGTCGGCCAGCGGGGCCCGCACGCGCGCCAGCGTGAGGTGCGGACGGAACGCGCGGCCCTCGATTTCGAACCCTAGCGATTCGTAGGCGACCTCCACGTCGTGGTGCAACAGCTCGAGGCGCGCGTCCTGCGCCACATCCATCCATACGACGCGGGGCCGCCGAAAGTTCGGGAAGGCGCCGATGCCGCCGAGGGTCATCACGAATTCGCGATGGCGGCCGGCCACGCCCGCGGTCGCGGCCTTGAGGTCGTCGAGGCGATCAGGCTCCTGTTCCCCGAGAAACTTCAGCGTGAGATGGAGCCGCAGTTCGGAAACCCAGCTCAGCTCCGGCGCGCACTCGCGCAGCGGCGTGGCGGCCGCGGTCACTTCGCGGCGCACCTCGACGGGCAGGTTAATCGCCAGAAACAGCCGCACCATGCGTCCGGGCGAGTTCGATGAGCGCGCCGGACCGGTAGCCGCGCGGATCGATCTCCACGCGCGCGTAGCCGGCGGCGATCACCGCGGCCTCGAGATGCGCACGCGAATCGCCGGCGGACCAGCGCGGGAGCTCGTCCGGTGCAAGCTCGACGCGAGCCAGCTCGCCGTAGTGGCGCACACGGAGATCGCCGGCGACGCCGAGCGCGCGAAGCGCCGCTTCGGCGGCTTCCACGCGGCGCAGACGCTCGACCGTGACGGCGGTGCCGTACGGCAGGCGCGACGAGAGACAGGGCGACGACGGCTGCTCGGACGTGGGCAGTCCCCGCGCGCGCGACCGTTCGCGAATCTCGGCTTTCGAGAATTGAAATAGCGCGAGCGGCGAGACGACGCCGTGTTCCTTCGCCGCGCGCGCGCCGGGCCGGTGGCCGTGGAGATCGTCGGCATTCGTCCCGTCCGCCACGAGCGCGATGCCGCGTTCATGCGCGAGCGGCACGATGACCGACCAGAGCTCCGTCTTGCAGAAGTAGCAG
>JAICKA010000086.1 GCA_025928185.1 Gemmatimonadaceae bacterium
AAACCGCCGCGCGCGTAGGCGGCCGCGGTGAGGCCGGTGCGCGCCTGCAGCAGGCGCTCGCCGCCGAAGAACCAGCCGAGCTGCGCCAGCACGAACGCGCCGAAGAGCACAACCAGCGTGCCGAGCGTCGCGGTGACGTCGGCCATGCCCAGCGAGATCGGCATGGTGTCGGCAGCTTCATGAGAGTTCTCTACATCCTTCGAGGGCAGCAGGGCGCCGCGCGCCCAGCCGGCGACGATCCAGCCGAGAAAGCCGATGAAGACGACGTGCGACAGAACGAGATCCATGTCGATCGCCGGCAGCGCAACGAAGCTCGCGAACAGCGGATCGGCGGCGCGGAGCAGTGCGCCGAACACGAGCAGGACGATCACTGCGAGCACGGCCGGACGGAGTGCGCGCATCGCCCCGTGGCCGGCGCGCGTGCGCGCCTCGCGCGCAACGGCTTCGTGGAAGGTGAGCGGCAGCACGCCGATCCCCACCTCCCGCAGCTCGGCGAATGCGGCGTTGAGCGTCGTGCGAAGTCGCGGTGCCAACAATCCCGCCTGCGGCCGCCCGATGGCGACTGCGGCCATGCCGAGGGAGAATGCGGTGGCGAGGACGTCGAGCGCCTTGAGCTCGTCCGCGGAGCGCCAGGCCGTGCCGCACGAAAAGACGAACGCAACGAGCAGCCAACCGGCCGCCGACGGCGTCACGGTGCGATTGCAGCGCCAGGTGAGCGCGGTGGCGCACAGCGCGAGCGTGGCGATCCAGAGCGGGAACGCGAGGCCGACCGGCCCGTCGCGCAGGAGGAGGTCGCCGAGCACCGCGAGGACGGTTGCGGTCTCGAGGATCGCACGGGCAGCGCGGCCGGACAGCGCGTGTCGCGACGTGGCGGTGGGACTGGTCCACCGGGCATCCGCGGAGAGTGGTGGCATCGTCATGCGGAGTACTTTACAATGCAAAGCGAAAGCGCGCAAGTGGCCGACGACGGCAGGATTTGCCGGCGCATCCCGCTATTTTCCGTGAATGCCCTCCGCCCGCTCCGCCCCGCCGCTCCGTGTGTCCGTCGTCACACTCGGCTGCGACAAGAACACCGTCGACAGCGAGCGCTATGTCGCGCAGCTCGCCGAACGCGGCGCGGAGTACACGCCGGACATGGCGGATGCCGACGTGATTCTCGTGAACACCTGCGGTTTCATCGACGCGGCCAAGAAGGAATCGATCGACGCGCTCGTCGAAGCGGGGCGCCGCAAGGATGCAGGCACCTGCAGGGCCGTCGTCGGCGTCGGCTGCATGGTGCAGCGCCACAAGGACGAGCTGGTGGACGCCCTGCCGGAAGTCGATCTCTTCCTCGGCGCATCGGAGATGGATCGGCTGATTCCCGAGCTGGAAGCGCGCGGCTTCATCGACGCCGATCAGGTGCCGGCGGTGCATCCCGGCGTGCGGCTGTTCACCGGCGGGCTGCCGCACGTGCGCTATCTCAAGATCAGTGAAGGCTGCGATCACGGCTGCGCGTTCTGCGCCATTCCGCTCATGCGCGGCAAGCACCGCTCGTTCGCGCTCGACGACATCGTGCACGAGGCACAGTTGCTGGAGGCGCAGGGCGCGCGGGAGCTGAATCTCGTCGCGCAGGATCTGGCACACTATGGTCGCGATCGTCGCGACGGTGTCGGCCTGCCCGAGGTACTCGAGGCGTTGCTGCGCGAGACGACGGTGCCGTGGATCCGCATGCTGTATCTGTATTCGGCCGGACTGACGCCGCGGTTGCTCGAGCTGATGGCGACGGAGTCGCGCATCGTGCCGTATCTCGACATGCCGATGCAGCACGCGTCCGACGCGGTGCTGGCGCGCATGCGCCGGCCGGAGCGGCAGCGCACGATTCGCGAACGCGTCGCGCGCATTCGCGACGTCGTGCCCGACGTGGCGATCCGCACGACCTGCATCGTTGGCTTTCCCGGCGAAACCGAAGAGGACTTCGAGACGCTGCTCGCGTTCCTCGAAGAGATTGAATTCGATCGCGTGGGTGCCTTCACATACTCGCCGCAGGTGGGCACGCGCGCCGCGACGCTCGATGACGACGTGCCGGACGACGTCAAGCGCGAACGTCTCGAGCGATTGAACGAGCTGCAGCGGCTGATCACCGCGGATCGCTACGAGCAGCGCGTTGGCCGCACGGTGCGCGCGCTGGTGGACCGCGTGGATGACGACACGGTCCAGGCGCGCACGATCTGGCAGGCGGACGACGTCGACGGTATCACGTTCGTGCGCGGTGCCGAGGGCATCGCGCCGGGCACGTTCGTCGACGTGCGGCTCGATGCAGTCGTCGACGATGTGGACTTCGATGCCTCGCTCGTGCGGGTCGTGTCCGCACCGGGGCCGGCGCCGAAGCGCGCGCGCGTGCTCACCGTGCTGGGGTCGACCGGCAGCTTCGGACGGTGACCGGCCGCTCGCACGAGGTGATGGAGCGCGCCCGCGCGCTGTTTCCCGGCGGCGTGAGCTCGCCGGTGCGGGCGTTTCGCGGTGTGGGCGGAGAACCGTTCGTCGTCGATCGCGGGGCGGGTTCACGGATCTGGGACGTGGATGGCCGCGAGTACATCGACTACGTGCTGTCGTGGGGGCCGCTCGTGCTCGGGCACGCGCCGCCGATCGTGCTCGACGCGCTCGAACAGACGATGGCGCGCGGTACGAGCTTCGGCATCCCGACCGCGCTCGAGGTCGAGCTGGGCGAGCTGATCGTCGCGCGCATGCCGCACGTCGAGATGCTGCGCTTCGTCTCGAGCGGCACCGAGGCGACGATGAGCGCCATTCGCGTGGCGCGCGCCGTCACGCATCGCGACGTGATCCTCAAGTTCGACGGCTGCTACCATGGCCACGCCGACTCCTTTCTCGTGCGCGCCGGCTCGGGCGTGGCGACGCTCGGCCTGCCGAACTCGCCGGGCGTGCCGGATGCGCTCGCCGCTCTCACGGTCGTCGCGCCATTCAACGATCTCTCATCGACGGAATCGCTGCTCGCCTCCCACGATGTCGCGGCGATCATCGTCGAGCCGGTGGTGGGGAACAGCGGGTTCATTGCGCCAGATCCGGCATTCCTGCCGGGCCTGCGCGCGCTCGCCGACCGATTTGGCGCTCTGTTGATCTTCGACGAAGTGATGACCGGCTTCCGCGTGGCGTACGGCGGTGCGCGCGAGCGCTTCGATGTCGTGCCTGATCTCACCACGCTCGGCAAGGTGATCGGCGGCGGCTTGCCCGTGGCGGCGTACGGCGGCCGTCGCGACTTGATGGAATGCGTCGCACCTGCCGGCCCTGTTTACCAGGCGGGTACGCTGTCGGGCAACCCGCTGGCGATGGCGGCCGGCATCGCGACGCTTACCGCGCTCACGCCGGCGCTGCACGATCGCATTGCGGCGCGGACCGCGCGCCTCGTGCAGGGTCTGCGCGAATGCGCGGCGCGGCGAGGCATTCCGTTCACCGCGGACGCCGCCGGCTCGATGTGGGGATTCTTCTTCCGCGCCGAGCCGGTACGCTCGTTCGCCGAGGCGAAGACGTCGGACGTGGAGCGCTTTCGCCGATTCTTTCACGCGGCGCTCGAGCGCGGCGTGTACCTCGCCCCGTCGGCGTTCGAGGCGGCGTTCGTGTCCGCCGCGCACAGCGATGCCGATGTTGACGAAACGCTCGATCGCCTCGATGCGGCGCTGGAAGCCAGCGATGCGTGATCGCCGGCTGCTGGTCGCACTCGTCGTCGCGGCGCTCGCCTGCCGGCCAGCCGTGCCCGCGCCGGAGCCGGTGGTGCGGCCAATTCCAGTTCCGACCCGCCCGCCGAGCGCGCATCCCACGCCGCCAACTCGCGGCGCGGAAGTGCCGCCGACGCGGCCCGAGCCCATGGCCGTGCGCGACGTGGGCAACGTCACGATTCGTGTTCTCTTATCGTCGGCCGCGGACGAAGCGCGCGTCGGATCGCCCGATGGCGTGATCTTCTCGCGCGCCGACGGTTCGACACTCGCTCGGGCGCGCGACGGTGAAACGTGGCGCATCGAGCGCCGAGGGCATTCCGTACGCGCCATTCGGCCGGACGGCGTTCCGACCGCGTGGGTGGATGACGCGATCGTCGCCAACCCGATCGGATCGGGGCTCGTCGCCGTCGGCGGCAAGCCGTACCGCGGAGCATTGTCCTTCTCGGCCGGCACGCACGGCCTGAACGTCGTGAACGCGGTGCAGCTCGACGACTATCTGCGCGGCGTGGTGCCGCTCGAGATCGGCACGGACGAGCCGCGCGACTCGGCCGCCGTGCAGGCGCAGGCGGTCGCTGCGCGGAGCTATGCGTACACGCAGATGCGCGACGATCCGCACATCGTCTACGATCTCACCTCCGGCACACTCGATCAGGTCTACGGCGGCGTGGCCGCGGAAACGGCGGTGGCGTCGGAAGCCGTGGAGTCGACGCGCACGCTGGTGTTGAACTATGCCGGCCGTGTCGTCACGGCGCCGTATCACTCGACGTGCGGCGGCGAAACGGCGGCGGCCTCCGAGCTGTGGCAGGCGGACGACGCGCCGTATCTACGGTCGGTGAGCGACCGTATTCCGGGGACCAACCGCTACTACTGCGACATCGCGCCGCGCTTTCGCTGGACGCGCACGCTGAGCGGGTCGGAGCTCAACGCCGCGGTGGCGCGCTATCTGGCGAAGTACGCGACCGTGCCGGGTGGCAAGACGGGCACGGTGCGCGATGTGACGATCGGATCGCACACGGCGTCGGGACGGGTAGGAACCGTGACCATCACGACGACGCGCGGCAACTTCGTGCTGCGGGGAAATTCCGCGCGGTACGTGCTGCGTCAGCCGGGCGGCGAGATTCTCAACAGCACCGACTTCTCGGTGGAGACGAGCGCGCGCCGCGACGGCTCCTTGGCGCGGATCGTCCTGCACGGACACGGGTATGGACACGGCGTCGGCATGTGCCAGTGGGGCGCGATCGGCCGCGCGCGCGCCGGACAGGATTTCATGACGATCCTGAGCACCTATTACCCGGGCACGACGATCGGCCCGGCGGGAGCAACACGATGACGGAGACAGTGCGCATCGGTGTGGTCGGCGCGGGCGCGATTGCCCAGCTCGCGCATCTGCCGGTGCTCGCGAAGATGCGCGGTGCGGAGCTGGTGGCGATCTGCGACAACGACCGCGCCAAGGCGCGCTCGCTGGCCGACCGGTTCGGGGTTCCGAACGCGTTCAACGATATCGAGGATCTGCTCGAGCTGGACGACCTCGACGCGGTGGTGATCGCCACGCCGAATCACCTGCACGAGCCGCACGTGCTCAGCGCGCTGGCCGGCGGCCGTCATGTGCTGTGCGAGCGGCCGCTGTCGCTCACGTCGCGCGGCGTGGAGCGCATTCTCGCCGCGGCGTCGCGCGCCGATCGTACGGTGGCGGTGGCGAACAATCATCGATACCGGACCGACGTCCAGGCGCTGTCGCGCTTCATCAGCGGCGGCGAGCTTGGCAAGATCACCGGCATGCGCGCCGGCGCGTTCCAGTTCAAGCGGCCGCCGGAGGGTTGGCGGTTTCGCCGCGCGGAATCGGGCGGCGGCGCGTTTCTCGATCTCGGCGTACCGCTGCTCGATCTGGCGCTCTGGTTGTCCGATTTCCCGGAGCCGACGCGCGTGACGGCGCACATGGATCGTCCGCGGGGCGGAAGCGCCGTGGAAGACGCAATGGCGGTGCAGCTCGAATGCGCGGGTGGCCTGCTGTTCCAGTTCGACGTGACGTCCGCGTACGTGGGCGACGAGGAACGGTGGTGGTTCGCGGTGCTCGCCGCGCGCGGGAGTGCGCGCCTCGCGCCGTTGCGCGTGGTCAAGGAGCTGAACGGCCGCGCGACGGACGTGTCGCCGAGTGGCGCCGCTGGCCGCGAGAGCGCGTTCATCCAGTCGTACCGGGCCGAGTTGGCGCACTTTCTCGCCCAGGTCCGCGGCGAAGCGCCCTACGATCCGCCGGAGGACCAGGTCACGCTCCACCGCGTCGTCGAGGCGATCTATCGCTCGGCCGAGGAAGGAAAGGAGATCAGGTTTTAATGAATGCTCATCGCCGGCCCATCGCCTGGACGGCGATGCCGGCGTCGCGAAAGCCGTCGCGCAGGCGGCGGGCGAACACCGCCGCGTGCGGACCGTCGGCGTGGATGCAGATCGTGTCGGCGCGCATCGGGATCTCGTCGCCGTCGACGGTCCGAACGACGCCATCGCGTACCATGCGGACGGCACGTGCGACGGCCGCATCCGCATCGTGCACCTGGGCGTCGGGGCGACTGCGCGGCACGAGTGAGCCGTCACGGAGATAATTGCGATCGGCGAACACCTCGCTCGCCGTCGTGAGGCCGGCCGCATTGCCGGCGGCGATCAGGTGGCTGCCGGACAACCCGAACAGCACCAGGCCGGCGTCGACGTCGTGCACCGCGGCGGCGATCGCGACCGCCAGCTCGGGCTGCGCCGCGGCCATGTTGTACAGCGCCCCGTGCGCCTTGACGTGCTGCAGCCGAACGCCCGCAGCGGCGGCAAATGCCGCCAGTGCGCCGATCTGGTACACGACCATGCCGTACACGTCGTCGGGCGAGATGTCCATCGTACGCCGGCCGAATCCGATCAGATCCGGCAGCCCCGGATGCGCTCCAGCCGCGACGCCGAGCTCGCGGGCGCGGGCGAGAGTGCGCCGCATCACCGCCGGGTCGCCGCCATGAAAGCCGCAGGCGATGTTCGTGGACGTAATGAACGGAAACACTTCGTCGTCGGCGCCGATGCGGTACGCCCCGAAGCTCTCGCCCATGTCGCAGTTCAGATCGACCCGGTCGGTCATCAGAGTTCTCAAATTCTGGTGAGGGAGATGGCAACACGCGCCTGGGACAGCTCGGCGTCGCGCAGCAGATCGGCGTGTTGCGCCTCTTCGAGCGAAATTGCGCGAAAGCGCAGCACGTCGCCCGGTCTGGCCTGCGCGACAACCGGCAGGTCGACGCTCGCCACCTCGCCCAGCCGAGGATACCCGCCCGTGGTCTGCCGGTCGGCCATGAGAATGATCGGATGGCCGTCCGGCGGCAATTGGACCGTGCCGAAGGCGACGGCTTCCGAGAGCAGCTCGAGCGGTTCGCGCAACGCCAGCTCGACGCCGTCGAGGCGATCGCCCATCCGGTCGGAGCTCGCCGATACGCGAAACTCCGCCTCGAATAGCCGCGCGCGGGAGTCGGCATCCAGTCGCTCGAGATGCGCGCCGGGGATCAATCGGACGACAGCCCGGTCGGCGAGCCGTGCACGAAGCGCTCGTGCGGCACTCCACGTGGCGACCCGAAGAGCGTTGCCCTCCGCGCGCAGCGATCGTGCGATGCGCTGGCTCAGCGCGCCGGGCTCGCCCAACGGCAGCACGTCGCCGGCGCGCAGGGCCCGGCCGCTGCATCCGCCGAAACTGGCGCGCACGTATGTGCTCCGACTGCCGAACACCGTTGGCACGTCGACCCCGCCGGCGATCGCGACGTAGCTGCGGCAGCCGCGGATCTCGCGGTTGCAATGCAGCGTCGCGCCGGCAGGCAGGAGGGCCGGGTGATACGGCGGCAGCGGCTGTCCGTCGATGGTGACGCCGGAATCTGCTCCCGTCACCGCGATGAGCGTTTCCTCATCGAACGCGATCGCCGGGCCGAGCAGCGTCGTCTCGAGCGCGGCGTCGCCATCGTCGTTACCGACCAGCAGATTGCCGACGCGCAGCGCGAGCCGGTCCATCGCGCCGCCGGCCGGCACACCGTCGCGCTGGTGGCCAACCCGTCCGAGGTCCTGCACCGTGGTGAACAGTCCCGGTGTAACGATGCGGAGCGTCACGTGCGGATCACGATGCGAGCGCGTGAAACTCGGCCTCGTCGATGCGCCGGAAGCGCACGCGATCGCCGGTGGCCAGGAGCGCCGCCGGTTCGCGCGACACGTCGAACATGCGGAGCGGCGTACGCCCGATCAGGTGCCAGCCGCCCGGCGAGACGAGCGGATAGATGCCGGTCTGCGCGCCGCCGATGCCAACGCTGCCGGCCGGCACCGCGGTGCGCGGCGTATCGCGCCGCGGCGTGGCGATCGCCTCCGGTAATCCGCCGAGGTACGCGAAGCCGGGCATGAACCCGATCATGTGGACACGGTATTCGGCGCCGGCGTGCAGCGCGATGACTTCGGCGGCGGACAACGCATGGCGCGCGGCGACATCGTCCAGATCCGGGCCGAAATCGCTGCCGTAGCAAACTGGAATCTCGACCAGACGCGCCGGCGGCAGCTCGTCGTCGCCGAGGTCGGCCAGCGCGTCCTCGAGCGACGACACCAGTTGCGTGTAGGGGGGCGCCGCGACGCGTTCCGCCAGGACGGCCGGATCGTAGTGCACCGCGATGCTGGAGAAGGCCGGCACCAATTCGGTGATCCCGGGTATGTCCGCGCCGTCGAGACGCTGCAGGGCCGCCTGAACCTTCCGGTGGGTCGGGTCGTCTATGGTCTGGCCGAGCGTGATGAGCAGGGCACGGTCGCCAAGCGGTGCAAAGTGCATGGCGCTGAAATTGGACCGTGCCGGCGTGCGACGCCACACTCCCGTGAAACCGGACTGGCGGGACTCGGGTTCACACATCATCGTAGCAGCCATCCGCCCGACCTGCGTGACCGGAGGCCAAGGATGCATCGGATCGCCAAGCTGTGTGTCGTGCTCACGCTGGGGATTCCATTCGGACGCCCGCTGTTGGCGCAACAGCCGCCGACGTCGCCGCCAGACACGAACGGCACCGTGCGAATCTCGCGGACGCCGGAAAATGCCTATCGCTTCCGCGTGCTCGGCGTGTACGACGCGACGAGCGGCGAGCCGATCGCCGGCGTGGAGGTGAGCGACATTCTCACCGGCATTTCCGCCATGACCACGTCGACAGGGACGGTGAGCCTCTTCTTTCTTCCCGAAGGCGGAAGTTTCGTTCGGCTGCGGAAGGTCGGTTACGGGGTGCAAACCGTACCGGTCTCGATCTCGCCGGCCGACACCGCGCCGGTGACGCTCATCCTGACGCGAGCCACGCAGCTCGACGCGGTCGTCGTGCACGGCGACTCGACGCCGCATTATCTATCCGCCGGTCTGCGCGGCTTTGAAGAACGCTCATCGCACCACCTCGGCCATTTCATCAGCGAGACGGAGCTCCGCAAGAACGACAGTCGGCAGCTCGGGACGATGCTGGGTTCGCGCCTGCCGGGCGTCACGGTGATGACGTCCCGCAGCTCGACCTACCTGGTTTCGACGCGCAAGATGTGCAAGGGTTCGGCACTCTCGGGATGCCAGCGGCCGAACTGCTTCGTGAGCGTGTATCTCGACGGCGCGCTGATTTATCCGGGTGGACCGCTGCCGGATTTCTCGCGGATGTCCGTCGACGACTTTGCGGCGGTGGAGTTCTACGAGACCAGCGAAGTGCCGCCCCAATTCTCCGACGCCGGCAACGACTGCGGCTCGCTCGTGCTCTGGTCGCGAGTGCGATGAGGTAACGGCGCGCGGCGATCAGGGACGCCCGGGCGGCGCCACCTTCTCGAATACGCGGGCGTCGATGAAGCTGTCGAGCAGGTGCTGGTCGAGCATCCCTTCGTTTGCTTCGGTGCGCAGAATGTCGATTGCGCTCCCGGCCGGCACCGCGCGCTTGTATGGGCGATCCGCCGCCGTGAGCGCGTCGAAGATGTCGGCGATCGTCATCATGCGCGTCTGGACGGGAATCGCGTCCGCGGCGACGGCGCGCGGGTAGCCGCGCCCATTGAGTTTCTCGTGGTGCCCGTACGCGATCTCCGGCACGCCGCGCAGCTCGCGCGTCCACGGGATCTGCTCGAGAAAGCGATAGGTGTGGGTGACGTGCGATTCGATCTCGCGGCGTTCGCGCGCATCGAGCGTCCCCTGGCGAACCATGAGAAATTCCAGCTCGTCATCCTCGAGGAGCGGGCGGCGCAGGCCATCGAAATCGACGTACGTGCGCCGGTTGATCTCGCGCAGCGCGTCGAACGTGCCCTCCGGCAGCACCGTCGGCTCGTTGGCGGCGATGATCGCCTCGAGGTGCCGGCGGAGTCCCTCGCGCTCCGACTCGCGCGCGGCGCACAGCGCGCCCACGGCGGTGTCATAGGCGTCGCGGCCCTCGCGCAGCAGCAATTCGGCGCGGCGGCGCTCGAACGCCAGGTCCGCTCCCTGCATGAGATAGGCGAAGCGGCCGCGGATGATCGTCAGGTCCTGCGGATACAGCTTCTTCTGCTTCACCAGCACCTGCTCGCGCACGCCGACCTTTCCGAAGTCGTGCAGCAGGCACGCGTAGCGCAGCTCGCGCAATTGCTCGCGCGTGAAGCGCTGGCCCCGATACGGTCCCTGGCCGCCGCGTTCCACGGCTTCGGCGAGCGCGATGGTGAGCGTCGCCACGCGTCCCGAGTGACCGGACGTTGCCGGATCGCGCGACTCGATGGCCGTGACGGCCGCCGTGACGAAGCCCTCGAACAGCCGCTCGATGTCCTCGTACAGCCGGCTGTTCTCGATGGCCACGGCGGCTTGCGACGCGAGGGCGCTCACCAGCTCGACGGCGCGCTGATCGAACGAGATGACTTCGCGTTCCACGATCTCCGCCGACGTGAGCCGCGTCTCCGGATCGCGCTTGCGGTTGATGAGCTGCAGCACGCCGATGATCTCGTCGCGGTGCGTCTTCATCGGAATGACGAGCATCGACTTGGTGTGATAGCCGAACTTTTCGTCGAAGCTGCGATTCTGCTTGTACGTGACGTCGTCGGGCAGCAGGTAGACGTCGGCAATCACGAGCGGTTCACCCGTCGCGGCGGCGTAGCCGGCCAGACTCGTGTGATCGATCGGGACGGTGAACTCGGTGAGCGGCATTGCGGGCAGCGTCTGATTCTGCGACAGCTTGAATCGGAGCGATCCGCCCGGGCAGCTTTCGGTTGCCGGTTCGGTGAGGTACAGCGAGCCCGCGTCGCTGGCCGTGATGCGACGCGCCTGATCGAGAATCATGTCGAGCAGCGTGAGCAGGTTGCGCTCGGTCGAGAGCGCGACGCCGACGCTCGTCAGCTCGGCCAGCTCGCGATGGCGCTGCTGCTGTTCGGCGGCCGATCGCCGGCCGGCCACCAGCGAAGCCGCGTGACGAAACCCGCCGCGCAGCATGGCCATGATCGTTCCGGC
>JAICKA010000185.1 GCA_025928185.1 Gemmatimonadaceae bacterium
CCGCCGTCGCGTTTTCCGTCGCCGGTGTCGCCGAGCCACGCTTTCCAGTCGGGCTTGTAGAGCGAGTCGATGAGGTCGCGGTCGCGCACGAGGAGCGCGTGGCCGCTGACGCTGACCCACTCGCGCGTGCGGTCCTTGTAGTAGGCGACGTTGACGTGCGGGTCGCGCGCCAGCTCCTCGAACTTCTCGCTCTCGAGGTTCGTCATGAACCAGAGATCGGTGCCAGTGGTGCGCCGTTGAGTCTGCATGGCGCGCGAGACGAGATGGCCGTCGTCCCGGCGCGTGGTCACCATCGCGGTCTCGATGCCGTCAATGAGATGGTAGAGGTCGTTCAGCTTCTTCTCGAGCGGGACTTCGTTATCGCGGTTCTTGTCGAGGGCGTCAGTCATGGTCGCGAGATCGGCAGGTTCGGTGCCGTGGAACGGTGGAACGGTGGAACGGTGGAACGGTGGAACGGTGGAACGCTCCAGCGCTCCAGCGCTCCAGCGTTCAGGCGCTAATGCCCCCCCGAGCTGTACGCATGCAACGTGACGTAGATCGCCCGCGGCTCGCCCGGTGACACAACGCCGCCCGCCACGAGCTCCGGATACGCGCGATTGAACGCGTTGCGCATGCCCGCGTCGATTTCCGCCCAGTCGTGGCGCCACATCACGCCGATGGTCGCAATCCCGTAACCGGGCAGCACGACACCTGGCTCATCAAATGGCGAGTATGGGCCGGTCCAATTGCCGCCGACGCGCACGTGCCACGCCGATCGTCTCGGGGCGAAGTCGACGCCCACCTCGCCGACGTACTTCGATGTGTTGAATACCCGCATGCCGTTCAGCACTTCGGGCGAGCCACCGTCCTCCGGGCCGGCGGTCAGGCTGCGATAGCGCGCATCGTTGAACGTCCACGCGCCGCTCATCACGACACGCTGCTCGGCGAGTGGCACATGCCAATCGAGCTCGAGTCCCTGCCGCCGGCTCGCGCCGCCGTTCGTCGACTGCAGCGTCACCGGATTGAATGTCTGCTCGTTGTTCACGTCCATGCGGAAGAGCGCGGCCGACGCGCTCGCGCCATTGCGATCGAACTTCACGCCGCCTTCGTATGACCATTCGGTAATCGGCGCGAGCGACGGATCGACGATGATGCCGTTACTCGACCGGAAACCGCGCGAAACATTTCCATACACGCCGAACGACGGGACGAACCGGAACATCGTGCCGATCTTCGGCGAGAACACCGCGTGCGTCGCCGACGTCGCGATGTTGCCATCGGGCAGCGAGCGCGTGTCGAGCGCGTCGAAGCGCGCGCCTAGATCGACACGCCAGCGGTCGGTGAGGTTGAAGTACGACTGCAGGTACGGCGCGGCCGCGAGCTGACGGCCCGTGACGAACGCCTGCACCGAGTCGCGCCGGCGCGACGTGGTGAAGTAGTTCTCGTAATGCGACCGGTCCCACCGCGTTTCTCCGCCGAGGGTGAGCTGGCCGTTCGGTAGCGACCACGTGATCGCGGTGGTCGCGCCCGCGCCGGCGCGCGAGTCCTCCTCCTCCGTCTGGCTGCCGGAGCCCTCGAAGACGCCGCCGGCCGGGGGAATCGTGAGGAAAAGCTGCCACCGGCCCTGCGTGGCGTATGCCGTGGTGCGCCAAATGAAGTTGCTGCCGAGCATGCGCAGACTCACGCGCTCCTGCGCGCGACGCTTGTAGCCGCCGTCGGTCGGGTTCGACACGACGTCGTAGTCGTGCGCCGCGAACTCGTCCTCGCTCAGGAAGCCCGGCGAATCCCAGTTCCCGCCGTACACCTCGGCGCCGGCGTCGAGCGTCAGCCCGGGTTTGAAGTCGTGGACGATGCGCCCGTGGCCGTGGCCGTCGCTGAAGCGCGAGTTCGGACGGAAGCCATCCTGGCGCAGCATGTGGATGCCGAGGATGCCACCGTCCGCGCCGTGATCGAAGCCGGTCATCACCATGGCATCGGCGCGGCCGAACGATCCACCGCTCGCTTCGACTTCGGTGCCGCTCATCCGTTCGAGTGTGCGGACGTTCACCACGCCGGCCATGGCGAAGTTTCCGAACAGCGCGCTCGTTGGGCCGTGAATGACGTCGATGTCCTGGATGCCGCCCGGAAAGATCTCCGACCAGTCGTTGTAGCCCTCGGCGTGTCCGTTCACCGGCTCGTTGATCGGAACGCCGTCGACCCAGAGCGCGATGTCCGTCGCGTGATCGGAGCTGAAGCCCCGCAGCGATGCGTCGGATGCGAAGCCCGGTCCCTGCCCCTGCTCGTGCACCTCGAGTCCGGCGGTCTGCCGCAGCAGCTCGTACGGGCTGTTCGACGGCGTGACTCGGATCTCGGCGGCGGTCACGTGCGTGGCCGCGAGCGGCTGCGCGCGTTCGATGGGAGTGGCCACCACGGTGACCGCCTGCAGGTGCGCGGCCGACTCAGCCCGCGCCGAGTCGGCGCGGGCCGAGTCGGCGTGGGTCGGCACGGGCGGTTGCTGGGCGCCGAGCGCGCCGACGGCGGCGAGCGGCGCGAGGAGCATCGCGACGGCGATGAATGGCGACGTGCGTGAACTTGCTTTATTGAACATTGAATGGCGTCCAGTCTGGGCAATGGCCGCGGGCGCGATTGGCGAGCGATCGCGCGCCGACGGTCACGGCGTTCGGGTCGGGTTGTCGGGAGCTACGACTGCGGCGAGGCGGACGTCGCGTCGAGCATGACGCTGGCGTCCGGGCGACTCACACGAGGACGGCGGGCGGACCGATCGCGAATGGACGCGCGTGCGCCGGCAATTGCCGCGGCGTCGACGCGACGTTGGATGGAATGTCGGCGCGAACGAGCCGGATCGGCGCCTCGGGGATTTGCGGCACCGCGTCGAACGACTTGGTGAGCACCGGCGTGCAGCAGCAGGCGCCGAGGTGCATGCAGCGCTGGTCGGCGGGCGCGCGAGGCGGCGAGGACGCGTTGTCGTCCGAACCCGGCATGCCCGCCATGTCCCGCGACATGTGGGCGGCGGCATGCGTGCCCGCGCCGGCCATGGTGCCCATCGGCATCGTGGCGAGCATCAGGGGCGTCATGAGCGGTGCGGGCTGGGCGAGAATCGCCGCGAACCACAGCGCCCAGAGGCCCTTGATCAGTCGGGTCCAGGGGAGACGTCGCACGCTCAAAGCATAACGCAGAGCGCCGAGAAGTTCACGCGGGAGTTGGCTGATTGAAGTGAGGTCAGAAGCCGAAGAGCCAATGATTTCGCGGATCAGGGTCCGCGATCATCCTCTGGATTCCGATCGGCAACAGCCGGATCTGCCCTGTCGTCAGCGTCTGCTTGAGAAACGGCACTTCGGCATAGATCCGCGTCCACATCGCCGAACCGGTCGAGTCGATGAGCACTTGTGCGTCCTTCGGGCTGAAGTCGCGCGGGAGCGCGGCGAGTCGCGTCGCCAGCGCGCCGTAGACACTGTCGGCGAAGGCGCGCACGACGCGCTGATGCTGCTGGAAGGCTTCGACCTGATCGCGTGACAACGCCAGCGAGTCGGCATTGCGCAGCATCTCCCGATAGATATCGGAATAGCTGTTGTAACCGCCGTGGCGCATGAAGCGCTCCTTGATCGTGTCCACGGTGGCGCGCGTGCCGACGAGGTGCGCCTGCACGCGCAGATTCTGCACGACACGTTGTTCGTCGGTCGACGGCCCGACATCGAGCTGCACGTCGATCGTCAGGCGGAACGGGTTGCGGCGCGCCGTCGTGGCGAGGCTCGACGACCCGAAGCGCGGATTCACCTGGTAGATGAAGCTGCGCGTGGTCTGATCGAAGCCGCGCACCTGGTACAGCACCGGATCGGGCAGCGGGAAGAGGCCCCACCCATGCTAACCGGCGCTGCCGTGGAGCAGCTCGTCGAATCCGCCGAGGATGTTGGTGAAGCTCAGGAAGACGTGGGCGCGATCGGTGTGCGGCACTTGATAGATGGAGAAGTTGCCGTTCATCGTGGCTGACCACGGGCCGGTGCAACTGTTCCGGGCGGCGAGTCGGCCGAACTGGCTCGTCAGGCAATCCCGTGCCGATTGCGGCGCGACGGCAACGACCGATTGCAGCCCGCTGGCGATGCTTGCATTGGGCGCCGCCGACGGCGCGAAGATGAACGCGCGATCGTCGGCGTAGCCGTCGCCGTTGATGTCGCCCGAGACGAGCGGCGTGTACGGCAGTCCGGATTGCGCGAGGAACGAGACCGACGCGCCCATCTTCGCGGCGCCGAAGAAGCGCGCGAGCTGCACCATGAACTGATGGCGCGGCATGAACGGATTGCGCGACCACTCGATGGTTCGCGGGTCGCTGCCGTTCGCGTAGTCGAAGCCGCGCGCC
>JAICKA010000175.1 GCA_025928185.1 Gemmatimonadaceae bacterium
GTTTGTCTACAGCTTCCCCGCGGGCGAGTATCGCCTCCCCTCACCGCCGTCCACCCGAGCCACCAGGAGCAGTCGTGAGAGCACGTAGTCTCGCCGGAATGCTGGCCATCGTTGCCGCACCCATCGCGGTGCCGCAAGCATCTGCCGCCGCACAGATCCCGGACCATTTCGAGAACCTGCAAGTACTGCCGAAGGACATCTCTCGCGACTCGCTGGTGGCCGTCATGGATGGCTTCACGCGGGCGCTGGGCGTGCGCTGCGGCTTCTGCCATGTCCAGGAGCCGGGCGGTCGGCAATTGCTCTTCAAGTCGGACGACAAGCCCGAGAAGCGCAATGCGCGTTTCATGCTGCGCATGGTCGACAGTCTCAATGACGCGGTGCTCGTGAATCTTCCGATGCGCGCCGATCCGCCGGTGTCGGTCACGTGCGTCACGTGTCATCGCGGCCTGATGCGTCCCGTCACCCTCAACGCGGTCCTCGCCGCCACCGTGCAACGGGCTGGCGTGGATTCGGCCATCGCGCAGTATCGCTCGCTGCGGGAGAACGCGTACGAGGGCAAGTACGATTTCAGCGAAGCAACGGTCGACGAGCTCGCGCAGCAGCTCGGCGCCGCCGGCAAAACGGCGGAGGCGATCCAGCTGCTGCAGATGAATCAGGAGTTCTATCCGAAGTCGGCACAGATCGATGTGCTGCTCGGGGATCTGCACAAGCAACGCGGCGAACGTGACGCCGCGATCACGAGCTACCGCATGGCGCTCGAGAAGCAGCCGCGCAATCGCCAGGCGCGGCAGCGGTTGACGGAGCTGGGCGTCACGCCGCCGCCCGCGCCGGCCGGTCCGCCGGGGCGTCCGCCGGTTCGCTGACCGGCGACGCCCGGGATCGCGCGCCTGCGGCTACTTGCTCAGGCGCGCGATCTCGCCGGCGACGCGTTGTTCGGTGTCGGGATGCGTGAGCCGCGGCTGCGCGTTCGTCAACGCCGCCAACGCCTGATCCTTCGGCATCGTGCCGATCGCCGTCAGCGCCCACTGGCGCACGTACTGCCGCGCGTCGTCGAGGTCGTTGGTCAGGAGCGCGAGCGCATGCGGATCGCCGCGCGCCGCGAGCGCCGCCAGCACGCTCGACACGAGCTGCTGCGTGCCCACCATGTCCTGCAGTTGGCTGTCGAACGAAAAGTCGCTCGTGCGTGCGATGGCGATCAACGCGGCGTTCTGAATCACATCCTGATATGACGGCGTGCGCAGCGCCTCGGCGATGAGTGGACGGCGATTGTCCGGATCGAGCCGCACGAGCGCGTTGAACGCCGCGGCGCGCACCGCATAGCTCTCGTCGAAGTGCCAGGGCGCGCGCACCAGCTGGATGGCTTTGTCGCCGCCGACTGTGCCGAGTGCGGTGGCTGCGGCAGCGCGCACCTGCGACGACGTATCGCGCATCGCGGCCGTGAGTGCCGGCAGCGCCAGCTCGGGCGCGAAGCCGCTGATCGCGCCAGCCGCCTGCGCGCGAGTGAACGGGTAATCAGCCGTGGTCAGCGCGTTGGCGATGGCGTTGCCCGCGGCCCGGTCGAGCGTGCGGTGCGCCAACTGGCCCAGCACCCACTGCCGGTCCCACAGATCGGGATCGTCGGCAAGCTGCGTGACGAGCCAGCTCGTCGGCTCCTCGAACGTGAGCGACTTGAGAATTCTGTTACCGTCGTCGAAGACGACCATCGTCGGCGCAGCCATCACCGAGTCGACGACGATGGTGTCGGCGCGGTGCTCCAGCCACACGCGCTTCACGACGTCGCCGCGCGACGTGCCGACGCGCACGACGACCGGCATGCGGAACGCTTCGGGAATCACGTAGCGCATCCCGGTGCTGTCCGCGGCGAGCGAATCGCGCTGCGTCTGCTCCGCCACCATCGTCACGCGATGCGCGGTCGAGTCGTACTGCGCGGTGACCGTGAACGACGGATAGCCGGCGGAATAGACCCACTCGCGCCAGAACCAGTCGAGGTTCTGGCCCGTAGCGTCGAGCATCGCCTGGCGCAGATCGTCGCTCGTCGCGTTGCCGAATGCGTGGGCGGTGAGATAGCGATGCACGCCGGCCCAGAAGCGATCGGCGCCGAGATACTGCTTCAGCATCTCGAGCACGAGGGCGCCCTTGGGATAGATGTTGTTCGATCCCAATGACGCGAGCGGCATCGGCTTGCGCCCTTCGATCGCCATGAACTGGCGGTACTCGTCGGCGTAGTAGTCCTGCTCGGAGTGCACTCCGAGCTTGCGGCCCCAGTACTGTCCCGGCATGAACTCGGCGAAGCCCTCGTTGAGCCACATGTTCGCCCAGTTCTCGGTCGTGACGTAGTCGCCGAACCACTGATGCGCCAGCTCGTGCGGAATGAGAATATACTGATACCACGGCCGGTCCTGGTACGCATTCGCGTCCGGCAGCCAGTCGACCAGCGTGGTGGCGCTCACGTTCTCCATGCCGCCGAAGAAATCCGCCACGGTCGTCTGCGCATACTTGGCCCACGGGTACGGCACGCCGGTGAGCTTCGAGTAGGTGTCGATCATGTCCGGCGTCACGCGGAACAGTTGCCGGGCAATCGCGCTGTCGGCGTGATAGACGTAGTAGTCGACCGGCACGCCGCGCCACGAATCGTGCAGCTTCGCCAGCGGTGCCACGATCAGCGAGACGAGATAGGTGGCGCTTGGGCGGTCCTGCTTCCAGCGCATCGTGCGCACGCCCGCGCTGGTGCGCGAGTCGTGCACCAGCGCGCCGTTGGAGATCGCGAGATACCCCTTCGGTACCGTCGCCTCGACCTCCCACGTCATCTTGTCGTTCGGGAAATCGTACGTCGGAAACCAGTCGTGATTGTTGTGATCCTCGCCCTGGCTCCAGATCTGCTTCGGCGTGTGTGGCCGTTCGCCGATGAACGTGAGCCCGGCGCCGTTCGACACCTGGCCGGCGTAGTCGATCGTGAAGCGGACGGTGTCGTTGAACCCCGCGGCCTTGGCGAGATGCAGCACGAGCGTATCACCATGCCGCCCGTACGGCAGCGCCGCGCCCGACGGGCTCACGATGCGGTGAATGCCCAGCAGCGTGCCGGCATCGAGCACCACGGAATCGAGACCGGCGCGGCGAGAGACGAGCGTCGTCACGACGGTGCCCTCGAACGAGAGCGAATCCCAGTTGAAGTCGCGCACCGCAATGCGCTGGTGCACGAGATCGTAGTCGTGCGAGCGGGAGTACGCGCCGTTCGTGAGCCGCTCGAGATTCAGATTGGTCGGCGCGGGCTGCTGCGCGGAAACCGGCAGCGCCATGGTCGCGCCGATCAGAACGAGAAAGATCGGAGTGCGCATGGAAAGATCGTGTGAGCGGTCGATGCGCGCGCGAGCGCCGATGCATCGACGGTCTGTTCTCTGGACGACTGGCGCCCGAATTGGGTATATACAACGCACGCGTGGGCTGTCCATTCGACGTTTACTGACGTTTTGCTGACGTTTTACTCCGGAGCGCCATGAAATTGTCCGCCGCCGCCTGTGTGATTCTCGCCACCGTGTCGACCGGCTGTCTGGGTCATCCATTCCAGGCTCCTGCGCCGGTGGAGCTTCACAGCGCGCGGGCCCCCGCGGAGGTAGTACAAATCGCGACGCAACGTCTCACCTCGGATGGGTTCAACATTCCCACGCAGAACGCGGTGTACGGCGTCGTGGTCGGATCGCGCGCGGGGACCGTGAGCGCCTTGTCCGGCTGGATCAAGTGCCGCTTTCCATCAAAGGCCGCGGCGTGGAACGACGCCAAGTCCACGTTGCAGGTGACGGTGGTGGCCGACTCGGCGCGCGCGGGCTCCAACGTCTCCATCTCCGCCAAGGTCGTCACGGACTATTCGGCCCTGGCTGGTCCGTACCAGCGACAGACCAGCGTGACCGACTGCGTCAGCACCGGCAAGACGGAAGCGGAGTTGAAAAAGCTGTTCTGACCGCGGCGCCTGCCGAACATCGCTCGTTCGCGGAAGGCGCCGTCACTCGGTCAACAGCAGGCGCAGGTCCACCCCGCGCCACAGCCGCTCGCGCATGGCGCGCGTCGCCGCGAGCGCTCTGGCGCCGGACCGCGTCACCGCGAACCGGCGCCTCGATGGACCGCCACCGGCAATGCGTCGCGAGTTGAGATGTCCTTTCGCCTCGAGGCGGTCGAGCGTGGCGTACACCGCCCCGATCGCCAGATCGCGCCCGGTGACGCGCTCGATCTCGCGGCGCACGTGCATCCCGTAGGCGTCGTCCGCGCAGCGGAGCACCGCAACGAGCACCTGCTCCTCGAGCACGCCCAGGGGCGAGGATTGTGATTCGCTCATGTGAGAACGCTCACTGTTCGCGCAGCGCGGCGACCGGATCGACGTTGGCCGCACGGTACGCCGGAATGAACGCGGCGACGGCGCCGATCAGCAGCAGCGCCGCCGCGGCGGCGGCGAACGCCAGTGGATCGATCGTGCGAACGCCGAACAGGAACGACGCCAGCAGGTGTGCGAGTCCAACCGCCGCCACCGCACCGATCGCGACGCCCGCGGCCACGAGCGCCGTGCCCTGCCCCACCACGTGTGTCATCACGCGCCGGCCGGCCAACCCGAGTGCGAGCCGGATCGCCCAGTCTCGCCGGCGCCGCGCGACGAAATGCGCGATCACA
>JAICKA010000110.1 GCA_025928185.1 Gemmatimonadaceae bacterium
GCTGGAACGCTGGAACGCTGGAACGCTGGAACGCTGGAACGCTGGAACGCTGGAACGCTGGAACGCTGGAACGCTGGAACGCTGGAACGCTGGAACGCTGGAACGCTGGAACGGCTACGGGCCGATCTGGAGCGTGTCGCTGAGCAAGTGGTGCCCGTAGCCGGCGGTAAGCCGGTAACCGCCGGCGGGCAGGCTGACCAGACTACCGACATAGGAACCAGCATCCAGCAGTGGACCGCCGATCACGAAATCGAACACCTGCTCTTTGCTCTGATGCGGCGCGAACCGAATGTCCGCGGAATCGAGCCCGAGCGCCGCGCCTTGCACACCGCCGCCCGGGCCCGTGAGATAGTAGACGAACGTTTCAGATGGACCCGTCTTGTCGATGCCGCCGGGCGGAAGGGCGACGATGATCGGGACTGGGCGCGAATTGGTCGCGCGAACGGTCACGGCGAGAAATCCACCATCGATCGTGGCCGACGGGTGCGTCGGCGACACTGTGATCGACAGCTCGAGATCGTCTTCACTCACCCGTAGCGCGGATGGATCGAACGGCGGCGGCGGTCCGGCATCGGCAATACAGGCCGATTGGCAATCGACCACGCCCTCACACGCGCCAAGAAATTCGGATCGCGGATGTCCAGCCGCCCGGAGCAATGCGTGAAGCATCTCGTGGCGAACCGGTCCGCCTTCGAGGGAGTGCGCTCCGGCAAGGACGATTCGATTGCTTGCCTCGGACCAGTAGCCCGCGAGCTCGTTTCGCCCGTCCCAGCCGATCGTTGGTGCGCCTGGAACAACGTACCACGTGATCGCCGACAACGACCCTTGCAGGCCGGAGCATGCCTCCACCATCGACCACCAGGTCGAGTACACCGGCGGCGGTGTCAGCAACTCAGCGTTGTCCGGAAGCGGCGGGTCGACCAAATCGCGGCAACCCCACAGCAGGAGCAAACCCACGACCCAGCGCCGCCGACGCACGAACCGAATCGCGCTATACGACATCGGACTCTGGACGACCGATGGCGCGCAGCGCGATCACATGTACTTCCAGTTCCGCGGCTTCCCTTCCGCCAGCCACTCGATCGCCTGCGCAATCCGCCGCTGACGCGTCTCCTCGCGCTTGGCCTCGGCGATCCACTCGACGTAGTCGCGCTGGTGGCTTGGCGGGAATGCGTCGAACGTGGCGAGGGCCTTATTATTCTTCTTTAAAGCACTGGCGAAGTCGCCGGTCGCCTTGGGCGCGGGCTTCGCCTTCTTCGCTGCCTTTGGCACCTGCTTCCCTGCCTCGTTGTACGCCACCGCCATCTTGACGTAGCGCGCGAGCTCCGCGTCTGGCGGCAGATCCTTCACCCACGTCAGCCGACCCAGCTCGCCCATCGCCTCGCGCGACTTGCCGCCCGTTTCCGCGGCGATCAATCCGCCCTTCCAGAAGTGCACGACGCAGTGCTGCTTGAACGCCGCCATGCCGCACACGATCCCCTTGTACACGAACGTCGGCTGCCCCCATTTGATCGTTTCCTCACAATCGGGGCAGGCCTGGTGGACGATCTTCCGGACGCGCGTGAGAATCGGCTTGGCGAAATCGGCCGACTTGGCGATGTACGCGTCGACGCGGGGATCGGTGTGCGGCATGGGCGTGCGAACGAGTGGCTACCAGATGCGCGGCACGAGCGACGGATCACGAACCATCGGATCGCCCGGCTTGCAGCCGAACGCCTTGGCGAACTCCGGGTCGTTCGACAGCGGGCCATTCGTTCGCCAGCGCTCCGGCGCGTGCGGGTCGAGCGTGACGCGATTGCGCATGGCTTCCGGCCGCGTGTTGCTGCGCCAGCTCTGCGCGTAGCTGATGAAGAAGCGCTGCTCCGGCGTGAAGCCCTCGATCAGCCCGGGACGTCCGTCGCGCGCCAGCGCGCGCTGGAGCGCGTCGTATGCGGTGAGAATGCCGCCGTAGTCGGCGATGTTCTCGCCGAGCGTGAGCTTGCCGTTCACGTGGAAGGTGTCGACCTGCACGTAGCTGTCGAACTGGTCGACGATCTTCTGCGCCTCGTGCGTGAAGTGCACGGAATCGCTCGGCAGCCACCAGTCGCGCAGGTTGCCGTGCGCGTCGAAGTGGCGGCCCTCGTCGTCGAAGCCATGCGTCAACTCGTGCCCGGCCCAGCTTCCGCCGAGCGAGCCGTAATTCGCCGCGTCGTCGGCCTTGGCGTCGAACGTCTGCGGCGTGAGCGCGCCGGCGGGAAAGACCATCTCGTTCCGCGTCGGGTCGTAGTACGCGTTGACGGTCGGGACGGTCATGTCCCACTCGGTGGTGTCGACCGGCAGGCCGGGGCGATTGATCGTGCGGCCCCACTCGAACGCGGCCGCACCCTGGACGTTGAGGACGAACGGTCCGTCGGTCGTGACGAGCCGCGAGTAGTCGCGCCAGCGATCGGGATAGCCAACCTTCTCGCCCATCAATGACAGTTTCGTCAAAGCCTGCTTCTTGGTGGCGTCCGACATCCAGTCGAGGTGCTTGACGCGCTCGCCGAACGATGCGCGAATGTCGTCGATCACCGACTTGGCCCGCGCCCGAGCCTGCGGCGAGAACGTCTTGTTGACGTACGCCTGGCCGAGCGCTTCGCCGACCATGCGGTCGGCGGCGCCCAGGCAGCGCTTCCAGCGCGGGAGCATTGCCTTGGCGCCAGAGAAGCGCGACGAGAAGGCGAAGTTCTCCTTCACGAATGGCGTGCTGAGCCAGGGCGACGCGGCGTCGATCGTGTGGTAGCGCAGATAGGCGCGCCACTCGTCGAGCGGCGTGTCGCGCAGCAGCGCGTCGAGCCGCTTGAAGAACTCCGGCTCGGCGACATTCACTTTCTTTAAAGGCGTGGACAGGCCGACCGCATGGAAATAGGCGGGCCAGTCGACGTCGGGCACGAGCGTGCGGAACTGCGCGAACGTCATCGGGTGATCTGTGGCCGACGGATCGCGCATGGCGACGCGGGCGAGCGACGCCTTCGCGAGCTCCGCCTCGAGCGCGAGCACGTGGCCGGCGTCGGCGTTCGCCGCGGCCGGCGTCTCACCGGCGAGCGTCAGCACCCTGGTGATGTGACCGATGTATGCCGTGCGCAGCGAGTCGGACGACGGGTCGGTCTTGAGGTAGTAGTCGCGATCGGGAAGACCGAGTCCACCCTGCTCCACGCCGCCGAGGTAGTGCGCGGCATCGTGCGGGTCAGCGTCGGCGCCGTACTCGAATGCGACGTGCGTGCCGCTGACCTGCAACCGTGCGATCTCGGCGAGGAGCGCCGCGCGCGACGTGATGGCGTCGATGGCAGCGAGCGTCGGCTTGATCGGCGAGATGCCGGCCTGTTCGGCCGCGGTGGAATCCATGCACGAGCCGTAGAACGTGCCGAGCTTGCGTTCGGTGCTCTGCGCCGGGAGCGACCCGCGGCGCTGCATGGCGTCGTCGAGCACGGAGCGGACGACCAGCTCGTTGCGATCGCTCATTTCGCGGCTGACGCCAGACGATGAGTACGCCGCCGGAATCGTGTCGCGCGCGAGCCAGGCGCCATTGGCGAACTCGAAGAAGTCCGTGCAGGCGTTGGCGGCGTGGTCGATGAAGCTCGTATCGATGACCTTGAGCCGCGGGATGACGGTCGATGGCTCCTGGGCCCGAGCGACCGCCGCGGTGGACAGTAGAAGCGCCACCGATCCGCACAGCGCACGACGCGAGTTGGATCGTGGACGAATCGAAGAAGTCATGGTCCTATTCATGAAATAGTCATTGAATGAAAGCGGCCGCAGATTGCGCAGACGAACGCAGATTGAACCGCTGGTTCGCCGGGGTTGGGATTTTTTGTGAAGGCCGCTCGGGAGACTCCGGTGCCGGCCCACGCGCAACCCCAAAAAAGACAAACCCTGCCTTGTCGCGTATCCCGACCAGCCGCCCCGAAGCCAACAATCAGCGTTCACCTGCGTTCATCAGCGGCCGCCATTCATTATGCATCGATCAGCGGCACAAGGATTCAGATATTCACCGGCGCCGAACGATTTTCAAGGGCAGAAACGTCCCCCTCCCGCCTGCTCTATCGTGTACGGCCTTCCGGCCGATACTGAAATAGATACCTTCTCCGCGCCCCAGCCTCTTCCATCATGCTCCGACGCGCGCTCCTCTCCACGCTCTCGTTCACCCTGGTCTCGTCGCTTGCCGCGGCCCAGGCGCCGACGATAACGCCGGCCGGCGATCCGTCGGTCAACCCCGACACCATCTATCGCCTGGCGGTCAAGGCGTCGGACTTTCCCGAGGAGAGCTACGTGCTGCTGCTCGACGACGGCGTGGCGCGATTCGAGGCGGATGGCCGCTCGACGCGCACCTACCGCCAGATCGTGCAGATTCTGCGGCCGGACGCGACCGACGCTTTTCGCGAACGAGAGTTCTCGTATGCGCCGAAGCATCAGCGGTTCACGCTCAACTGGATGCGCGTCGTCAAACCCGACGGAACCGTCATCAGCGCGAAGCCGACGTTCGTGCAGGAATCCGATGTGCCGGCCGACCTGGGCGATCCGACCTACTCGGACCGCAAGGTCGTCCGCACGTCGTTGAGCGGCGTCGAGCCGGGGACGATCATCGACTACAGCTACACCACCGAGGAGCTCAAGCCGTTTCTCCCCGGCGACTTCCTCGACTCCTGGCGCATCACACCGGCGACGCAGGTGAAGCGGTCGCGGTACATCGCCGACGTGCCGGCCGGACTCACGCCGCGCATCCATGAGGAGAATCTGAACTTCAAGCGGGTCGAGCACACGGCGAACGGACGCCACTCGTACATGTGGGCGACGCACGACCTGCCGCGGATCAAGGGCGAGATGTTCGCGGCGGACTCGAACGGCGTCGTCATGGACGTGCTGATCTCCTCGCCGACGACCTGGGCGCGGATCGGAAAGTGGTACGCCGACAGTTCGCGGTCGCGCTACGTGCTCACGCCGGCGGTGAAGGCGAAGATCACCGAACAGGTGAAGGGCGCGCGGACGCTCGACGACTCCATCCGTGCGGTGCACCGCTGGGTGGCGCAGGACATCCGGTACGTCGCCATCGCGCTCGGCATGGGCGGGTACCAGCCGCGCACACCGGATGAAGTCGTTCGCACCGGCTTTGGCGATTGCAAGGACAAGGCGACGCTGTTCGTCACCGCGCTGCAGCAGTTCGGCGTCACAGCGTATCCGGTGATCCTCAGCTCGACCGGGCACGTACGCCGCGACATGCCGTCGATCAGCCAGCTCGACCACGTCATCGCCGCGTTCCAGCGACCGGGCACGAAGGGCTACGAGTTCGCCGACCTCACCGCGTCGCTGACGCCGCTCGGCGAGCTCCCGTTCGGGTATCAAGGCGATTTCGGTCTCGTCGTGCATCGCGATGGATCGTCGGAAGAGATCACGTTCCCGAAGGCGCCGCTACTGGCGAACGAAACCGAGCGCAGCATCGTCGGCACGCTCTCGCCGGCGGGCATATTCGACGGACGCTATGTCGAGACGGATCTCGGCGGCCGGCAGTATCAGCTGCGCAGCGCGTTCGAGAATCCGCTCGATTCGACGCAGCGCGCGAAGGGGGCAAAGGCGATGGCGGCGGCGTTGTTCGACGGCGCAACGGGCGACAGTCTCGTCACGTTCGCAGGCAAGGATCTGTCGGCGACGCCGCGCGTGTCGATCCTCGTTCGCGGCGGGCACGCGGCGTCCATGGCGGGCAACGACGCGATCCTCACGAATCCGTTCGGCCCGATGACCGGCGTGGCGACGCTGGCGCAGGAGCTCGAGTCGGCGGGGCCGCGCCGCTTTCCGATCGACGCGCAGGACATCTTCGGTTACGGAGAAACGCGGATGGAGTTCCGCGTCGCGCTGCCAGACGGCTGGCACGCGCAACTGCCGCCGAGTGTCGACGCGGCGAGCGAGTTCGGACACTACCGATCCGAGTACGCGCAGCACGGGCGCGACCTGGTGCTGACGCGGACGATCACGGGCGCGACCGGCGTGTATGCGCCGGATCAGGCGACGGCGCTGGTGCAGTGGTTGAATGCGGTGGCCAAGGACGATGCGAAGCTGATTGTCATCACGAAACCGCAGCCCGTTCCCTAGCACCCGCCGCAGATTCGAGCAAACTGCGGCCGCTGATGACGATGATGAACGCGGAGTTTTGGGCGACGGAGGGTGGATCGGTGTAGTAAATTGGTGAATCGCCTTTCGAGACTTTCATGCGCGCCATCCGATTCGCCGCTTTCACACTCCTCGCGTTCACGACGCCGCTGCTCGCCCAGCGGTCGCACACCTTCACGCACGCCGATACGCTGCGCGGCAGCAATGGGCCGGGGCGCTCGTGGTGGGACGCGAGCTTCTATGATCTGCACGTCGCCGTGCATCCCGCGGACAGCAGCATCGTCGGACAAAACGCGATCACGTATCGCGTGCTGCGGCCGGCGAAGTCGATGCAGATCGATCTGCAGGAGCCGCTCGTCGTCGACAGCATGGTGCAGGACGGACGACACGTGAGCTATCGGCGCGACGGCAATGCGTTCTTCGCCGCGCTCACGTCGGCGCAGCCCGCGGGGGCGCGCAAGACGATTGAGGTCTACTATCACGGCAAGCCGCGTACGGCGGTGCGTCCGCCGTGGGATGGTGGGTTCATCTGGCAGCACGACAGCGCCGGCAATCCGTGGATCGCCACAGCGAACGAGGGACTCGGCGCAAGCGTCTGGTGGCCGAACAAGGATTACCTCGCCGACGAGCCGGACAGCCAGCGCATCGCGATCACGATTCCCGACCCCATGCTCGACGTGTCGAACGGCCGGTTGCGCAGCACCACGCACAACCCCGACGGCACGACGACGTTCGAGTGGTTCGTCACGGAGCCGATCAACAACTACACGATCGAGGTGAACGCCGGCACGTACGCGCATTTCAGCGACATCTTCAACGGCGAGCGCGGCGTATTGTCGCTCGACTTCTGGCCGCTGGCGATTCACCTCGACACGGCGCGCGTGCAATTCCAGCAGGTGAAGCCGATGCTCGCCTGCTTCGAGCACTGGTTCGGTCCATATCCCTGGTACGCGGACGGCTACAAGCTGATCGAGGCGCCGCACCTCGGCATGGAGCACCAGAGCGGCGTCGCATATGGAAATCATTACAAGAACGGCTACATGGGCCGCGACCTCTCCGGCACCGGCGAAGGGCTCCGCTGGGACTTCATCATCGTGCACGAGAGCGCGCACGAGTGGTGGGGGAACAACATCACGGCGAAGGACGAAGCCGATATGTGGATCCACGAGAGCTTCGCGAACTACGCCGAAGGGCTGTACGCCGAGTGCCAGGACGGAAAGGCGGCGGGCGCGAGGTACATCATCGGCAGCCGGCGGAACATCCGGAACGACTCGCCGATCATCGCGCCGTACGGCGTGAACGCCGACGGCTCGGGCGACATGTACTACAAGGGCGGCAGCATGCTGCATATGATCCGCCAGCTGATCGGCAACGACGACAAATGGCGCGGCATTCTGCGCGGGTTGAACAACACGTTCTGGCACCAGACGGTGACCTCGGTGCAGATCGAGCATTACATCAGCCAGCACGCGGGCATGGATCTGAGCAAGGTGTTCGACGAGTATTTGCGCACGACGAAGATTCCGACGCTGGAATACAAGTTCGCGAATGGCAAGCTGTCGTATCGCTGGACGAACGTGGTGCCGGGGTTCGCGATGCCGGTGGACGTGACGATCGGGAGCGCGCCGGAGCAGCGGCTGCGGCCGACGACGGCGTGGAAGACCGCGAGCGTCGCGAGCGGGGCGGCGACGCTCGAGGTGGATCCGGATTTTTACGTGCACGATCGAGACGTCAGCGCGCCATTGCGCTGACGTCCGCTCGTTGCACCGTCACTGCGGCGGCGCGATGCGTTTCGTATACGGCGGCGCCGGCGCGCGCTTCGGCGCCTTCTCCACGCGCGTCACCACTTCCTTGATCGCCGCCTCGAGCTGCGGGTCGACGCCCTTCGCCATCTGCGACGGATCGTCGACGACATCGATGTCCGGATCGACACCGTGCCCTTCGATGATCCACTTGCCGTCGCGGAAGATCGCAAAGTCCGGCGCCGTGACGCTGCCGCCGTCGACGAACGTCGGCGTGCCGCTGATGCCGATCAACCCGCCCCACGTGCGGCGGCCGATCAGCGGACCGAGGCCCGCTTCACGGAAGTAGTATGGGAACGCGTCGCCGCCCGAAC
>JAICKA010000037.1 GCA_025928185.1 Gemmatimonadaceae bacterium
AAGAATCTCAAGGGCAAGCTGCTGCTGGCGCACGGCACGATGGATAACAACGTGCCGCCGAACAACACACTGCTCGTTGTCGACGCGCTGATCAAGGCGAACAAGGACTTCGATCTGCTGATGATTCCGAACGTGCCACACGGCTACGGCGCGGCGTCGAACTACATGATGCGCAGACGGTGGGACTACTTCGTGAAGAATCTTGCCGGGGAGGAAGCGCCGAAGGAGTTCGAGATCCAGGCGGGGCGGAGATAAAGGCGTCCGTGGTCCGTGGTCCATGGTCCATGGTCCATGGTTCGGTCGTCGCGCGGGGTGAGGTTGTCGCGCCGAATGGGGTTGGACTGAGTTGGGGACGCGGATTTGGCGGAAACATGGCGAACGAGGCGCGGATTGGCTGCTACTGGCACGCCGAGTCCGTCGCGCCACACCCAAAAAGAGCATTTGGTTTTTTTATTCGTTCAATTCGTCCGTTCCGTGTCATCGGTGTTCAACCTGTTGCGGCTGGACCCGCATCATTTCAATGCAGAGCGTCGCGAAGCCGCGGAGAACGGCGGAGAACGGCGGAGAACGGCGGAGCACTGCGGAGAACGACTGAGCGGGCTTCAATCATCACCACCTCTGGCACCGCCCCTCTGCGCCTGCTCCGCAGTGCTCCACAGTTCTCCGCAGCCTCTACCCTCTCCCTGCGAGGTAGCTGGTGTAGCCGGCCCCGCCGCCTCTCTTGCGCGATGGTCTCGCGCGCCACGCAGCTCCCAACGGAGCGGCGGAGTGGAAAGTTGAACGGAACGCCCCCACCACAAAGTCGTGTTTGTTTTTTCGGCCGGCGCGCGGAGCCCGGAGCGTCACACGGAGCGAGTTCGCGCCTCGTTCGCTGTCTTTCGTCGATCCGCGCCCCCAAGTCGGTCCAACCAGATTCGGCGCGCCAGACTCACGCCGCGCAGGAATCTCGACGAACGATGGACGCCGGACGCTGAAAGCTCTACAATCGTACTGACCTTTCAGCCCGAGCTTGCCCATGCTCCGCCGCCTCGTTGCTCTTCTCTGCCTCTCCGCCCTCCCGCTCTCCGCCCAGCAGCGCGCACCCGAACGTGCGGTGCGCCGCGACATTCCGATGACGAACATGATCAAGCGCGCCTTTGCAGCCGGCACGCGTGATTCCACCGGTCGTCCGGGTCGCAACTACTGGCAGTTGTGGATGGACTACACGATCAACGCCCGCTTCGAGCCGTCCACGTGGACCGTGAGTGGCAGCGAGACCGCCGTGATCCACAACCACAGCGACTCCGCGATGCACAGCGTCGTGCTGCGACTCGATCAGAATCTGTTCGCGCCGAACGTGCCGCGCGCCGAACAGGTCACTGAGATCACCGACGGCATGATCGTCACGAAACTGTCGGTGAATGGCGAGGCAGTCGATCTCGAGCCACCGCCGGTCGTGCGCGGCCGTGGACGCGGCGCTGCCGCTCCGCCGCCCACTCGTCCATTCGTCACCGGCATTCACACCACTTCGGCACGCATCACGCTCGTCAATCCCATTCCGGCCGGCGGTACCGGCACCATTCAGGCCGACTGGAATTTCCGCGTTCCCCGCGCCGACAACGTGCGTGGCATCCGCATGGGCCGCTGGGGCGATACGCTGTACCAGGTCGGCCAGTGGTACCCGCGCGTCGCCGTCTACGACGATTTGCGCCAAGGCGGCTGGGATACCGATCCCTACCTCGGTCCGTCAGAGTTTTATAACAACTTCGGCCATTACGACGTCCACATCGACGCGCCGGCCGGATGGGTCATCGGCTCGACCGGCGTGCTGCAGAATCCGCAGGACGTCCTTACGCCCACCGAACGCGAGCGGTTGTCGCACGCGCTCGACTCCGATTCCACGATCAGCATCGTCAGCGCAAACGAATTCGGGCCGGGCAAGGCGACCGCCGGCGGCGATCGGTTGGTCTGGCACTTCGTCGCCGACACGGTAGGCGACGTGGGCTGGGCGACATCGGACCGCTTCGTCTGGGATGCGACGCGCGCCACGATTCCCGGCAAAGGTCCGATCCCGATCAACATCATGTATCTCCCCGGCCACGCCCAGGCATACTCGCAAGGCGGGCCGATCGCCCGGCACGCACTCGAGTTCTACTCGAAGCTCTGGATGCCGTACACCTTCCCGCTCCTCACGATGGTCGACGGCCCGGAGGGCGGCATGGAGTACCCGATGTTCATCATGTCCAGCGCCGGCGCGTCCGACCACGAAACCGGACACCAGTGGTGGCCGATGATGGTCGGCACCAACGAAACCTGGTATGGCTTCATGGACGAAGGCTTCAATCAGTACATGAACATTCTCTCACGTGACGACCGGATGCATCAGCCGGCGAACCTCAACGGTATCGGGGAGAGCTACGGTCGAATCAGCGGCGACGAGCGGGAGGCGCCGCTCATGTGGGACGCGAACTACGGCGGCCCGATGTACTCGTTCCAGGCCTACTCCAAGGCGCCGATGATGCTCTCCGCACTCGGCGGTGTGGTTGGTGATACCAATGTCTGGCATGCGATGAGCGGCTACGCGAAAGCGTGGCGATTCAAGCATCCGTCGCCGTGGGATTACATGTTCTACATGAACAACGCGTTGCACCGCGACCTCGGCTGGTTCTGGTACTACTGGTTGTTCACCACCGACGCGACCGACGGCTCGATCCAGAACGTGCGCACGTCGGGGTCCCACACCCTGGTCACCGTGCGGCAGGACGGGCAGATGCCGTCGCCCGTCGTGCTCAAGGTGGAATTCTCGCATGGCGGACCGGCGATCCGTCCAATGTCGAACAGCCGGATCGAGGGGGATACGGCGTTCGTCACGTATCCGGTCGACGTCTGGTTCGGCGGGAGCAAGACGTTCACGGCCGATCTGAACTTCGGCGCACGCAAGATCGACCGCATCACGCTCGATCCGTTCTGCCGATTCCCCGACGACGAGGCGAGCGACAACGTGTGGCCGCGCAGTGCGGCGCCGAAAGTTGCGCCGCCCACTGGCCGTGGCGGCGGACGCGGTCAGGCGAGCTGCCCGTCCGCGTAAGCCGGCGCGCGGGGCGCGCCAGCGCTCAGATCGAAAGCTCGGCCCGTATCGACTTCACGATCTCCGATACGGGCCGAGCGCCGTCGACACACACGGCGTCGTGCGGCTTCTCGAGCGTCGCTAGTTGACTCGGCAACAACTCCGGGGGCGCGAAGCTGCCGCGCCGGCGAGCGATTCGCTCCTCGAGGACCGGCTCCGGCACGTCCAGAAAGACGAACCGCACCCGGCTGCCCTGGATTCCTCCCGGCGTGAGCGCATCGCGATACGATTGCTTGAGCGCCGAGCAGGCGAGTATCCCGTGGTCGCCGCGGTCGATGATGTCGCCGATCAAACGGCGAAGCGCCGCGAGCCACGGCCGCCGGTCGTCATCGTTCAGCGGCTCGCCCGCGCGCATCTTCGCGATATTGTGCGCTGAGTGGTAGTCGTCGGCATCGTGAAACGCCCAGCCCAGCTCGTGCGCCAGCGCGCGGCCGACCGTCGTCTTGCCGGCCGCCGAAACGCCCATGATCACGATGACTTGAACCGCCTGGCCGCCCGCTGTGCGCATGGAATGAATCTGGTTCGAGCCGGAAGATCGCCGGTCAGGGTGCGATTTCTGCATGGGCCTGCTACGTATGCCATTACGAATTGAAGATTACGCAATGATCGGCGATTGCGAGACGGCGGCCCTCGTCGGGCGCGACGGCTCTATCGACTGGTTGTGCTGGCCGCGCTTCGACTCCGACGCGTGCTTTTCGGCGCTCCTCGGCGGTCCCGGTTGCGGACGCTGGAAGCTGGCTCCGGCCGGCGACGGCGCGCGTGTCGCGCGTCACTATCGCGGCGACACGCTCATTCTCGACACCGAGTTCACGACGGACAACGGAACCGTCGTCATCACCGACTTCATGCCGCTGCGCGATCAGAAATCGGACCTCGTGCGCATCGCGCGCTGCACGCGGGGCAACGTGGCCATGAAGACCGAGATCGAGCTGCGGTTCGACTATGGCTCGGCGACACCGTGGGTGAGTCGGCTCGACAACGGATCGCTGCGCGCCATTGCCGGCCCGGACATGGTCATCCTCCGCTCTGACGTGCCGCTGCACGGCGAAGGATACACCACGATCGGCGAGTTCACGCTGCGCGAAGGACAGAGCGCATCGTTCTGCATGACGTGGGGTCCATCGCACCTGCCGGCGCCGCAGTCGGCCGACGCGGAGACCGCACTGCGCAAGACGGAAGAGTTCTGGTCGAGCTGGATGAGCCATTGTACGTACAAGGGCGACTGGCCGGAGCCCGTGCGGCGGTCGCTGCTCACGCTGAAGGCGCTGACATACTACCCCACCGGAGGCATCGTCGCCGCGCCGACGACGTCGCTGCCGGAATCGATTGGCGGATCGCGCAACTGGGATTACCGGTTCTGCTGGCTGCGCGACGCGACGCTCTCGCTGCTGGCGCTGATGGACGCCGGCTACTACCGCGAAGCCGGTGCGTGGCGCGATTGGCTGCTGCGCGCCGCGGCCGGCAGCCCCGATCAGCTTCAGATTCTCTACGGACTCGGCGGCGAGCGACTGATCCGCGAGTGGGAGCTCCCCTGGCTCTCCGGCTACGAGGATTCGAAGCCGGTGCGCATCGGCAACGCCGCGCGCGGCCAGATGCAGCTCGACGTCTACGGCGAAGTAATCGACGCCCTCCATCAGGCGCGGCTCGGCAAGATTGCCGAAGACCAGCAAGCGTGGGAGATGCAGAAGGCGCTCACGAAGCGGCTGGCCGATCGCTGGCAGTCGCCGGACCGCGGCATTTGGGAAGTGCGCGGCGACCCGCAGCAGTTCACGCACTCGAAGGTGATGGCGTGGGTGGCCGTGGATCGCATGGTGAAGAGCGCCGAGCAGTTTCACCTCGACGGACCGGTCGACGAATGGCGTGCGCTGCGGGCGCGCATCCACTCGGACGTATGTCAGAAGGGCTACGACAAATCGCGCGGCTGTTTCGTCCAGTCCTATGGATCGAAGCTGCTCGATGCGTCGCTGCTGCTCATTCCGCTCGTCGGGTTCCTGCCGCCAAACGATCCGCGCGTGCGCAGCACCGTCGAATGCATCGAGAAGGACCTGCTCGTCGACGGCTTCGTCCTGCGCTACGACAGCGGCGCGACTGACGACGGGCTGCCGGCCGGCGAGGGAGCGTTCCTGGCGTGCAGCTTCTGGCTGGCCGACAACTACGTGCTCCTCGGCCGCAAGGACGACGCCGTGCACATGTTCGAGCGGTTGCTGGCGCTGCGGAACGACGTCGGGCTGCTATCGGAGGAGTACGATCCGCGCGCCAAGCGTCAAGTCGGCAACTTTCCGCAAGCATTCTCTCATATCGCGCTGCTCAATACGGCGTTCAACCTCGGTCGCGCGGAATCGAACGCGCCGATGCCTGCCGTGCAGCGGGGCGATGGAAAGGCGGCGGCGCCCGAATGCTGATTGACGCTGGAGCGTTCAAGCGTTCAAGCGTTCACCAATCTCCCGAATCTGCGCCGCGTGCCGCGCCGTGTGTCCACCGGTGATCGCGAACCACTCGTAGAAGTTGCGCGTGCCGAACACGGGATGGGTGTGGTACACCGTTCCGAGGGCGAGTCCGTCGAAGTCGGTGAGCACGGTTCGCAGCGCCGCGTGTGACTCGTCGACTCGACGCCGAGCGGTTGCCGCATCCATTGCACACGACGGCCGCACGATTTCCGGCGCCGAGAGCTTCACCTCGCGATTGAGCAGCGGCTTCATGTCGAACTGCTCGAGCACCGATGAAGTGTCGGTCTCATACGCCAGGCCGGCCTCCCGTGCCGCGGCCAGCTTCTTGTGCAGCAGGCGCGCGACGCTGGCATTCACCATTCCGACGTGCTCCAGCACGTTCGCCACCGACCACGCGCCCTCGGACGGCGCGATCTCGCGCCGGCCGGCCGGGACACTGTCGATCGCCTCGTGTAGCGTCGCCTGATTCCTGTCGAGATGATCGAGCAACTCCTTCGTACGCGGATGCATGATGCCGTCCTTCCGTGTCAGTCAGCGGATCAGCGCGATGCCGTTCCCTGGTTTGGGAAAGCGCACGAACACTTCGGGATCATGCCCCGGCACGATCAGCCGCGGATCTGAAGCCAGCGTCACCATCCGCGCCTGCGCTCGCAGGTTCGATGCGGCATCCAGCGTCTGCGCAATCGGCACGTGCTCGGCCAGGTTGCGATAGAGATACATGTTGTCCGACGCCACGACGATCGTGCCGACGCTCGACCGCACCGCCGCATACTGCGACGCGTAGGTGTGCTTGCCGCCGGTGTACACGGTGATTCCCGGAATGATCTCCTTCGCGTCACCGTCGATCAGCCGCACTCGGCCCTCGCGGGCGAGTCGGGCGAGAATCTGCGCGTCCGGCGCGTCGATCATCCGGTCCTTCACCGTGCCCGCGGAATCGAGGTGGTGCTCGAACTCCTCGCGCTGAATCCAGATCGTTGCGTTCGGGAACAGATCGATGCCGCCGAGGTGATCCCAGTGCACGTGTGTGACGATCAGGTCAGTGATGTCTTCGGGTTTCACCCCGGCGCGTGCGACGGCATCGCTCGGGAGCACGTAATCCCGCGGATGCCAGCGACGAATCAGGTTGTCGCGGTGAAAGCCCGCGTCGACGAGCACGTTGCGACCATCGGAGCCTTTCAGCAACCAGACCATCATCGCGAGATCGATGCGCTGGCTGGTGTTGGCGCCGGCGATCAGGCCCGACAATCTGAAATTCGGCACCGTCGCGTACCGAATGGCGTACACGTCGTAGGTCGGCGCGGATGGCTGCTGCGCTTCGGCCACTTCGACGCCGAGCGTCAAGAGGCCCGCGGCAGCCAGCGTGATCGCGGCGGCAAACCGCGCGAGCGCATGGCGAATTCTCATTGGATTTTCACGATTGAGGCGGCGGAAAATTCTTGCCGTACCGGCGACCGGTGTGCGTATAGCCAATTCTCTCATAGAACACGTGCGCGCCGGTCCGGTCGAGCGCGGTGGTCACGACCATGCGGCGCGCCCCGCGAGCTCGCGCCCAGCGCTCCGCATCCTCGACGAGCGCGCGTCCCACGCCCTGCGAGCGCACGCGGGCGTCGACGACGAGCAGCGTGAGCTGCGCGATCGGGGTGGAATGGTTGATCGTGTCACGCAAATGAATCGTTGCGAGTCCCACGACGGTTCCCGAGTCGACCGCCACCAGCGCCCGGGCATTGGCGTCGGCAGCCAGCTTCTTCAACCGCTCAGGCATATCCTTCGACTCGGCCGGATAGCCGAGCTGCGTGCAGAGTCGAGCGAGCGCTTCGGCGTCCTCTCCACTCGCCTCTCGAACCTCGATACTACGTTGCGGCATCAGTACTTCTGCAGATAGCTGTCCAGCTCCCACGCGCTCACCTGAGTGATGTACTCGCGCCACTCCTGGCGCTTGGCTTCCACGAAGTTGGACGTGATGTGCTTGCCCAGCGCAGCCGTGATTACGTCATCCTTTTCCAGCTCGTCCAGCGCCTCGCTGAGATCGTGCGGCAGGTCGTCGATGCGCAGCCGGCGCTTCTCGCGGAAGCTCATCTCCCAGATGTTCTCGTTCACCGGCTCGCGATGGTCCGCCTTCGTCTCGACCCCGTCGAGGCCAGCGGCGAGCATCACGGCCAGCGCGAGATACGGATTCGCCGATGGATCCGGCGAGCGCAGCTCGACGCGCGTGCCGAGTCCACGGCGATCGGGCACGCGAATGAGCGGCGAGCGGTTGCGCATCGACCAGGCGACGTTCACCGGCGCCTCGTATCCCGGCACGAGCCGCTTGTACGAGTTCACTAATGGATTGGTGATCGCGCACATGCCGCGCGCGTGGCGCAGCAGCCCGCCGATGTACTGCAGCGCGATCGGCGACAGCTCCCATTCCGCCTTCTCGTCCCAGAACGCGTTGTGCTTGCCCTTGAACAGCGACTGGTGCGTGTGCATGCCGCTGCCGTTCTGTCCGAAGATCGGCTTCGGCATGAAGGACGCGAGCAGGCCGAACTGCGTTGCGACCTGCTTCACCACGAAGCGGAACGTCGCGATGTTGTCGGCCGTCTTGAGCGCGTCGGCGTAGCGGAAGTCGATCTCGTGCTGGCCGTGCGCCACCTCGTGGTGTGCCGCCTCCACCTCGAAGCCGAGCTGCTCGAGCGTGTCGACCATCGCGCGGCGCGCATCTTCGCCGAGGTCGGTTGGCGCCAGATCGAAGTAGCCGCCGACGTCGTGTGTCGTCGTCGCAGCCGCCGCGGCGGCTCCCGCGCTTTCCGGCCTGAACAGGAAGAACTCGGCTTCCATGCCGGCGTTCATCGTATAGCCCATCGTACGTGCGCGCGCGAGCACCGACTTGAGCGTCCCCCGCGGATCGCCGGGGAATGGATTGCCATCCGGCGTATTGATGTCGCAGATCAGCCGGCAGATCCGATTCTCCGGATCGCCCCACGGGAAGACGAGGAAGGTGTCCAGGTCGGGCGCGAGCAGCATGTCCGACTCCTCGATGCGCACGAACCCTTCGATCGACGAGCCGTCGAACATGATGTCGCCGGCCAGCGCCTTCTCGAATTGCGACGCGGGAATCTCGACGTTCTTGTTGATGCCAAGGATGTCCGTGAATTGCAGGCGCATGAACCGGACATCGAGCTTTGCGGTGAGCTCGAGGATGTCCGATTTCGATGCGCCGGCCATGTCCGGCGTGAGCGATCGCGAGCGAGCGGGCAGATGGGCCTCGATGATGGGATGGACGAGCCGGATAAAGCCTAAGACCTCCGCGACACGATTGTAAAGCCGACATGGTGACGCCGGGCACACGGCTTGCCCGATTCGTCGCCCCGAACCTCAATCGACCGAACGCTGGAGCGCACGATGAAAATTCAGGACATCATGACGAGGGACCCGAGCTGCGTCACCCCCGACGCAACCGTACGCGAAGCGGCGCAGGTCATGAGCCGCGAAGACGTTGGCGCCGTGCCGGTGGTGGACGGACAGTCCGATCGCCGGCTGGTTGGCGTCGTGACCGATCGTGATATTGCGATCCGGTGTGTGGCCGAGGGCAAGGACGGCTCGTGCCGCGTCCGGGACGTCATGAGCGCGGACGATCTGGCCACGTGCAACGAGAACGACAGTGTCGACGACGTCATGAACACGATGAGCAGCGAGAAGGTCCGTCGTATTCCGATCGTCGACGAGCGCGGCTCGCTGGTCGGCATCGTGGCGCAGGCGGACGTGATGCGCAAGGCGAGCGATACGCATCAGGCCGGGGAGACGGTGGAGAACATCTCCGAGCCCGGCGGACGTCACGCGCAGTAATTCGAATCTGGTCGGACATTCACAGGGAGCGCTCGTGAGTCGTTATGAAGCCGTGCGGACCAACCTCCGCAACAATCCGCGTCGTTGGCTGGTTACCGGCGCCGCCGGTTTCATCGGCTCGAACATCACCAAAACGCTCGTCGAGCTCGGACAACATGTCGTCGGGCTCGACAATTTCTCGAGCGGGTACCAACGCAACATCGACCAGGCGGTCGCCGGAGCCGAAGCATCCGGCGGCAGCTTCCGCCTGGTCACGGGCGACATCGAAGATCTCGCGGCCTGTCGTGATGCGTGCGCCGAAGTCGATTACGTCGTCCACCAGGCGGCGATCGCGTCGGTGCCGCGCTCCATGGAAGATCCCATTGGCGTTACACGCTGTAACGTCGACGGCTTCGTCAACATCATTACCGCCGCGCGCGACGCAGGCGCCCGACGCATGGTGTACGCGTCATCGTGCGCGATCTACGGCGACGCGCCCGGCACACCCAAGCGCGAGGAGGACGAGCCTCGCTCGCTGTCACCGTACGCGGTGACCAAGCAGGTCAACGAGCTGTACGCCGCCGTGTACCAGCGGGCATTCGGCATCGGCACGGTGGGCCTTCGCTACTTCAACGTGTTCGGCCCGCGGCAGGATCCCGACGGCCCATACGCCGCGGTGATTCCGTGCTGGACGCGCAACATGCTGATGGACGAACCCTGTCGCATCTACGGCGATGGCCAGACCACGCGCGATTTCGTGTACGTCGACGATGTCGTGCAGGCGAACATTCTCGCGGCGCTGGTCGAAGACGAAGCGGCAACGGGCACGATGTACAACGTTGGCTCGGGCGTGCCGACCAGTCTCGTGGATCTGTACGGGGCAATTCGACGTGCGCTCGTCGACACTCGTCCGGAGCTCGCCGGCCGCGAGCCGATCTTCGAACCGTTCCGCGCCGGCGACGTGCGGCACTCGCGGGCCGACGTCAGTAAAGCGCGCGCACAATTGGGTTTCGAGCCGCAGTTCTCGATCGAATCCGGTCTCGCTGCGTGCGTGGACTGGTATGCCGAAAATCTGATTCCGCGTAGCGCCGAGCTGGTATGATCAACCCCGGCAGCTAGCAGATCGCGACTGCTGCGCCATCGGCTGGAGCGTCATCGACGCGCGGGCCGCGTTCGACGCGGGCCTCGGCGGTCGACGATCCCTTGATCGTGACCCCGTCGAGGCCGACGAGTGCGGCCATCGTCCGCAGTTGTTCCTCGAGACTCGCCAACCGCTGGACCGTCCGTGCGCTCCGCCGCTTCGGGAACGAGGCCATCACGTCTTCCGCCGCGGCGATCAATGCCAACATCGCGCTCGATCGCGTGAGCGCGATCTGCTCGTCGGCCGGTGCCGCGACCATCTGCTGCCGAAGCTCCGCCAACCCACTCATCTCGCTGAGCATCACGTCGCGCAGACCGCTCAACTCGGCCGCGAGCTGCGATGTGACGATCGACGTCAGCTGTGCAGTGGCTTGCGACAGTTGCGTGGAGACTTCCGACACCACCTCGGTTGCGACCTGCTTCGCCACCTGGTTCCCGACATGGCTCGCCACCTGGTTGCCAACTTCGCTTGCCACCTGGCTCGCCAACTCGATCGGTAGCGTCACCGGTTGCGGCAGTGTTGCGGGCTCCGCCAGGGCCGCGGGCTCGGATGTCGCCTCTGCTTCGATGATCGTTTCGTTTACGACTACGATCGGCTGTTCGCGCTCGGTCGACGGCAACAGCCGGCGCGCCTTGCGTGCGGCGCGGCTCAAATCGTCAGCCACCAGACGCAATCGGCCGAACAGTTCGTCGCCGACCGAGCTGCCCGCGCTCTCCGACGCTGGCAGGTCGGCGAGCGTCGCCGCGTGACTCCGCCACTGCGCCAGCAGATCTTCGTCCCGTTCGGCGTCGTTGACCGCGTTCACCGCGATCGAGAACGATTCGATATCCTCGTGCTCCATCTCCACCTGCCTGCCGTGAGTCGCGATCAGTCGCCTTGTGCCTGCACCTGGACGGCGTGCACCGGAACGGTCTCGGTCGACTCGGGCTGGTGCGCCATCGGCACGTAGTAGCCTTCGATGTAGCTGTACTCCTCGTACACACCGGTGTGGCCGATGTCATTCAGCACTGCGCCGAGCACGCGCACCGGCACGTGCTTGAGCAGTCCAATGCGCGACTCGGCCAGCCGGCGCTCCGTGGCGCCGGCTCGCAGCACGAGCATCACGTTCCCTGTGGCCGCTCCGAGTGCGAGCGCATCGGCACCGGCGCCGAGTGGTGCGCTGTCGACGATGATCGCATTGAACAACGGGCGCACTGCGGCGAGCAACCGCGGCAGCGCGTCGGACATCAGCAGCTCCGGAGCGCTGCCGAGCCGCGAACCGGCGGGAATGACCAGCAGGTTCGGATGCGTCGAGCGACGCGCGATCTCGTCCGCGCGCGCGTGTCCGGCGAGAAAGTCGACCAGGCCCGGCTCCGACGTCGCGGCGAACGTCTCGTGCTGGCGTCCACGACGCACGTCGCCGTCGATGAGCAGCGTGCGATATCCAGCCTCGGCGAACGACAGCGCGAGGTTCGCAGCGAGGAGCGACTTGCCTTCCGATGCGCCCGGGCTCGTGACCGTGAGCTGTACCGCTTCGCCGCCAGGTTGCTGATGGCGCAGGTTCAGTCGCAGTGCGCGGAATGCCTCGACCGCTTGCGCCGCTTCTTCGGCGGAATGATCGATCTCGGTCCGGCCTTTCATATGCGGCACGGCCGCGAGCAGCTGCAGCCCCAGATCGGCGACCTGCTCGGGATAGCGCAACTTGGGATCGAGCCGATCGATGAGCAGCGCGACGCCAACGCCGAATGCCAGCGCGAACAGTACGCTGACGCCGAGCAGATACGGCCGCGTGTTGCCGACCGGCTTGGTCGGGGCGACCGCGGTGTCGAGCACGCTCGCCTCCGCGACGGTGCTCTGCTGCGCCATCCGCGAGTTGTCGACGCGCGCCTTGAGCGTGTTGTACAGCGTTTCCTTCGTCTGCACGTCGCGGCGGAGCCGCGCTTCCTCGAGCGCACGGGCCGGGATCGCCTGCAGCTTTCGTTGTGCGTCGAATGCGCGCGTGGCGAACTGGCCTTGCGACGTCTTGAGACGCGCGAGAATGCCGGCCGCGATCTGCGGAATCGTTTGTGTCTTGAGCCGCGTGATCTGCGCCTGAAGGTCCTGAACCGGGCGGTACGAGTCGGTGAACTGGCGGCGCATTGCCTGATAGCTGGAGTCGGCCTTGTTCAGCTCCATGATTGGCGCCGCGAGCTCCGGCGCGCCACGCGCCGACGGAATGGACAGCAGCGCGCCGACGTCGATCGGCGCGTGGCGCGCGTCGGCCAGCACGCGCTCGAGCGACTCGCGATCCGCCTTGATGCTGTCGCGCGCGGCGGTCGACGAGAAGTACTGCGTCGCCGTGGGATCATGCATCGCCTCGGTGATCGACTGCTCCGTCGGCTGCGTGATCGCGCCGGTCTGAAAGCGCTCGAGCGCATCTTCCGACGACTTCAGAGAACCTGAAATGTCAGTCAGCTGCGACTGAAGTGTCTGCAGCAGTTGGGTATCGTTGTTCTGCCTGAGGCTGGTCGCGGTGGCGACGACTTCCCGGCCGAGCGTGTTGAGCACCGCGGCGTCATGCGTCGGATCGGTGCCGAGCAACTTGGCGACGATGAAGCTCGAGTCGGTGAGTTGCACCGTGAGACGGTGGCGCAACGCGGCCGACGCCTGGCGGACGCTCGCAACGCTGAACTCCATCGGCGATCGTGTGTCCAGCTCCTTGGCCGACGGTGCCCACGCGAAACCAAATCGACGGCCGATGGAATCGCCGACGACGCCCGTCTCGGGCGCGCCGTGCTCCGGTGTAAGCGTGTACCTGGTGCCGTCTTCATTGAATGCGAGCGTGTACTTGCCGGGCACGAGGTGCGCGCCGGGCAGGAGCGCGTATAGCGCGACCTGACGTGAGGCGTCCTTCGCCGACGCGACGAGACCCGATGCGCTCGTCACCTTGTCGAGGACGGCATAGCTCGTCAGCAGATCTGCCCAGCCGCCCGGGTCGAGCACGCGGCTGCTGCCGATCGGCGTCGTCTGTGCGGTCCGGTCTTCGGCGGGAATCCAGATGCTGATGTGATTCTCGTATTGCGGTTTGATGTAGCGGCTCACGGCCCAGCCCGCGCCGATGCCGATGAAGACGAGTGCGAGCACCAGCCACCGATGTCGGCGCACGGCCTCGAGGTATCGTCTCCATGGAATGCTCTGCGAAGAGCCGAACGACGATCCGTCGCGGGGAGATTGCGGCCACGACTGCTGGGGCAGCCGCCGGCGATCAGCGTCAACCGGAGCGAGCGGCCGGTTTGATGGGATCAGGTGTCCAGACATACGACTGAGGGATGATCGATCGCGTCGGCGCGGAGGAGATCTCCGCGCCGCACACGCATAGTGGCAAGTCTCCGGCCATTTGAAGGTTCGTTGTAGAAGCGGTATCAGCAGATTGGTATACGCCGTGCATTGGCATCGTTGCGCACGAAAGCTTGCAGAGGAGTGAGATGATGAAGATGCGCCTGATCGGACGTATGATGACCGCGTGCGTGTGCACCGTCGTGCTCGCCGCGCCCGCAGTGCAGGGACAGAACCGGGAAGTCGCGCCATTCGCAACTCGATCGGCGCTCCAGGCGCGCGTAGCGTCGGCGGACGCAGCGGCTCGCAATGCGTCCAATCGAAAGGAATGGGCGGACAACGTTGCCGATCTGAACAGCGTGCGCGAACGCCTGCGCGATGGCGACTTCAACGTTGGCGATCGTGTGGTGCTGCGTGTGGCCAACGTACCGACGCTCACCGACACGTTCACCGTTCGCGGCGGACGCGTGCTCGAGCTGCCGGATATCGGACCAATTCCGTTGAAGGGCGTGCTCTGGTCGGAGCTCACACCGTACCTCACGACGCAGCTCGCGAAGTACATCATCGAGCCGTCCGTCGAGGCGCACCCGCTCGTCCGCGTGTCGGTTGCCGGCGCGGTGAGCAAGCCGGGCTTCTACGCGATTCGGCCGGACATGCTCGTCAGTGATGCAATCATGAGTGCCGGCGGCTTGTCCGAGAAGGGAAATCTCGACGCGACGAGCATTCGGCGAAATGGAAAGGAATTGTGGACGGCGAAGCACCTGCGCGAGGAGATCGCGGCAGGCGCAACCGTAGACAAGCTCGATCTGCGCGCCGGCGACGAGATCTACGTCGGCGAACAAACCAAGCGCGACTGGTCGGACATCCTTCGCACCGGCGCGTACGTCGGGGCCGTGATCGCCAGTGTGTACGGCGGAACGCGAATTTTCTAACGAACACGAGGCGCTGCGCACTCGCGCCCACGGGAGCACGCAGGAATAATTGATGTCGGCAGCACAGAGTTTTCGTTACGCGCGCATTCGGCGTGTCCGCACGGGTGCTGCGGACAACGGCTCCGAAGCCGGGTCGCTGGAGAACCCGGAAGTTCGCCGGATTGCAGGTCAATCGATCACGTCGGTGGAATTGCCGGCTCAGCCGGGCCGCGTCCAACCGGTGCTCCTCGCCGGTTTGACCACGACGGAAGCCGCTACAGTTACGACGGTGTCGGGCGCCGCGATCGGGCCGGTGCAGTTGAGCGAACCGGTTCGACGTCGGGAGTCGCTCGAGGCCGTTCCGGTGATTCTCGAGCGTCGCTCGCGGCCGCGGAACGGCCGATCGGTGCGCGCGCTCAACGTCTGCTTCGCATCGTTGCTCCTGATCGTCTTCGCGCCCGTGATGCTGTTCATCGCGGTGGCGATTCGTCTGACGTCGCGCGGCCCCGTGATCTACAAGCAGGTGCGTGTCGGGCGTGACCGGCGGCGGTACGACGTGCTCTCGCCCGCCGATCGGCGCCAGACGGCGGATCGACGGGCCGGCGCATACGGGCGGCGCTTCGCGCGACGCCAATCGGGCGCGTCAGCGCGCGATCGTACGCGGCAGGCCGAAGCGGATCGCCGCATGTACGCGAGGGTCGCATCGATCGAACGGCGCCATGGCGTCGATCGGCGCGGCAGCGCAGCGGCCGTCGATCAGCGCCGCGGCCGCATCGTCAACGCCGTGCACGATCGCCGCGTGTGGAATACCTGTGGCCAGACGTTCACGATGTACAAGTTCCGCACGATGGGCGTCGACGCCGAGGCCAAATCGGGCGCCGTGTGGGCGCAGCGACGCGATCCACGCGTGACGTCCATCGGCCGGCTGCTCCGCACCTGCCGGCTGGACGAGCTGCCGCAACTTTACAATGTGCTCAAGGGCGACATGAACATCGTCGGGCCGCGTCCCGAACGGCCGACGATCATTCCGGAGCTCGTCGAGAGCATCGCGTATTATCCGATTCGCCAGCGGACCCGGCCCGGCATCACGGGCCTGGCGCAGATCCGTCACAAGTACGATGCGTCGATCGACGACGTCCGCGCCAAGGTCGGCTACGACCTGCAATACCTGAGGCGCCGCAGCGTGCTGCACGATCTTCGGATCATGGTCCAGACGCCGATCGTGATGTTCTTCAAACGCACCGGCCACTGACCGCGGTCAGCCGACGCGCTTCGTCGGCTCCCACACGGTCGAGTGCACGCCGCGGAAGAACCGCAGCCACGCGACGATCGCTGCCCCTCCGGTTGCGACGAGGTAGCCGGGGATCACGAACGCCGCCGTGCTGCGCCGCGGCGACGGATGATTGATCGCGATCGATCCGAGCAGCGCCACCACCACGCCCGCGCCGATCAGAATCCAGAGCGGCCACCACCGCGTCGCGAGCAGCACGAGCCCAACCACGGCCACGGGCGCGAACAGGTACACGAGCCAGCGACACAGCTTGTGGCTGATCAGCATCAGCGCGAACCAGCCGTAGCGAATGGGATCGAGCATCGCGCGATAGTCCCACAGTGTGTCCAGGCCCAGCACCATCGTCCGCGCCTTGCGCCGATACTCGGCCACGAGCGAGGGCGCGTGGCCCACGTAGGCGAACGCGTCGTCATCCGCGACCGATCGATACCCCATCTGCGTGGCGATCATCGCGCTGGCAAAATCGCGTGAGGCGTACGGCGAGATCGGAACCTGAAAGATTTCTCGGCGGCAACTGTAGATGCTGCCGGTGGCGCCCGCGATGAAGCCCAGTCGCGCTTCGAGCGAGCGCACCCGCATCTCGTAACCCGAATACCGAGCTTCACCACGCGTCGTGCGCTCCGGATCCGCATCGCTCGGCACTGTCACATCGCGGCCGGAGACCACGCCGATGCGCGGATCTGCATAATGCCGCACGAGCAGTTTGATCGTGTGCGGCGGCACGACGATCGTCGCGTCGGTGTTCAGGACGATTGTACCGCGCACGAGCCGGCCCGCGGCGTTCTCCGCCAGCGCCTTGCCGCCACGGGGCACGCGCAGCAACTCGACACCGCGATCGGCGTAGGCGCGCGCGATTTCGTCGGTGCGATCGGTCGACCCGTCGGAGGTGACGATGATCTGACGGCGGTCGGCCGGATAATCCGCCGCGAGCAGATGATCGAGCGTTCGCGCGAGCGAGCGCTCGGCGTTGTAGGCCGGAACTGAAATCGTGATCATCGGCCAGTCGACGATCGCTTCTGGCGGTGCCGCGATGGCGGTGGAACGCGGCCGGGCAAGCCGCAGCAGCACGGGGTAGAGCAGGTACGCGTAGATGAACAGTACCGCGGGCGTGGCGACGAGCAGCCACGCGAGGAGGATCACGCGACGCTCCGCGCTCTCGCTCGCATGGCACTCTCGTAGATCTGCTCGTACTGATCGATCCACGGGCCGACCGCGTAGTCGCGCGCCACACGCTGCGCCGCTCGCCAGGTGCGGCACTGGGCCGCGCGACCGTCCCGACGAATCGTGTCGATGGCTCTCGCGATGGCGCTCGGATTCTCCGGCTCGACCAGCAATGCATGCTCGTTGCTGACCACGTCCGGCACGCCGCCAACCGCCGTCGCCACGATCGGAACGCCGGCCGCCATTGTTTCGAGCAACACGATCGGCGTGCCCTCGGTGCGCGAGCTGAGCACGAGCACGTCGAACGCGCGCAGCAGCGCCGGGGCGTCGTACCGCACGCCATGCCACGCAATCCGGTCTTCCGCGCCAAGCGAGCCCGCAAGCCGGACGAGATGTTTGCGTTCGGGCCCATCGCCGATGATCGAGAGCTGCACGTCGCTGATCGATTGGTCCGCGAGCGCCTGGATCATGACGTCCGCGCCCTTTTCGTGGCTCAGACGGCCGACCCAGCCGATGCGGAATTCATCGGGCGAAAGCCCGAGCGCCGCGCGTGCTTCGTCCTGCGCCACGATCTGGTGTCGGCTGCTGAATGCGTTCGGCACGACATGCACCTGCGGCAACGACCGCTCGCTCAACTGCTCGCCCATGCGACGCGACACGGCGACCACGGCATCGAAGTGCCGGAACGCGTGTCGTTGCAAGCGTTCGTACATTCGATTTTTCCAATCGCCGCCGATGAAACCATGCACCGTCGTTACCGTGCGGCACCCGGCGGCCCGGGCGGCGCCGCCGCCGAGCACGTCAGCGCGGTAGCCGTGTGTGTGCACCACATCCGGTGCGTAGTCCGCGCATTCGCGCCGAATCCGGCGCCAATCGCCCAGGTAATCGCGTCCGGACGACACGATGGGAATCACCGGAACGCCGAGATTCCGCAGGCCGTTGATCCAGGCCGCTGCCGCATTGGGAGCGCCGATCGATGCGATCACCCGAACATCGTGCCCCCGCGCGTGCTGACCTGCCGCGAGCACCTGGACGGTCGATTCCAGGCCGCCGACCTCGGCCGGCGTAACCAGATGAATGATGGACTGTTGCATGCGGCCGGGAGTGTAGCAAGAACCACGCACACGCGTGGCCGCACACTTGCTTGCTGTCACGGTACCGACTTTTGCATTGAATCATCCGCGCATCATGGCCGTCTCCCGCCACAGCTCGCTCGACCGTTCCCTCCTGCTTGGGGTCGCCTGGACCGCGGGCATGAAGTGGGCGACACAGATCCTCAGTTGGGCGTCCACTCTGGTCATTGCTCGCCTTCTCGTGCCGGCCGACTACGGCTTGTTCGGGATGGCGATGGTGTACATGGGCTTCGTTGCGCCGATTTACGACCTCGGCCTGAGCGCGGCGATCATTCAGCGACGTGACATGGATCACGATCAGATCGCCCGGCTCGGCGGTCTGTCGTTGATGTACGGCATCGCGTTTTCGTTGCTGTCCATGGCGCTCGCGGAACCCATCGCGCTGTACTTCCGCGAACCCGCCGTGCGCCAGATCGTGCAGTTGCTGAGCGTGGCGTATTTGATCACCGCGCCGCAGATGCTGCCGAGGGCACTCCTCGCGCGCGATCTGCACTGGCGCAAGCTCGCGTGGATCGACGGCGTGCAGGCCATCGTGCTCACCGGCGCCACGCTCGTTCTCGCGCTGCTCGGCTATCGGTACTGGTCGTTCGTCTATGCCGAAATCGCGGCCGCGATCACGACCACCGTGCTCGCATTGGTGTGGGCGCCACATCGCATTCGGTGGCCGGTCCGCTTCCGCGGCATTGCCGGCGCCGCGACCTTCGGTTCGCACGTCGCACTCGCGCGGATTGGTTATTACGTGTACTCGAACGCCGATTTCGCGATCGTCGGCCGCGTGCTCGGCAAATCGATCCTCGGCGCGTACACATTTGGCTGGACGCTGGCGACCATTCCGGTCGATCGCGTCAGCTCGCTCGTGGCGCGTGTGATTCCGAGTATTCTCTCTGCTGTGCAGACGGACCTGGCCGCGCTTCGCCGCTACACGCTCGCGCTGACCGAAGGATTGGCGTTCGTCGCACTGCCGCTGTCGGCCGGTCTCGCGCTGACGGCAGATCAATTCGTCCGCATCGCGCTCGGCCCCGGCTGGGCGGGTGCCGTTGGGCCGCTGCGGCTGCTCGCGTTCTACGGCGGCTATCGATCGATCGCAACCATCATTTCGCCGCTTCTCGTCGCTACCGGCGACGCGCGTCGAAACTTCCAGTTCACGCTGTTCGCGGTCTGCATCCTGCCGCCGCTGTTCTACCTCGGCGCGCGGTGGGGTGCGACCGGTGTTGCGGCGGGTTGGATCGTCGGATTTCCCGTCGCAATGTTCCCGGCGTACCGCCGGGCGTTTCAGATCATGGAGATGCGCTGGTCCGATTACGGCGCGGCGCTGCGTCCCGCGCTCACCGCCACGGCCGTGATGGCGCTTGCCGTGCTCGGGGTCCGGGCAGCGAATCCCGCCTCGCTCGGCATCGGCTTGTCATTCGCCGCCGAAGTCATCGTCGGGGCCGCGGTGTACATGACCGTGGTCATGCTCCGCTACCGCGACAGAGTTCAGAGTTTCCTCACTCTCGTGAAATCGCTCCGCTCGCGGGGCGACGACTCGGAGCGCAGCGTGGCCGACGCGGCCTCGCCCCGCGTCGAGCTGGCGTCAGGCTGATCTCACCGCGGCAGCCGCAATGTGCGGCGCGCCGCCGCTCGAGCAATGCGACCGGCGATCACCAGCGCCGGCAACGGATCGTCCCACGCGCCGAGCGCTTGCGACCGAACTCCGCGCAGCGACTGCACCCAGCCGGCCAGGGTGAGCGTTCCCGTCGAGCGCATCGCGAGGAATGCCTTCAGGTCCCACTCTTCATTGACGAACACGACGCCCGGTGTGAACGGCGGCGACAACGGCTCCGGCTCTGCCGGCGTCTGGCCGATCAGATATCGATATCCAATCCACGGCAGGTCGACGCCGGCGGAGATTGCGAGCTGGTTGCCGGATTCGGTGCGCGGGTTGATCTCGATGAGCAGCAATCGCCCGTCACGGGGATCGCGTTTGAATTCGACGCCGACGAATCCCCGATATTTGAACGCGCGCAGAAGCTTGCGACTCAGCTCGGCGACCTCGGGCGCGTCGATCGTCTCCTGCATCGACCCATCGCCGAACCCGGGCGGATTTTGGCGCAGCTTGCGCTTGGTCACCCACGCACGCTCGCGTCCCTCGGAATCCCAGAATCCCCAATAGCCAAAGAAGTGACTGTCGTCGCCGGGGATGGTCTCCTGCACCATCACCTGGAAGCCGAGCGCTGCTGCTTGCTCGAAACCGACACAGAGATCCTGCGCCGAGTATGCATGGATCACCTTGATCGATTTCTCCCGCATCGCCGCCGGCCGATGATCCGGCTGGTACGGTTTGAGGATCGCGGGATAGCGCACCTGGCCGGCGATCGCCTCGACGTCGTCCGCGGTTGCTGGATAGAAGGTCGGCGGAATCGGAACGCCGGCAGCCTCGGCGCGGCGATACTGCGCGCTCTTGTCGAGGATCGCTTCGATCGTCGCGAGATCGGGCTGCAGGAGTCGATAGTATCGCGACAGCGAGGCTTCATGCCGAGCGAGCATGAGACAATAGTGATCGGCCGTCGAAAAGAGCACGCCCGGCGTGCGCAATCGCCGCCCGATTCGCTCGAGCAATCCGGTCACGGCCTCGCTCTCCCCGGGGCCGCGTTCGATCGAAATGCTCGTCGCGTAGCGCGAGAAGCTCGCAACGAGCGGATCGGCGTCGATCAGCAGCACTGGAATGCCGCGACGGCCCAGGCTTCTGAGAAAGCTCAACCCGTTTGGGGACGCGCCCATCACGATCGCCACGGGACGCCCGCCGGCATGCTGGCCAACCCAGCGCTCCAGCCGCTCGCGCTGATTGCGTTGCTCGCTCACGGCGAGCGCTCGTCAGAAGCCATACAGCTTTTCGTATTCATCCACCATCCGCTCAACGCCGAAAGCCTCCTCCGCGCGTCGACGCGCTGCGCCGGCAAGCCGAACTGCAAGGTCCCGGTCGGCGAACATTTGCCTGAGTGCGGCGGCGAGCGCGTCGGGGTCGCCCGGCGGCACGAGCAAGCCGTCGACCTTGTCGGTCACCACTTCCGGAATGCCGCCGACGTTGGAGGCCACCACCGGCTTGCCGGCGAACATCGCCTCGATCAGGGCGAGTGGCAGGCCTTCGGACAGTGACGGCATCACGTACACGTCGCCCGCGGCGAGCACGTTGGGTACATCGGGACGATAACCCAGCAGATGCACGCGATCGGCGATGCCCAATTCCGTCGCGAGCTTGCGCAACGATGCTTCTTCTTCGCCGCGGCCGGCGATCGCCACGCGCCAGTGCTGGGTAGTTGAGTTCTCGTCGAGCTGCACGAGCGCCCGCAACAACACCGCATGCGCCTTGACCGGATACAAGTTGCCGATCGCGACGACGAGTCGCTCGTCATCGCCGATGCCGAGCTCGCGGCGCACGGGTTCTCGGTCGCCCGTTTCCGGTCGAACGCCGTTGTGCACGACGCGAACGCGCTCTCGCGGCAGCCACAGATGCGCGGCGAGCTCCGCGGCCGTCGTCGTCGAAACTCCAACCAGCGCACGGCTTCGTCTCGCGCTCCAGCGCAGCGCCAGCCGTCGCCGGCGGCGACCGGCGTAGTACCGGCCGCCGTGCATAGTGATGATGTGCGGCTTTCGCAGTACGCGGGCGGCCGCGCCGATGTACACCGACGTGAGAAATTCGTGGGTGTGCACGACGTCGACGCGGCGGCGCTCGAGAATCCGCATCATCTCACGCAAACAACGAAAATCGGCGCCGTCGCTCGCGACGAACATCTCCGGCTGAAAGCCGCGCGCGCGGAATTGATCGAGCAGCCATTGATTCCTGTCGGCTGGCGCGACCGGGATGACTTCATGCCCGCGGCGTCCGAGTTCCTCGCCGAGTTGCAGCATCATCCGCTCCGCGCCCCCCGGCCCGCCGGTCTCGCTGAACAGCGCGATCCGTCGCGGTGTCAGACGCCGATTCCCCGGCTCGATCTCGTTTGATCTCTGTGTAGCCATGGACCTCAGTGGCAGAACAATCCGGACGCCCGCAGCGCGAACCCGGCGGTCGACAGTCCCGCGGGGACCGCAAAGCGCGGCGCGGAATACGGGGCAGAGGCACGCAAACGCAGCCAGCCGCCATCCACGCGCAATGCCGCGACATA
>JAICKA010000177.1 GCA_025928185.1 Gemmatimonadaceae bacterium
CCCGCTCGACCTCAGTTGCCGCGCGCGGCGCGCGCCAGCAACAGCGCGCGCTCGCGTTCATTCCGCGTCATCGCCGCCGCGCGCTCGAACTCGACGCGTGCTTCATCCACGCGCCCCAACTTCGCCAGCAGATCCCCGCGCACGCTCGGCAGCAGGTGATACGACCGCAGCGACGGTTCGGCCGTCAGCGCATCAACCAGCTCGAGACCCGCCGCTGGTCCGTACGCCATCGCCACCGCGACGGCGCGATTGAGCTCGACGATCGGCGACGGCGTGCGCTGCGCCAGTGCTTCGTACAGCGACGCGATGCGCGCCCAGTCGGTGTCCTCCGGCGCGCGCGCCTGCGCGTGACAGGCGGCAATCGCCGCCTGCAACGCATACGGACCCGGCGGCCCGCCGATCGCGTCGGCGCGCACGAGTGCCCGCAGTCCGCGAGTGATCAACACGTGGTCCCAGCGCGCGCGATCCTGATCCAGCAGCAGCACCGGCTCGCCCGACGGCCCGATGCGCGCCCGCAGCCGCGACGCCTGGAGCTCCATCAGCGCCACGAGTCCGTGCACCTCCGCATCCTGCGGCGCCAGCTCGGCGAGCACACGGCCGAGGCGTAGCGCGTCGTCGCACAAGGCCGGCCGCGTCCAATCGTCGCCGGCGGTGGCCGAGTAGCCTTCATTGAACACTAAATAGATCACCTCGAGCACCGAGGCGAGCCGCGCGTCACGCTCGGCGCCGCGCGGCACCTCGTACGGCACGTGGGCGTCGCTCAGCGTGCGCTTCGCGCGAACGATGCGTTGCGCGATCGTCGACTCGGGAACGAGGAAGGCGCGCGCGATCTCGTCGGTGGTCAATCCGCCGAGCAACCGCAGCGTGAGCGCGACGCGTGCCTCGGTCGACAGCACGGGATGACAGGCGGTGAAGATGAGTCGCAGCAGATCGTCGCCGATCTCGTCGTCGAGCGCCTCGACCAGCTCCTCCTCGGGGCTCGACTGTCGCGCATCGACGTCGCGACCGATCTCCTCGTGCTTGCGATCGGCCATCGCGTGCCGCCGCATGCCGTCGATCGCCCGGCGCTTGGCGGCCGCCATCAACCACGCACCGGGTTTGTCGGGCACGCCGGACTCGGGCCATTGCTCGAGCGCCGACACGAGCGCGTCCTGCGCGAGGTCCTCGGCCAGCCCCACGTCGTGGACGAATCGCGCGAGGCTGGCGATCAGCTTCGGCGCCTCGATGCGCCAGACCGCCTCGATCGCGCGATGTGTCTGCTCGTCGGACATGCGTGTTCTCTAAAAACCGGGAGGGGTGTGGGCGGGCAGCGGCAGTGGGGGCGCGGTGACGAGCGCGCCGAGCAACCACATCACCGAGCCGTCGTAGGCATAGATCGCCGACTGCTCGTAGCGCATCGCGAGCTCCCGTCCCTGTTCCACGGACATCACGGCGGCGACGCCCTCCTCGCGGTGCTGCCGGTCCGGTGACACGCCGTCCGCCGGTACCCAGCGGATATGCCGGGCATCCAGCCAGGCGCGCAGCGAACGATCGCGCTCGCGATTCGTCGCTTCGTCGGTCGAACGGCCGTGCGGATTCCACGCGGTGAGCACGACGAACCCCGTTCCGAAGCCGTGCTGGCTCAGCGCCCGCCGCGTCTCCTGCGAAATCTCGCGTCGCAGATCGATCGCCAGCGAACGATCCTCGAGCATCTCGAGGATCGTTTGCGGATACCGGCTCCAGCTCGGGTCCTGCTCGGGTTTCACGCGCGTTCGGGCAGACGGGGATAGATGCGAGACGCCCGGATCCGTCGTTCGGATCCGGGCGTCTCCAGTGCTCACGTCAAACGTGCACGATCAGGGCAGTGTCTGCAACCCGAGAATGCTGGTGATCAGGTTGCCGAGGATCGAATACGATCCGTTCACATTGGTGCCGTACTGGTACCGATTGTAATAGCCGTCCTCGTAGCCGCGCTGGAAGCCCTCGCGGAAATAGTAGTTGTAGTCGGCCTGGTTGACGTACAAGCCGTTGTACCCGTAGTTCGCATCCTGGTAGGCATACGAGTTCCGGTAATCCGGCGCCCAGCCGTCGAGCCGATCCGCCTGTCCGGCCCGCACGCCTTCCTGGTAGCCGTAGTTCACGGCCTGACGCAGGAGATTGGCGCCGTACTGGTTGGTTTCGTAGTACACGCCGGCGCGACGATAGCGATACGAGTCGGGCGTGTAGTAGTACGGATCGTCGTAGTAATTGCGCTCGGCGCGGAGGTGCTGCTGCTGAAGCTGCAGCTCGCGGATGTACTCCTGCTGGAAGCGGTACTGCTGCATCCGCCGCTGCTGGCGCAGACGCGCCGATTCGTATTCCATGCGTCGCGTCTGCTCGGCCAGATGCTCGCGATATTCGTCTTCGCGGCGCTGTTCGTGGTAGATGCGGCGCTGCTGCTCTTCATGCGACAGGCGAGGCGCGGGCCGGTTGTTCATCGGCTGGCCCCGACGCGCCGGCTCGACTGGCGTCGCGCGGGTCTGCGGCATCGGATGGCGCATCTCGGGCTCGCGGCGATTCGGCTGCATCGGCTGAACGCGTCCTTCCGGACGCGGCTCCGTGCGAGCCATCGGCTCGTGGCGCATCTCCGGCTGCGGGCGCTGCGGAGTTGGATACTCACGCGTGGCCGCCTGCGCGGGATGGTCCGGATAGTTCGGATGATCGGGATGGTCCGGATGATCGGGATGATCCGGATGATCGGGATGATCCGGATGATCCGGATGATCCGGATGATCGGGGTGCTGCGGCTGCGCCGCTGGTCTGCCGTGATCGGCGCGACTCGTCTCGTGCCGCGGCGCCGGCTTTTCCCGACTCTGCTGAGCGGCAGCCGGAACGGTTCCGGCGGCAAACACGAGGGCGGCCGCCACGCTGAACATCGGTACGCGTTTCATCGTATTCCTCCGTGCAGGTTGTGTCCTGCTCCGAGATGCCGGTGGTGCTTCACGTCTCGGTTCGTTCGCTGACACTGCGTGGTGGTGCGGTCGCATCCCCATGCCCCGGCAGTTTGATGTACCCCACGAGCCCGTTGCCGGTCCGTGCGGAATGCCGCGAGTTCGACGATATTCTGACAGCTACGCGACAGGTTCCCTTGTTCCAGAACTGTGAACCACGATGTGATCCAGCGCACACCCAGTCGTGGTGGCGCACACGAATGACGTCACACGCGCAAATTGGTAAAATGTCAATCCGCTTGTCGTGCATCGCCGCGACGCTGCCTGCCCTCGTCGCCATCGTTCCTTTACGTGCACAGAATTCACGAATGAACACCGTGCCCCCGACGCTCGCGCGCGCCGAGCAGCTCGTCGTCGTGACGACGCCGGACTGGGATACGACGTCCGGCTCGCTCTGGCGGTTCAGCCGTGCGACGCGCCACGACTCGTGGCGTCTGGCCGCGCCGGCAATTCCGGTCGTGGTCGGCCGCACGGGACTCGCCTGGGGCGTCGGCTTCGATGACGTGGGCCGGAGCGGACCGCACAAGCACGAGGGCGACGGCAAGTCGCCGGCCGGCGTGTTCCCGCTCGACACCGTGTTCGGTTTCGCGCCCCCGGACTCGGCGCGCGACGTCCGGCTCCCGTACGTGCAGCTCACCCCCGGCACCGACTGCGTCGACGACACCGCGTCGGTTCATTACAATACTGTGATCGACCGCGAGCGTGCGTCGCGCGTGGACTGGTCGAGCGCGGAACACATGCGCAACGTTGGCCAGTACGAGATGGGCGTGATCGTCGGCTACAACGCCGCGCCGCCGGTGGCCGGCCGCGGCTCGTGCATCTTCCTGCACATCTGGAACGGTCCGGGCTCTGTTACCGCGGGCTGCACGGCGTTCGATGCGAATGCGCTGGCTCAGGTGATTGCGTGGCTCGATCCGCGGCGTCGTCCGGCGCTGGTGCAGTTGCCGGCGGCGGAGTATGCACGGCTGCGGCGGGGGTGGGGGCTGCCGAAGTTGCCGGCGGCATCTGCGACGCATACGGCACCGCACGGCTGACCTCCTGCGGCGAGCTTGCATCGAAGCGCGCTTGGCGACGAACACGAACCGGACTGCCCAAGAAAAAAACCCGCCGACGGCGAATGCCGTCGGCAGGTTCGTTCGTTGACTGCTATGGGCCTGGGTAGAGTTGAACTACCGACCTCACGCTTATCAGGCGTGCGCTCTAACCACCTGAGCTACAGGCCCTTACGGGCATTCCGAGCCTGAAAAGCTAAGCGATCGACCCCCGAGGATCAACCGGGAACCGCCGACCACTCGTACGCTCGCCTATCCTCTATCCTCTCGCCCCTCTCACCTCAGAAAATCAAATGCCTGCGACCACTGCACCGCGATCGCACGCCCATCCGGACGGCTCGACCCATACACCGTCTGCGCACCCGGCGGCCACCAGCGGTCGGTGCGGATCGATGCCTTCAACAGCGTGGTCGCCGTCAGGCGATAGCCGACGCCCGCTTCGCCATCGACGAAATCGTTCAGCTGCACCGTCCACGCGGTGGGCGTGGGGATCGGCTGTATCGTCGCCGCGGGCGCTATGAAAGGATACTCATTGCGCTCGAGCCGCGCCGCGACGAAGAAGCGCGG
>JAICKA010000231.1 GCA_025928185.1 Gemmatimonadaceae bacterium
CCGGATGCGGCGTACTCGCGGCGCATCTACTCGCCGGCAGGCGCGCTCGTTGGCGAAGCGCCGGAAGGCAATCGCAAGGACATCCGTAACGCCGTGGAAGCGGCGCACGCGGCCGGCGGCGCGTGGGCACGCGCCACGGGATACAACCGCGCGCAGATCCTGTACTACATCGCGGAAAACCTGTCGGCACGCACGCGCGAGTTCGCAACGCGCATCGACGCGATGACCGGCTGCGGCAGCAAGCGCGCGCGCGCCGAAGTCGACGCTTCCATCTCCCGCTTGTTCACCTACGGTGCGTGGGCCGACAAGTACGACGGCGCGGTGCACAGCGTACCGATCCGCGGCGTATCGATCGCCATGAACGAGCCGATCGGCGTGCTGGCGCTTGTCTGCCCAGACGAAGCGCCGCTGCTCGGCGTCGTCTCGCTCGTGGCGCCGGCGATCGCGACGGGGAACACGACGGTCGTCGTGCCGTCGCAGTCGTACCCGCTCGCGGCGACCGACTTCTATAGCGTTCTCGAAACATCCGACGTGCCGGGCGGCGTGATCAACATCGTCACCGGCGACCGCGACTCACTGGCCACGGTCCTGGCTGAGCACGACGACGTCGAAGGCATCTGGTACTTCGGCTCGCGCGACGGCGTGCGTGCGGTGGAGATCGCGTCTGCGTCGAACATGAAGCGCACCTGGGCCACCTGGCACGATCGCGATTGGCTCGACACGGCAGATGGCGAAGGCCGGGAATTCCTGCGCGCCGCGACGCAGGTGAAGAACGTGTGGGTGCCATACGGCGAATAGCGCGTTCGAGCAATCGAGAAGTCCCAACAACTGATTCCTGGTGGTCCCGATGGCATCTCGCGTCCGTCTGACTCTCGTGGTCCTCGCCGGCGCGCTGCTCGCCGGGTGCAAGGACAATTCGTCGCCCGACCACACGCCGGTGCGGCTTACCATCGTCTCGGGCGAGGGCCAGTCCGGGGCGCCCTCGTCCTCGCTGACTCTGCCGCTGGTCGTGCGAGCGGTCGATGCCTCCAACAACGGCGTGCCGGGCGTGCCGATCACCTGGACGGTGACGGGCGGCGGCTCGGTGTCGCCCGCGACCGGTACCACGGCGAGCGACGGATCGGACACCGTGACCTGGACGCTGTCGGCCACGACCGGCGCACAGATCGCCACGGCGACGACGTCCGACATCCAGGGCGGAGGCGCCGCGTCGTTCCTCGCCGACAACGGAGCGACGATCACCGGCACGGTGACGCTCGCGCCGAACGCATCGCCGTTCGCGGCGTCGTTCTCGCGATCGCCGGGCCGTGCGGCTCGACTGATGTCGCGCAGCTCGATGCCACACGTCTCGCCCAACCGGATCATCATCGGCTTTCGCGCCTCCGCGCTCGGCGTCGCCGCGGCGGGCACCGGCGCATCTCGCAACCTGTCAGTCGCGCGCTTCGGCGCGAGCCGCATGCAGACGCGACTCGCGTCCCTCATGGCGTCGCGTCCGATCAGCCATGCCGAGCTGTCGCCGGCGATGCTCGCGGCGCGCGTCCGGGTCGACGACACGCTGCACATCGACGCCGTGATGGCCTCACTGCGCAACGACTCGAGCGTGGCGTGGGTCGAGCGCGACGAGGTGGTGTCGATTCGGGACGGCGCGCCGCGTCCGATGTCGGCCGCATTCGTTCGCGCGCTCGCGGCGCATCATACCGTCAGCGCCGCGTCTACGGCGACGAACATTCCGAACGATCCGCAGTTTTTTGCGCAGTACTGGCCGGCGAACATGGTCGATCTGCCGCGCGCCTGGTCGATCACCACGGGCACCCCCGCGGTAACCGTGGCCGTGGTCGACATGGGGATCCGGTTCGATCATCCCGACGTCGCGCCGAACATCACGCAGGACGGATACGACTTCGTGTCGCAAGTCGGATTCGGCACGACCGAGACGCTCTGCGACGGCACTACGTTCACGACGATCGACGGCGACGGCGACGGCCCCGATCCCGATCCGACCGATCCCGACGATTTGCTCTTCGACCCCGTGAACGGCTGCTGGGTGCACAACGAGCTGGGCGACCATGGCCTGTGGACGGCCGGATTGATTGGCGCCGTGGGCAACGAAGGCAGCGGCATTGCGGGCGTGAACTGGAACGTTCGCATTCGTCCAGTGCGCGTGCTCGGCATCACCGGCGAAGGCACGAACTTCGACATCGCGCAGGGCGTGCTTTACGCCGCCGGCCTTCCGGCGACCGGCCAGAACGGCGCGCTGGTCCAGGCGCCGAGCGCATCACAAATCATTAATATGAGTCTTGGCGGCACGTTCCCGAGCAGCACGCTGGCGTCGGCGGTGCAGGCGGCGGAGGACGCGGGCTCGCTCGTCGTGGCATCGGCCGGCAACGAGGGATTCGACTTTCCGGTCTATCCCGCGGCGCTGCCCGGTGTCATCGCGGTGTCGGCCGTCGGGGAGGACGGCGCGCTGGCCACGTACTCGAACGCGGGCAGCTACATCTCCGTCGCTGCGCCGGGTGGGGATTTCCGTCTCGACGACAACGGCGGCGGCGGCGTGCTCGGCCCCGGATGGGATTTCACCATCGGGGCGCCGACCTATCTCTTCGGGTACGGAACCTCCGCCGCGGCCCCGTACGTGTCTGGCGTGGCGGCGCTGTTGCTGGCGAAGACGCCGGGTCTGAACGCGGCCGCGCTGCGGTCGCGCATCGAGCAGTATGCGACGCGTCCGGCCGGTACGACCCGCAGCGACATGTTCGGGTGGGGCATCGTGAACGCCTACAACGCGCTCACGCAGCAGAGCGGTCCGATACGGGCGATCTACGCGCGACTGATCGACGC
>JAICKA010000257.1 GCA_025928185.1 Gemmatimonadaceae bacterium
GTCATCGTCACGCTGCCGAACTTTGGCGACGAGCGCGCGATCGCCGAAACGCTGCGGCTCTCCGGCCTGCGCGTGCCGGTGCTCATCCATGCCGCCGCGGACGAACCCGGGAAGATGGGCATCGAGCACCGCCGCGACGCCTTCTGCGGCAAGATGTCCGTCTGCAACGTGCTCACGCAGTATGGCATTCCGTACTCGTTGACGTCGCGACACACGCAGCCCGTGCGCGCGGCCGATCTTCTCGCCGACATCCAGCGCTTCGTCGCCACCTGTCGCGTCGCGCGCGGACTGCGCACTGCGCGCATCGGCGCCATCGGTGCGCGGCCGGCCGCGTTCAAGACCGTTCGCTACAGCGAAAAGGTGCTGGAGGCGACGGGCATCGCCGTCGAGCCGATCGATCTCTCGGAGATCCTCGGCCGCGTCGCGCGCCTCGAGGACGGCGACGCCGACGTGAAGGCGAAGCTCGACGAGATGCGCGCCTACGTGGAGACGCGCGGCATTCCCGACGCCGCGATGATCAAGATGGCGAAGCTCGGGCTCGTGATCGATCGCTGGATGCAGGAAGCCGACGTCACCGTGAGCGCGGTGCAGTGCTGGACGTCGCTCGAGGAATATTTCGGCGTGGTGCCGTGCACGATCATGAGCATGCTGAGCGACATGAACATGCCAAGTGCCTGCGAGGTCGACGTCTGCGGCACCGTCAGCATGTACGCATTGACGCTGGCGTCCGGCACGCCGAGCGCGCTGCTCGACTGGAACAACAACTACGGCGAAGATCCGGACAAGGCGGTGTGCTTCCACTGCAGCAATCTGCCGAAGTCGTTCTTCGACGCGTCGCGCATGGACTATCAGGCGATCATCGCCGGCACGGTCGGACGCGAGAACACGTACGGCACGATCGTCGGAACAGTCCGGGCCAGTCCCATGACCTTCGCGCGCTTCAGCACGGACGAGCGCACCGGCCGCGTGCGCGGCTACGTGGGCGAGGGACGCTTCACCGACGATCCGCTGACGACCTTCGGGGGCGCCGGCGTTGCCGAGATTCCGCGGCTGCAGGAGCTGCTGCGCTACATCTGTACGAACGGCTTCGAGCACCACGTGGCGAGCACCATGGCAACGGTGGCCGATGCCGTTCACGAAGCCACGACGCGCTATCTCGGCTGGGACGTGCATCGCCACGCGTGAGCGTCTGACCGTGCCACTCGTTGCCGGTGTGGATTTCGGAACGCAGAGCGTTCGCGTCGCCATCGTCGACAGTGAGCGCGGCACGATCGGCGCGGCGGTATCCGAGTATCCGGTGCACCGCCAGCGCGGCGATCCGGATTTCGCCACGCAGTCGCACGAGTCGCACATGCGCGCGTTGATCGACGCGACCCATCGCGCCGTGCGCGAGGCCGACGCGAACGGTCGGGACGTCGTCGCGATCGCGCTCGACACCACGGGATCGACGGTGCTGCCGGTCGGCGACGGCATGGTGCCGCTCGACGACTACTATCTCTGGTGCGATCACCGCGCGGCGGGCGAAGCCGCGGAGATCACGGAGGCCGCGCGGCTGACCGACCTGCCGGCGATCGAGTATTGCGGCGGCGTCTACTCGTCGGAGTGGGGCTTCGCCAAGCTTCTGCATTGGCTGCGACACAACGCCGACAAGCGCGGGCAGTTCGCGACGGCGTTCGAGCATTGCGACTACGTGGCGGCGGTGCTGTGCGGCGTGACCGACCCGTCGCAGGCGGCGCGCTCAATCTGCGCCATGGGCCACAAGTGGTTGTGGAATGCATCGCTCGGCGGATTCCCGGCCGAAGACTTTCTCACCGGCGTCGATCCGCTGCTCGGCGGCGTCCGAGAAAAGTTGAACGGCAGATATCTCACGTCGAATCACGTCGCCGGGCGTCTGAGCGCGGAATGGGCCGATCGGCTCGGCTTGGCGGCTGGCATTCCCATTCCCGTCGGCGCGTTCGATGCCCACTGGGATGCCGTGGGCGCGGGCATCACCGAGGGCGACGTGGTCAACGTGATCGGCACCGCCACGTGCATCATGGCCATTGCGAAGCGCGCGGAGTGCGTGCCCGGCGTGTGCGGCGTCGTGCCCGGGTCCATTCACCCCGACTTCATTGGCGTGGAAGCGGGACTCTCGGCGTGCGGGTACCTGTTCGAGTCGCTCGCGCGGCGCAACAACAGCAGCGTGAGCGAGTTGTCGGCTGGTCTCGAGCGCCA
>JAICKA010000229.1 GCA_025928185.1 Gemmatimonadaceae bacterium
AACGCGCCGCCTTCGATCCATTCGAACGAGCTGCGGCCGTGGAACGTCTTGCCCGGGACGAGCGGGTGCGTGCCGATCGTGCTCCAGGTGCCGATCACCGCGCGGAGTGGCGCGAGCGCCGGATTGGGCTTCGCGGCTTCGCTGCCGATCGATGCGGGCATCAGACTTCCTTGCTGTAGTTGCTGGGTGTCATGCCGTCACGCCGTCCATTGCAGCAAGGTAACGGCATCCAGATGCATTGCTTACGGCGTCGGTCGCCGCGGCAGATCGTGGCGAGCGCGCGCTCTTGCAATTCCGAGCACCTCGGGCCACCTTCCACTCACCTGATGACTGGAAGGCTCGTGTCACGAACGCCGTCGGAATTGCTGCAGGGAACCGTCGACATCCTCATTCTCCGCGCGCTCGCCTGGCAGCCGATGCACGGCTACGCCATCTCGCGCTGGCTCGACGCGCGCAGCGACGGTGTCCTGTCCGTCGACGGAGCCGCGCTGTACCAGGCGCTCTATCGCCTGTCCAAACGAAAGCTCGTGTCCTCCGCCTGGGGAGTCTCCGAAAACAATCGGAAGGCGAAGTTCTATACGATCACTGCCGCCGGCCGCGCAACGCTGCGCACCGAATCGGCGGTGTGGAAGAGCTACGCGAGCGCGGTCACGAAGGTGCTGAGTCCAGCCTGACCGGAGGACACGAGCATGTCGCCGGATGCACCGCGCATCTTCAACTGGCCGTGGCGCTCGCGCTCCACCATCGCGCGCGAGGTGGACGACGAGCTGGATTTCCATCTCGCGATGCGCGTGGCCGAGCTGGTGGACGCCGGAGCGAACGCCGAGGAGGCGCGCGCGCGGGCGATCGCCGAATTCGGCGACCACGAACGCACGCGCGCCTATTGCCGCGCCATGGACGAGCGAATCGACCGCGATGCGCGCCACACGGATCAATGGAACGCCTGGCGGCAGGATGTGCGTTACGGCCTGCGCACGCTGCGCCGAAGCCCGGCTTTCGCCCTCGTCTCGCTCGTCACGCTGGCGCTCGCGATCGGCGTCAACACGGCGGTGTTCAGTGTCACGCGCGCGGTGCTGCTGTCGCCGCTGCCGTACGCGGTGCCGTCACGGCTCGTGCACATCTACGGAGGTGACCGAAGGACCGGCGTGTCGACCTATCCGTTCTCGCCGGCCGACTTCGTCGACTTCCGCGCGCAGCAAACGACGTTCAGCGGGCTGGCGGCGGCGCAAGGCTATACCGGCACCTGGGTGCCCGATCGCGGAGACCCGGAGATCGTCTCGGGCATTCTGGTCACGGCCAACATGTTCGCCGTGCTGGGCGTACCGGCGCGATATGGCCATACGTTCGTCTCGGGCGACGACGAAGCGGGGCGCGATATGAAAGTCGTTCTCACCGACAGATTCTGGCGACGCGCGTTCGGCGGCGATTCCACCATCGTCGGCCGGCGCATCTCGTTGAGTGGCACGCCGTACACGGTCATCGGTGTGATGCCACGCGGCTTCACCCTCGGTTGGAACGAGGATCTCTTCCTGCCGCTCACGCTGTCCGCCGACCTCGCCGATCCGGTGCGCGCACGCAAGCAGCACTACCTGCACGTTTTCGGGCGGCTCGCTCCAAACATCACGCTGAACACGGCGCGCGCCGACCTCGCGACCATCGCGCAGCGCCTCGAGGCCGCGTATCCGGACGCGAACACCGGACGCACCGTCGCCCTCGTCAGTTTGCGCGACGACATGACGGGCAGCATGCAGCGGCCGCTCGTCCTCTTGCAGCTTGCCGCGCTGATGGTGCTGCTGATCGCCTGCGCGAACCTGGCGAACCTCACGCTCTCGCGTGCGCTTGGCCGCCGGCGCGAGCTGGCGGTGCGCGCCGCGCTCGGCGCCGGTCGCAGGCGACTGGCGGGGCAATTGCTCGCCGAGTCGCTGCTCCTCGCCGCCGCCGGTGGAGTGCTCGGCGTCATCGTCGCGTTGGTGGCTACGCGCGCGCTGCTCACCGTCAATCCGGACGCGCTGCCGGCGATGTTCCACGCCTCGGTCGATGGCCGCGTGCTGCTGTTCAGCCTTGCACTCGCCGCGCTGACCGGCGTGCTGTTCGGCCTTGCGCCGGCCCTCGGCGTCGCGCGCACCGATCTTCATGATTCGCTCAAGGAAGGTGGGCGCGGCGCGAGCGGCGGCCAAGGCCGGGAACGACTTCGCCGGTCGCTGGCGATCGCACAGATCGCGCTCTCCGCGATGCTGCTCGTCGGCAGCGGCCTGCTGATCCGGAGCTTCTCGAATCTGATACACGGCCGGATCGGCTTCGCGCCGGACCACGTGCTCACCGCCCAGCTTCGCGCGGCGGGCGAGCGGTACGACTCGGCCGTGGCCGTCAACCGATTCTACGACAGCGTGCTGCGCGACCTGGCGGCGCAGCCCGGCGTCATCGCAGCCGGCGCGGCAACGATGCTGCCGACGCAGGGCAGCGTCGGAACATCGCTGCGAATCGTCGGCGAGCCGGTGGACGAGGCGCATCTTCCCGATCTCGGCTACGTCGCGGTGCGCGGGGCGTACTTCGCGGCGATGCGCATTCCGCTTATCGCGGGCCGGTTGTTCGACAACGCCGATCGCCCTGATGGCCCGCCCGTCGCGTTGATCAACCAGACCGCCGCGCGCCGATTCTTCCCTCGCGGCGATGCAGTCGGCCGGCGTATTCGCATCGGGCCGGACCCGCAGTCCACGCCGATCACCATCGTCGGCGTCGTGGGCGACATCCGCGACGAAGGACTTGGCGTGCCGCCGCGACCAACGCTGTTCGCGGATCATACGCAGCAGGCTTGGGATCGGTCTATGTCCCTGGTCGTTCGCACGGCCGGCGATCCG
>JAICKA010000176.1 GCA_025928185.1 Gemmatimonadaceae bacterium
GCGTTCGTACAGATGCGCGTGCGGCGGCCGAGCGCGCCGAGGCAGAGTGTTTCGAGAAATCCAAAGTCGTCGTACGGACCTTCGATGCGGAGCACGGTGTCCCACGACTCGTAGCGGTCTCCCTCGTACAGCGCGTCGACCGCGAGCGCGCTCCAGTCATCAGCGCAGAGCTTGAGCAGCGCGATGGCTTCGTCGACGCCGCCGATCCAGCCCTCGTCCTTGCCGCTGAACTGCATCACGACCCTGCTCGAGCGGGTGTCCTTGCGCAGCACTTCGCGCGCGCGATTGAAGTACGCGTCGGTGTAGAAGCCCTGCTTGATCAAGTCGACCGGCAGGCCGAACGCCGCCGGGTCGAGTCGCTTTCGTCGTCGGGGAGGCATGGGTTATCGGGTGGACTCGCCCGTCATCGCGGCCGGATCGAGCACGCGATCGAGCTGCTCGCGGGTCATCAGCCCGCGCGACGTGACGACGTCGTACACGCCCTTGCCGGTCTCGAGCGCTTCCTTGGCCACCGACGTCGCGCGCTCGTAGCCGATCACCGGCAGCAGCGCCGTGACGATGCCGATCGACTGCTCGACGAACTGGCGCATGCGCTGCGGATTGGCCGTGATGCCCTCGACACACCGCTGGCGCAGCACGACGCAGCCGTTCTCCAGCGTCTCGATGCTGCGCAACAATCGATACGCGATCACCGGCTCGAACACGTTGAGCTGCAGCTGGCCACCCTCGGCGGCAATCGTCACCGTGACGTCGCCGCCGATCACGTCGAAGCAGACCTGGTTCACGACTTCCGGAATCACCGGATTGACCTTGCCCGGCATGATCGACGAGCCGGGCTGCATGGGCGGCAGGTTGATCTCGCCCAAGCCGGCGCGCGGCCCGGAGCTGAGGAGCCGCAGGTCGTTACAGATCTTTGACAGCTTGACGGCGCAGCGTTTGAGCACACCGGAGAGCTGCACGAACGCGCCGGTGTCGGCCGTCGCTTCGACGAGATCGGGCGCGGTGATCAGCGTGAGGCCGGTGATGCGCGACAACTCGCGACAGACCGCCGCGGCGTAGCCCGGCGGCGCGGTGATGCCGGTGCCGATCGCCGTGGCGCCCATGTTGATCTCGCGGATCAGCGCCTGCGCTTCGCCCAGCCGCTCGACGTCCTCGAGAATGGTGTGGCCGAACGCGGTGAACTCCTGGCCGAGCGTCATGGGCACGGCGTCCTGCAACTGCGTGCGGCCCATCTTGATCATCGCCGCGAACTCCTCGCCCTTGGCGAGGAACGCGGCGGCGAGCTGGCTCATGGCGCCGCGCAGCTTCTCGATCGCGCCGTGCAACGCGAGCTTCACCGCCGTGGGATACACGTCGTTCGTCGACTGGCTGAGATTGACGTGGTTGTTCGGGTGGATCTGCTTGTAGTCGCCGCGCTCGAAGCCGCGCAGCTCCAGGGCGCGGTTGGCGATGACTTCGTTGGCGTTCATGTTCGTCGACGTTCCGGCGCCGCCCTGGATCATGTCGACGACGAAATGCTCATGATGCCGGCCGGCGCGGATCTCGGCTGCCGCACGCCCGATCGCCGCCGCGATGTCCTTGTCGAGCAGACCGAGCTCGGCGTTCGCCGCGGCCGCCGCTTCCTTCACCGCGGCAAGCGCCTCGACGAGCTGCGGAAAATCGCGCAGCGGCGTGCCGGTGATCGGAAAGTTCTCCATCGCGCGCAGCGTCTGCACGCCGTAGAGCGCGTCGTCCGGTACGTCGCGCTCGCCGAGCAGATCGTGCTCGCGTCGCGTGCGGGCGCCGGTGAAGCCGAGCGTGCGCCCGCGGCCGACGAGCGTGGCGTCGGTGGCGGCGAGTCGCTGCGAGATCGAGCGCGCGGCGCGGCTCACGAGGGCGGCGTAGACCGTCGGCGCGTCCTTGACCAGATCGCGGATTTGCTGCGCGGTGAGCGTGTACGCCTCGGTTCGCTGCACGGCGCGGGCGCTGGTGCCGTGCGGCAATTCGTCGAGCAGCAGCCCTTCACCCACGGCTTCGCCGGGGCCGAGGGTCACGAGGCGAACGGGACGTCCGTTGCGGCCCTTCTCGATCGCCACCGCGCCGGCGATGATGATGGCGAGAAACTCTCGTTTGGATCCTTCCTCGAACAGCAGCTCGTCGCATTCATAGGTGACCGGCGTGACGAGATGGGCTAGTTGGTGCAGCGCGGAGTCGGTGACGCCCTCGAGGAATTGGGCCTGTCGAAGCCGGTCGCGCGTGGTGACGGGGTTCATAGAGCGGGGAAGTTAGCTAGGTACTAGTGGCTAGGTGCTAGGGGCTAGTGGGGTGCTGGTGACTAGGCACTAGTTGCGCACCGAGGCATGCAGGCGGTAAGTCAAAGGCAGTGGCTAGCTCCTGGTAACTAGCAACTAGTCCACCCAGCCCCATGCTGCCAGTGCCTAGCATCTAATGCCCCACAAGCCTCTAGTCCCCAGCCTCTAGTCCCTCTATGCCCAGTCGCCGCAAGTTCATCAAGACCACCGCCGCGGCCGCCGCGGCTGGCCTGACGCTGCCCCGACTCGCTGACGCCATGCCGGCGATCACGGTTCGCGATCGCGCCGACAAGCCGGCGACTGCCTTCGCCGGTCTGCCCGTCATCATCTCGGCGGCGAACGGGTTGAAGGACAGGAATCCGCAGGGGCAGAGCGGCATCGAGGTCGCCTACCGCATGCTGACGAGCGGTGCCGACCCGCTGGACGCCATCGTCGCCGGCGTCGAGGTAGTGGAGCTCGATCCGACCGATCAGTCGGTGGGGCTCGGCGGCCTGCCGAACGAGGATGGCGTCGTGCAGCTCGACGCCAGCTGCATGCACGGGCCGACAAAACGCGCCGGCGCCGTGGGTGCGCTGGAGGACATCGCGACGGCCGCCGCAGTGGCCAAGGCGGTGATGGACCACACCGATCACATTTTCCTGGTGGGCCCGGGCGCCAAGCGGTTCGCGCTGCAGATGGGCTTCAAGGAGCAGAACCTGCTCACCGACCAGAGCCGCGCCGACTGGATGCGGTGGAAGGAGAAGCTCAACTCGAGCGACAACTGGCTCGATCCGATCGACGCACGCCGCCCGATCCGCCCGGCGCCGCGGGCACGGCCGGACGACGATTCGCCCGCCAGCGCGCACGTGTACTACGACTCGAACGGCGTGCCGCACACCTACGGCACGATCAACATGAACGCGGTGAACGCGCGCGGCGACATTGCGTCGGTGACGACGACGAGCGGCCTGTCGTGGAAGATCCCGGGCCGCGTCGGCGACTCGCCGATCATCGGCGCCGGGCAATACTGCGACAACACCGTCGGTGCGGCGGGATCGACCGGCCGCGGCGAAGCCAACATCAAGGTCTGCGGCGCCTTTCTCGCCGTGGAGTTCATGCGGCAGGGCATGCCGCCTGAAGAGGCGCTGCTCCAGGTGATGAAGCGCGTGATCGCGATGACCGAATCCCGCCTGCTCGACGAACACGGCCGGCCGCACTTCCAGCTGCAGTACTACGCGGTGAACAAGAAGGGCCAGTATGCCGGTGCGTGCGCGTACGAGGGATCGCAGTTCGCGGTGCACGACGCGCGCGGCGCGCGGCTGGAGAACTGCGCGTACTTGTACAAGAAGTCCGAGATGCCGGCGGGGCCGATCAGTGGGGTGATGATCAAGCCCTGAGCCGCTGGTGCCGCAGATTCAGAGATGATTTGGCCGCTGATGAACGCAGATGAAACGCTGATTGCGTCCTGAGTGGGTCAGCGTTCGTCGGTGCCGTCGTGTTCTGCTTTTGCGAGCGTCTTTTGAAAGGTCTCAAGGCGCGCGGCGGCTTGGGCGTCGGTTTCGCCAAGCCACTCCCGCACGCGCGCGGCGCACCACGGCGACACTGTTGACAGTGCTGAGAACACGGCGCCGTAGATGAACCAGCCGCCGTCACGATCCTCGTAGGCGTCCCGCGCTGCGATCGCCGCCTTCTCAGCGTCACGGCAAGGGATCAGCATCGCCTCGCGGAACTCCTCCTCCGAGAACATCTGCCTGAAATCCAATGGCGATGTCGGTCGATCTGGTTGGTCGATCATTGCCGATTTCCAGGGCTCGATCCTGAGAGTTCCTCGAGAATTGGGCCGCAGATGAACGCCGATCGAGACGTTTGATCGGTGTTAGTCGGTGGTTCGTCCGTCAAATCCGCGTTCCAAATTGTTCCGACCGTCCACGGTCTACTAGCCGACGAACGCACCGGAACAATTCGCGGTCAATTCGCGGCATTCGCGATCAAATTGTTGGAGCCCGATCGTTCGAGGCCGATCGTTGCGGCCCCACTCGGCGCCCCAACCCAATCAGCTCTTGACGATCGGCGCCTTTGAGCGGGCCGGCGTCATACGCCCGACGGTCACGCTGGGCGGAACGCGGACCGCAGTGGACAGGCGCGGATGATCGGACGGCCTGGATGCGTGCGGAGCGTGGGTCGCGTGTTCCATTTGCGGCGGATGCGCCGGACGCGGTGCGTGCCCCGCTTCCACGCGCAGGTTGGCGATCACGCCGTTCAACCGCTCGGCTGCGCTCGACAACGTCGCCGCGGCGGCCGCGATCTCCTCGGTGCTCGCGCTCTGCTGCTGGCTCGAGGCGGCCACC
>JAICKA010000219.1 GCA_025928185.1 Gemmatimonadaceae bacterium
CAGGAGTACCCGGACGCGAAGCGTTTGCTGGGCGCGCTTGCCAACTCGCGTGGTCACCGTCATGAGGAGAACGCGGCGAAGCTCGTCAACGCGGCGCTCGAGATGCCGCACGAGGTCGGTGCGGCGCTGCTCGCGTCGGCCGAGGGCTACACGCCGCGCGCGACGCAGCTCCTCGACGCGGCGCGCGAGCGGCTCGGGACGATCAACGAGGTCGCGGGCTGGATCGCCGAGAACCTGCCGCAGCCGAAGACCGGCCCGTCGCGCACGCGCCGCCGCCGGCGCCGTAAGAAGAAGGGGCCGGAGGGCGCGGCGACGCCGGACACGGCGGCCGCGAACGGCGACACGCCCACCGAGACGTCGGGGAACGAGCAGCCGGCCGCGCCGAAGAAGCGCCGCCGGCGCCGCAAGAAGCCCGCGGCGGCGGCGGCGAACGGCGATGCGCCCGAGACGCCGGCCGAGCCGGTTGCCGAGCCGGTCGCGGCCGAAGACGCGGCGTAACGTCCGAATCGCCTCCGCTGTCGTATAGAAGGACGAATGGCCCTTCTGCTCGCCATCGGCTTTCTCGCGGGCGTGGTCACGGCGATCTCGCCGTGCGTCCTCCCCGTGCTGCCGATCCTGCTTGCGGGCGGCGCCTCGGGACGGCGCCCGGTCCGCGTGATCGCGGGCCTCGTCGTCTCGTTCAGCGTCTTCACGCTGTTCGCGACGTGGATCCTCGACCGGCTCGGCCTCCCGCAGGACTTCCTGCGGAACCTCGCGATCGCGTTCCTGTTCCTGCTCGCGGCAGTGCTGCTCGTACCGCGCGCGGCGCTCGTCGTCGAGCGGCCGCTCGCCGCGTTCTCGCGTCTGCGGCCACGCGGTGCGAACGGCGGCGGCTTCCTGTTCGGCGCCACGCTCGGGCTCGTGTTCGTTCCGTGCGCGGGCCCGGTGCTCGCAACGGTGACTGTTGTCGCGGCGAACAATGACGTCGGCCCGCGCGCGATCCTGCTGACGCTCTTCTATGCGCTCGGCGCGGCGATCCCGATGCTCGTGATCGCGTACGGCGGGCGCGAGGCGGCAGTGCGCCTGCGCCGGCACGCGGCGACGGTACGGCTCGCATCGGGTGCGATCGTCGCCCTCGTCGCGGTCGGGCTCGTGCTGCACCTCGACGACAACCTGGCGAAGCTGACGCCCGGCTACACGAACTTCCTGCAGCAGAAGATCGAGGCGAACGCGGACGCGAAGCGCGAGCTCGCGAAGGTGCGCGGCGAAGGCACCGCGCTCGCCGCGGTGCACAAGACGAGCGACGGCCTCCCCGACTACGGCGTCGCGCCGCCGCTCCACGCGGACGGCGCATGGATCAACTCGAAGCCGCTGACACTCGCCTCGCTGCGCGGCAAGGTCGTGCTCGTCGACTTCTGGACGTACTCCTGCATCAACTGCCTGCGCACGCTCCCGCACCTGAAGTCGTGGTACGCGACGTACCACAAGGACGGGCTCGTGATCGTCGGCGTGCACACGCCGGAGTTCGCGTTCGAGCACGTCACGTCGAACGTGCGCAGCGCGGTGAAGCGGCTCGGGATCGCCTACCCGGTCGTGCAGGACAACCGCTACAAGACCTGGGACAACTACGCGAACCAGTACTGGCCTGCCGAGTACCTGATCGACAAGCAGGGGCATGTGCGCCACACGCACTTCGGCGAAGGCGAGTACGGCCGGACGGAGTCGCTGATCCGCAAGCTGCTCGGTGCGAGCGGCGTGCACGCGCGCCGCATCGCGGACGCCACGCCGAGCGGGATCATCACGCCGGAGAGCTACCTCGGCTACGCGCGCCTCCAGAACTACGTCGGCACCAATCCGGTGCCGGACGAGTTCGCGCCGTACACGTTCCCGTCGTCGATCCCGGCGAACACGCTCGCGTACGCCGGCACGTGGAAGGTCGGCTCGGAGGCGATCACCGCCGGTCGCGGCGCGCGCCTGCGGCTGCATTTCCAGGCCCACGACGTCTACATCGTGATGGGCGGCCGCGGCACCGTGCAGGCGCTCGTCGACGGCAAGCCGACGCGCACGATCCACGTCGATGCGCAGCGTCTCTACACGGTGCGCGCGTCACGCACCGAGACGGACGCGTCGCTCGAGCTGCGCTTCACGCCCGGCGTGCAGGCGTACTCGTTCACGTTCGGCTGAAAAGACGAGCTGGCGCGCGGGTATTGCCTGTCGGTTCACCGGCGACAACCGTAGTTGACTTTGGCTCGTTCTGTGGTCCATTCGCGCCACTTCCAGGCACCGACTCGACAGAAGAGAGGCCTTCCGTGGACGTCACCAATCTGACTTCGCAGGACTACTACTTCGGACCGCTTCATCTTCTGCCGGGGGCGTCGTTGACGGTCGACGACACGACCGAGACGTCCCTGTACTTGACCGATGACGCGGTTGCGGATGCGCTGAACAATCTCTATACGGCCGGGTTGATTCAGGTGACCGGTGCGGCGTCTCCGTTTCCGCGGCCGACCGGGATGCCGCAGGTTCTGCATGGCGATGGTTCGCCGGAGGGAGTGCATTACGCGCCGCAGGGCTCGCTGTTTTTGCGGCGCGACGGCGCGGATAGTCGGCATCTTTACGTCAAGTCGACTGCGGCGATCGTCAGCACTGGCTGGATCGCGCTCCCCGGGCAGGAGTTCGATTACGCCCAGATCACGACGAACCCGAGCGGCATCACCGCGACTACAGAGGGGACATCCCAGGCTGTCATCACCGGCAACGCCGTGTACTACGAAGGCTCACGCGTGAAGGTGTCCTTCTTCGTGCCCAAGCTCTCGTCCTCCGCCTCGCAGACGGTGACGTTCGTGATCTACCGCGATTCCGCTGTCGTCGGCCAAGTCTTCGGCGGCACGGTCAACACCACGGCTCAGGGGAGCGAACTCGAGATCTTCGACACCCCGGGAGCCGGCGCGCACACATACGCCGTGAAGGCATTCGTCAGCACCGGGACGCTCACCGTCAACGTCGGCGCCGGCGGGTCGGGGAATCTCGTCCCTGGCTGGCTGCGGGTCACGAAGGCCTAGTGCGGCCTCTCGTTACGTTGCACCGGAAACGTGTTCATCGTTCAGGCGGCGAGCTTGAGATTGGTGGTTGTTTTGGCGGCGCGGCGTTCGCGTCTTCTTGCTGCTTCGATTCTGCGCCGGTCGCGCTCGGCGGGGC
>JAICKA010000030.1 GCA_025928185.1 Gemmatimonadaceae bacterium
CGCGTCACCACGCCGAGGAGCGCGCCGTTTTCGAGAACTGGAAAGCCCTGGTGCGTCGTTTCGGGCCGGCGGGTGGCGAGCCAGCTGCGCAATTGGTCGAGCCGCGCGTTCGCTTCCACGGTCACCACATCGCGCGTCGCCGCGTCCTTCACCATGATGCGGTCGAGATAGTCGGCGGTGTATTCCGTGCGAACGGGCGTGCCGCGGCGCACGAGCTTTTCCGTCATGATCGAGCTGTGCTGGAGGAGCAGCGCCACGAGATAAGCCGCGCTGCATCCGGCGAGCAGCGGCAGGAGTCCCATCGGCTGCCGTGTCGTCTCGAACGCGAAGATGATCGACGTCAAGAGCGCGTGCGACGCGCCGGCGAAGATCGCGGCCATGCCCACCAGCGCCGATACGTGCGGATCGACGCCGAGTTGCGGCGCGACCGCGACGGTCGCGATGCCGAGCAGCGCTCCGATGCCGCCGCCGATGGTGAACAATGGGGCGAGCGTACCGCCCGACGTGCCGCTGCCGAGGTACACCGCCCAGGAGATGAACTTGAGAATCACCAGAAAGAGCAGCGCGCGTCCGACCAGTGCGCCGCTGAGGATGTGGTCGATGTTGATGTAGCCGACGCCGAGTGTCCGCTCGTCCATCAAGCCGATGATGCCAACGACCACCGCGCCGACCACCGGCCACCACATCCAGTGGATCGGAAGTTCCTCGTACACGTCCTCGATCCAGTAGACGAACCGGGTGGTGCCGACGGCGAACAGACCTACCAGCGCTCCGACGACGATGTAGGCGAGCAACGCCGAGATCGATGGTTGCTGCATCGCCGGCACGGCGAACACCGGCGCCGACCCGACAATCAGCGCGCGCACCGCCGCCGCCATCGCCGACGCGAGCGCCACCGGGATGATCGACCGCGGCCGGTACTCGAACAACAGCAGCTCGACGGCGAGCAGCACCGACGATACCGGGCTGCCGAACGTCGCCGCCATGCCGGCCGCCGCGCCCGCGGCGAGCAGCGTCTTTCGCTCGTCGGCGGTCACGTGAATCACCTGGCCGATGATCGATCCCACCGCGCCGCCAGTCGCGATGATCGGGCCCTCGGCGCCGAACGGTCCGCCCGTGCCGATCGCCACCGCGGCGGAGAGCGGCTTGAGGAACATGATCTTCGGCGAGATCCGGCTGCGGTTGAACAGCACGCGCTCCATCACTTCCGGAATGCCGTGGCCGCGAATTGCCGCCGCGCCGTAGCGCGCCATGAGGCCGACGACCACCGCGCCGGCGATCGGCACGAACACCGACCACACGCCCAGCCGATCGGTGGACGGTGAGCTGAACGCCCACGACCACCGGCCGAAATATGAGAGATTCGTGATCAGCCCGATCAGGTGCGTCAGCGCGACGGCAATCAAGGCGCCGAGTGCACCGATGACGAGGGCGATTGCGGAGATGATGATGACGCGCCGGTCGACTGGCGCATAGGCGGGGGGAGCATTGACAGTCGCGAGCGCGGGAGCCAGCGATGGCGCGACGGGAATGCCATCGGTCGGGCCGCCCGCGGGGAGGCCGTCAGGTCTTTCGTCGGACGTCTTCATCATCTTCACCGAACATCGGCGGGGAAGCGGAATCGATCTTCGCCTCCCGCAGCCAACGATCTAGCAGGTCAGCAAGTGTTGCCGAAGTCGTTGGCCCCATTCGGCGCAGCGCTTCCACGAGTTGGGCTTGAACGGTCAGCGGCGCACGAGCGAGCAGCGCCTTGCCTTCGGGCGTGACCTCGATCTCGATTCTGCGCCGGTCCGCGGCGGCGGATGAGCGTGACACGTAGCCACGCTCGACCAGCCGGCGGACCACCACCGAGACGGAGCTCTGATGCGTCGCCGTTCGATCGGCCAGCTCGTTCAATGAATCCGCCGGCCGTTCCGCCAACTGCTGCAGCACGAATAATTGGGCAAGACTGATCCCCATCTCCAACTCGATCGCGCGCGTATTGATGCGCAATGCGCGCACGATGCCGCGCACTGCGTTCATCGCGCGCTCGATCGCTGGCGAGTCCGCGGCTGGGGTGGGGGAATTTGGCATTGGATTGGCACCCATCTGGGGCACAATCAACGTATGAGCGACCTTGACCGGTGACAAGTGCTCGGCCACGCGCGTACCTGTAAAGTCTTGTCGGAAGCCGACCGGGCGCGCGGTCTCTAGCCGGCGAGCGCACGCAAGGCGAGCGTCGTCGCGCGGCCGAACATCGAGGGCGCCGTCACCGAGCGAAGGGCCTTGTGCTGCGCCTTGCGCCGCAGTCCGCGCGGCCGGCGTTTGCGCGGCTCCAGTTCCGGTGCAATCAGCGAGGCCGTGAACACCATGCCGGCGCGAATGAAATCGTCGGCGGCGCGCGAGGGTTCGAGCTGCTCCTTCACCACGGCGTACATCGCGCCGAGCAGCGCGCTGCACGTGAGCTGCGTTGCGACGCCGATTGTCGTCCGGGTGCGCGGCGACAGGTCCCACCCGATCCGCTCCGCCGCCGCGTCGATCCCCTCGTCCCATCGCGCGGTGCCTCGACGCTTGCGGTCGGGCAGGCGGGGAAGGAATACGCGGTGAGCGGTAACGAGCACGGCACCGCCGACCAGTCCGGCAGCCGCGCCGCGCGTTGCACTTTCGAGAACGGTGGATCTTCTTCGACGTGTGGCCATGTGGGTTTTTCTCCTGTGGCCGGCAGGCAATGCACGTGTCGTGCGCGAACGACCGCCTACGGCACCTCGAACGCGCGGGTTGCCGACGCAGTGATGCCGCCGCTTGCCATGACATCGAGCTGCACGCGATAGCGACCGCGCCGCAGGCGCGACAGGTCCAGGCGCGTGGTGCGCGACCCGATGCCGCCAGTGCTACGCGCCACGTCGCGCCACTCGATGCGGAAGCCGGACGTCGGATCGGCGAATCGAAGCCGCTCCGCCACGCGCCGCATGAACCCGACGTCGACCGGTTCGACCGAGAGGGTGTACTGCACCGGCTCGGCTGATCGCAATCCGTACGTCTCCCAGTAGACGCCGACGTTGCGCGATTGCGGAATCGCCTCGCTCGTCAACGCGCTGTCGACCGCCATCGCAAAATCCGGCTCGTCCCCCGCGCCGTCCCCGGCGGACGCACGCTGCGCGAACAGCAACAAGTTGGACAGCGCGATGCGGCCCGTGTCTCGCGGCGGTGCGCCGACGCGAGCCCGCGCCGCGCGCCGATCGGTGACGGCGAGCAACTCGAGACTGACCAGCCCGGAGTCGATCATCCCTATGGTCGTGATCCGTCCCGAAGCGTGCGCCGTCGAGTCGCGCGCGATCGCGAGCGCGCCACTATCGGCCGCGAGCACCAGCGCGGCTGATAGCGTTCGCCCGAGGAGCGTGGTATCGCGCCCGGCGTTCCATGCGCCAACCGCGAGCGTTGAATCGCCGCGGCGGAAGAACGCGATCTGGTGCGGCAGCTCGTGAATCGATCGAGCGTACGACGGCGCGTATCCGGTCCGGGCGCGCGGATCGCTGAGCTCCCAATCCGACGTCGACGTGCGGCCCGGGTGCTCGAACGTTGCGAGCGACGGCAGAAAATAGTACGGCTGTCCGGAATCGTGGCCGACGATCGCCGGAGTCAAGTCGTCGAATCCGATTCGCGGTTCGCCGCGCGTGAACCATTTGGGCCAGCCGTAGCGATCACCCAGCTCGCGTTCGTCGTCGCCCCACGAATCGCCTTCGACGGTGGCCGAGTGCTCGACGATGCGGTCGAAGGTGCGGCGGGCGAGGTGCTCCGTGAAAAGATCCGTCGCGCTGATCATGTAGAGTGGCGCGCCAAGTCGGAACGCGCGGCGAGCGAACCGCTCACGGGCCGCGCAGTCGAGCGGCGCGTAGGAGTCGTGCAGCTCGTCGCTCAACTCGTCGGTGACATCGAGCCAATGGCATCGGTCGGCCTGCGACATGGCGTCGAGCGCGGCTTCATATAAAGAGTCCGCAAGCGCGAACCGCCCCGCGTTGTGTGCGGCGTATCCGGCAAGTGCATCACACCAGCTCACCGTAGCGCGGCAGTCGAGGCGTGCGGCTCGAATCGCGTCGTCGAATCGCTTGGCGTCGACGAGGTAACGCACGCGCTGGCCGGTGATCCACTGATCCCCGGGCAGCATGGCCGCCGCACGATCGAGCGACTGGATCAACTGCCCGCGACGATCCGTAATGGACTTGGCCTCGGGCGGCGGCGTTTCGATTTCGTCGTCGTCGTCGCCGCGCCAATAGCAGTAGCGCCCGATGCGCACGTCGCACGTTCCGCCGTACACGTCGCCGACCGGCAGCCGAGCGCGCCGGAATCGCTCGAAGTCGCGCTGTGCGCTTTGCGCGTCGCGAAGGACGTGCGCGGAATCGACGATCGGGTGCTGTCCGCCCTGGAGCAGAGCGGCGAACAGGACGCTCGAAAGCAGCGGCGGCATCATTTTCGATTCACTCCCGGCCGCGGTCGCTGGGCGCCCATGAATGCGGCCAGGCGGTTGCGTGTTCGCGGTACGCAGCGGAGATTGGGCCGCCGTGTTCGTTCGCGGTCCCATTGTTTCCCCCGGCACGCCGACTTCGTCTGAACGTCGTGACCCCTCCAGTTGCGCGACGCACCCCCGTCGCGTTCTCCCCAGTCGAAATCCGCTTCCGTGGCGCGATCGCGGCGAGCCTCGACGCATTCCTGCTGTGCGAGAGCGTTCGCGACCTGCGCGGCACGCTGATCGACTTCCGGATTCTCGAGCTGAACGCGCGCGCCGAAGTGTTCCTGGGCCGCGCGCGCGCCGAGCTGACCGGCAAGCTGCTTGGCGACATCATGCTATCGGTCCGCGAGACTGATCTGCTGGCGAATTTCGTGCGCGTCGTCGAGACCGGCCAGTCCTGGGAGGGCGACGTTCGCATCGAAGGTCCGTCGGGCGTGCGCTGGGTGACCCACCAGGCGGTGATGGTCGACGACGGCATTGCGATCACGTCGCGCGACATCACGGAGCGCAAGGAAGTGGAGGCCTCACTGCTCGAGAGCGAGGCGCGCTTCCGCCAGCTGGTGGAGAGCGCGAGCGACGGCATCTATCGCATCGACCCCCGCGGCGTGTTCACGTACGCCAATCCGATCGCCTCGCGACTGCTTGGCTTCCGCCACGGCGACGGCAGTATCGTCGGCCGCGTCTACCTCGAGTTCGTGCGGCGCGATTATCACGCGCAGGGAATGGCGCTCTACCTGAAGCAGATCGAGGAGCGCATTCCCGTCACGTACTGGGAGTTTCCCGCCATCTCCACCGACGGGCGCGAGCTCTGGATCGGGCAGAACGTGCACATCGAGCAGCGCGACGGACGCGTGACATCGCTGTTCGCCGTGGCGCGCGACATCACTGAGCGCAAGCTGGCCGAGCTCGCGCTCCGCGAGAGCGAGGAACGCCATCGCTTCCTGGCCGAGCATTCCGTGGACATGCTGTCGCGGCAGTCGCCCGACGGCGCCGTGCTTTACGCCTCACCCGTGGCGGTGACGCTGCTCGGCTACACGCCCGAGGAGCTCATCGGCACCTCAGTGTTCGAGTACTGCCATCCGGACGACTCGGCCATCGTCCACGAAGTCAGCGCGCGGCTCATGCACCACGAGGGCATCGAGGCGATGACCTACCGCGTGCGGCGCAAGGACGGTCAGTACGTCTGGTTCGAGACGACGAGTCAGGCGGTGCGCGATCCGAAGACCGGGCTGGTCTCGGAGATCCTCTCGGTATCGCGCGACATCAGCGAGCGGCGGCGCATGGAAGAGGAGCTGCGCCGCGCGCAAAAGATGGAAGCGGTCGGCCAGCTCGCCGGCGGCGTGGCGCACGACTTCAACAATCTGCTCACGTCCATTCGCGGCTTCACCGACGTGCTGGCGCAGGGCGTGGCGACCGACGATCCGCGCCGCAACGACATCGGCGAAATCCTGAAGGCGACCGAACGCGCCGCGGCGCTCACCAGGCAGCTGCTCGCGTTCAGCAAGCGCCAGGTGCTGCGGCTCGAGCCGCTCAACGTCAATGCAATCATCGAGGACATGACGAAGATCGTCCGCCGCCTGCTCGGCGAGACGATCAGCGTGGAGACGGCGCTCGACTCGACCGTATGGACGGTGCGCGCCGATGCCGGCCAGCTCGAGCAGGTGCTGCTGAATCTGGCGCTCAACGCACGCGACGCGATGGCCGACGGCGGTGTGCTGCGCATCGCGACACGCAACACCGAGGTGCTGGCCAACGGCGGCGACGCGGTGCTCGTGCCGGGACGTTACGTGGTGATCGAAGTCTCCGATTCGGGCGTGGGTATGTCCGAGGAGACGCTGGCCCGCGCGTTCGAACCGTTCTTCACGACCAAGGATCCGAGCGGCCGCGCCGGTCTGGGCCTCGCGACGGTGTACGGCATCATCACGCAGAGCGGCGGCCACATCTCGGTGCGCAGCGCCGCGGGTGTGGGCACGGTGTTCACGGTGCATCTGCCGGTGGCCGTGAACGTCGAGCGTCCGGCCGGCGGCACGGGAGCGCCGGCGCCGCGTTCGAAAGCCGGAAACGTCATTCTCATCGCCGAGGACAACGAAGGCGTGCGCGCGTTGACGGTGCGCCTGCTCGTCGACGCCGGCTACACGGTCTTCGAAGGATGCGACGGCGTCGATGCGCTCGAAACGCTCGAGGCGCTCAACGAACCGGTGGACCTGCTGATCAGCGACGTGATGATGCCGCGGATGAACGGCAGCGAGCTGGCGAGCAACTTCCAGCGGATGCAGCCCGGCACGCCGGTGCTGCTCATGTCCGGCTACATGGACGAGATGACGGTGCGTCGCTCGTTCAAGGAGCCCGACGCCGTGCTCGCGAAGCCGTTCACGGCCGACGCGCTGCTCACGCGCGTCCGCGAGCTGATCGGCGCCGCACGCTGAACCCGGCGCGCCGATCAGGATTCGCTGATCACCGCTTGCTGATCAGGGTTCACTGACGGCGACGAACGGCCCCGTTTGCGACGACACTCCGATGTCGTCGACTTCCACGGTACCCGCCTGCAGGCGGTCGAAGACCAGGCGAATCGACGCCAGTCGGCTGGGGTCCAGCGCCGGCGTTGCCGCCACGAAATCCGCCAGCGGCATCACGTACGTCTGGAGCACCAGCTCGTACTGTTGCGGATAGCGCTGCTTTTCCTGATCGGCGCGGCGCAGGATGTGCGCCTCGAGAGGGCGGCGCGGCACGCCGAATCGCGTGAGCGGCAGGCGGGCGACGTGGCCTTCGGCGTCGGTCACCTCGACCGTGAGATCCACCGGCGTGGTGTCCTGTGCGGCCTTTCCCGGTTTGCGAGCCGGCGGCTTTGCCGCGGCCTTCTTGGTCGAGTCCTGTTTCTTCGTCGTGTCGCGCGCCGGCGCGCGTGGCCCCGGCTTCGCGTCCGTCGGCGCGAGCGACAGATAGATCGACGACTCGCTGCCCGTCTGAAGTGCGCGCGACAGCGAGTCGCTCAGCGCGACGGTGTACGAAGCCGGCCGGCCGAGCTTCGTCGTGTCGGCACCGCGGATATGATTGTTCCAGCCGAGCGTCACGCCGTTCGTGTTGAGCGGATCGTTCTGGCCACCGCGCAGCGCGAGTGCGTTCTCCTTCCAGGTGGCGAGGCTGTCGCCGCGGAGTGTCACGCCCGGCACGGAGCCGGTGGTGACGTCGACGTCCTCGTCGAAGGTGGCCAGCGGCTTGAATCCACTCTCCTGGAACCGGGTGATGTACATGGTCTTGGGCAGCCACGCGCCGGCCACGCGGTGGTCGCGGAACATCGGGAGGTATTCGCTGCGGCCGTGCAGCGTCGACTCGAGGAACGCGCCGATTACCACTTTGCTGAACTGCCGCTGCTGTTCGGGCGTGAGCAGGGCGCGCAGATCGAGGTAGCGCCCGCTGCGCGGACCCTCGTCCTTGTTGCCCCACACGGTGTTCCATTGCCCGTGATTGGCCCGATACACGTACCACGCCGTCTTGAACCAGTGCTGGCCGTCCGTGAACTTGATGCGCTGATACGTGCGGAGCCCGTTGAACGTCGACACGTCGCCGTCGTGCGAGCCGTGGATCACCATGTAGTTCACGTTCGAGATCGGCGTGTACACGCCGGCGGGCTTGTACTGGCCGTCGACCGGCGCGATCGCGAACACCGACTTGATGTCGAAGTTGAAATTGAACTTGACGTTCGCGTCGTCCGGGTAGCGCGCCATGCGGTTGAACGCCGCGGCAATGCCGACCGCCTCGCCGCCGCGCGAGTGCCCGATCAGCGCGATCTCGTGCATGTCGACCTTGTGGTAGAACGGGCTGCCCGCGCTGTCGTTCCAGCGCCGCCAGTCCTCGAGGTGCTTCAGGAGGATCCAGGCACGTCCGTCGCTCTCGCCGCGAATGCCGCCGTTGATGAAATTCTCATCGACCGACACGGTGATGAACCCGCGCGACGCGAGCAGCTGACCGAGATAGGCATACCCGGGATCGGAGTAATCCAGCTCGTTGTGGTTGCCGTGCACGATCAGCACGAGCGGAAACGGCCCATCGCCGGCCGGATACCACACGCGGCCGTTGATCGGCGACTTGTCGACGCCAAAGCCCCACGTCTTCTTCCGCCGCTTGGCTTCCGCCGGCGGCAGCGATACGAACGGCGACGCGTTCACCGTTTTCGTCCGCAGCGTGACGGAGTCGCGGAACACGGCGCGCCGCTTGTCGGTGCCGCTGCCGTAGTAAAGCGTCTTCACGGCGTACGACCCCGGCAGCCCCGGATCCGGGGCGGTGAGCATTTGATGCGACAGCACCACCGGCGAGTCGTCGCGGCTCAAGCGCAGCGGCTGGGTGCAGGCGGAGAGTGCGAAAAGGAGTAGTGGAGAAAGCTTCATTGGTTTCCCGGTAGTGGCCCATCGTCCATAGTCCATGGTCCATGGTCCATGGTGTCCATGGCCCATGGACCATGGACCATGGACATCGTCTACGGATCATGGGCCCCGAATTCGGATTCCAATCCGATGCGCCACGCGCGCACCTGCCACAGTCTCCAGCGCGTAGTCGATCGAGACGCGATCGCGCGTGAAGCCCGCGCCGGCGGTGAACGCTTCTTCGCCCGGCTCGGGATCGCGTGCGCCCGCGCGCACCGCGATCTCGTAGCCGCTCAACCAGCTCCATCCGAGCTCCACGCCGCCGGCGGGCCGCACATGTTCTTCCGCACGCCCGTACATCGCGTCCGCGGTGGCGACCAGATCGAAGGGACCGGCCTCGGTCGATACCGCCGCGCCGAGCGTCTCGCGAAGCGGCAGCTCGACGCGCGTTCCCGTCACCTGCGTCGCCTCATCGTCGCTCGTCGACCCGAGATTCTGCACGGAGAGGCCGACGGTCACAATGCGCGAGAAGAAATCGCGCGCCACGCCCACATCCGCTGCGCCTTTCGCAAAGTGCAGCAGATTCGAGGTCTCCTCCGCGTACTTCGCCGTTGCGCCAACGCGGAAGCCCTTGAACGTCTGGCCGATGCCGATCGCGCCAACGAGTGATGATGTGTCGACGGGGCTCGTGCCGATGAGCACCGGACCCGGATTGACGAATACCGGGATCTGGTACTCACGGGCCGACGCGCCGACGGCCAGTCCGCCCTTCCAGAACCGCAGCACCGATGACACGGTGCCGGCGTGCGACTCCTGGGGGAACCACTCCACCTGTGCGCTCGTGCCGCGCGCAATGGCGAGTTGCGCGGGATTGTAGAACAACACGTCGTCGTCGCGGCTCGCGATGCCGACATTCCCCATGCCGAGCGCGCGCGTGCTCGCCGGCACGAGAAGAATGCTGGGCGCCCGGACGACCGATTGCGCGCCACCGGACGCGCCCAACGCGGCGGCGAGGCCGAACGATAGCGCAAATGCGCGAATTCTCATTGCTGTGGAAGATCGGAGAGGAACTGTGCGAGGTAGTTCTTCCACACGGCCGGCAACGAATGCGTGCCGTGGCCGCGCGTCTTGTCGCTGATCGGAATCAGCACGTACTTGCCGTGCTTCACGCGCGGCATGAGCTGCTCCATCAATCCGAGTTCCGGCGGATTCACGAAGTCGTCGGCCGAATTGATCGCCAGCACGTGTGCCGTGATCTTGCCGAGGTCCGCCGACGGGTCGTAGTCGCTCGACGCGTCGAATGCGTAGAGCACGTCGTTGGCGTCGTGGCTCGCCGTCGCACGATCGAGATAGGAGCGGATCTGCGCGTCGGCCTGATCGCGCGTCGGCGCGCTGCGCTGCTGCACCTTGGGCGCGGATGTCAACACGAACAGCATGCCCATGGCTGGCCGCAGTCCGGCGGGCTGCGTCGTGTAGTCGCCGCCGTCATATCCCGGATCGTTGCGGATGAAGTCCATGATCATCGTTCGCATCATGCGGTTGCGTCCCGCGATCTGCGTCGGCGCGCAGGCGAGCGGCACGAGCCCGTCGACGAACGTCGGATACCGTTCACCCCACACCCACGAATGCATGCAGCCCATCGACGTGCCCATCACCAGGCGCAGGTGATTCACGCCGAGGCCCTGCGTCAACAGCGCGTGCTGCGCCTCGACCATGTCGGTGTACCCGTAGTGCGGAAAGTGCGCGTGCATTCCATCGCTCGGCTTGCTGGAGTGCCCGTGCCCGATGCCGTCCGGCAGAATGACGTAGTACTTCGCCGTGTCGAGCAGCTCGCCCGGGCCGAACAGCACGCCGGCGAAGTTGCGCCCGGTGAACGCGCTGCCCGATCCCGTGGTGCCGTGCAGCACCATCACCGCGTTCCGAACGACGCCGGCGGCGTCGCGCCGCGGCTCGCCCATCGTGATGTAGTGGAGTCGCAGCTCGGGGAGCGATTCGCCGTCGGTGAATTTGAAATTGTGAACGACGTAATCGTGGCCGGGAAACCGCTGCGCGCGCGCCGTGAGCGGCAGCACGAGCAAGCCGAGGAGAGCGGGGAAGGTCAGTCGTCTCATGAGGTGAGGCTGCGAGAAAGAGGGAGAGCGACGAGAATACTCGCCCACCCGCCCCTTGAATAGACCTCGAACCGCTCCGCCGCTCCAGCGTTCCACCGTTCCACCGTTCCACCGTTCCTGTGACCTGCCAGCGTCTGTTCGGTCTACACTAGAGACACTCGCGGCCGATCCTTCGTTGAGCGGCCCGTCCCCGGATCATTCCGTGCCCACGACCAAGGTTTGCGTCCAGTGTGGCGCCGAATTCGGCGCCGATCAGCGATTCTGCCCGAACGACGGCAGCCCGTTGCGATTCGCGGGCGGCACCGATTCGCTCATTGGGCAGGTGCTGGCCGATCGCTACCAGATTCTCTCCGTCCTCGGCGAGGGCGGCATGGGGCGCGTGTATCTGGCCGAGCACGTACGCATGGGCCGCAAGAGCGCCGTGAAGGTGATGAGCCCGAACATCGCGCTCGCGCCCGACGCGATCAGCCGGTTCAACCGCGAAGCGGCCAACGCGAGCCGGATCAACCACCCGAACGTCGCGCAGGTCTACGACTTCGGTGAAACGCCGGAAGGTCTGCTCTACCTGGCGATGGAATTCGTCGACGGGGAAACGCTTCGCCGGCTGCTGGATAGCGCCGGTCCGCTGCCGCCGGCGCGCGCCGCCGAGATCACGCGCCAGATCGCCGAAGCGCTGGGTGCGGCGCATCATCTCGACATCGTCCATCGCGATCTCAAGCCCGACAACGTGATGCTCGGCCGCTATCACGACGGCAGCGATCTGGTGAAGGTCGTCGACTTCGGAATCGCCAAGACCGTGCACGGGAGCGGCGGCGATGCGTCCCAAACGGTGACGACCGCCGGCGTGTCGCTCGGCACGCCGGAGTACATGAGTCCCGAGCAGCTCGCCGGAGAGCGGCTGGATGGCCGCACCGACATCTACTCGCTCGGGCTGCTGTTGTTCGCGATGCTCACGGGCAACACACCATATCCGCGCGTGACGTCGCGCGAAACTCTGGTGCGGCGACTCACGTCGAAGCCGCTCACGCTGCGCGAGATGGCTCCGCACCGCCCATGGCCCGACGCGCTGCAGAACGCGCTCGACCGCGCGCTCGCTCCCGACGTCGCCGATCGCTACTCGAGCGCTGCGGACTTCGCGCGCGACGTAGTTGCGGCCGCAGCTGCAGCGGATGGCGAGCAGGATGCGACGGTGCTCATCCGCCAACCGGTCGCGCGGCCGACGCAGCCGGTAACCGCGTCGACACGACGACTCGATTCCGCCGAGGGGGTGGTGAAGGTGAAGCGCGGGCCGGGCCGCGCCATCGCCACCGCCGCGGGCCTGGTGCTCGTGATCGCGCTCGCCGGTGGGTACATGTTGACGCATCCGAAGCTCGTGTCCGATGCGTCGGCGGGGCGTGAACCGACGGCGCCGCCACCGGCGTCGCTGCCGGCTCACGCCGCATCACCTACCATCCCAAGAGCACCTACCGCTGACTCGGCGCCGAGCACCGTCGTGCCGACCAGCGCCGTGCCGAACGCTCCAGTCGCGGAAACGACCACTCCGCACGCGGATGCCGACGCCGAAACGAAACGGCCGGCACCGGTGGAACGGCCGGCACCAGTGGAACGCCCGCCAGTGCGAACGTCGGGCCGGCCAGCGGTGGAACAGGCCGGTGGCCCGCACCGCCCGGCCGTCGCCCACGCGGATTCGGCCGAGGATCCGAACAGCATTCACGCGTTGGCCCGCGGCATTGAAAACCGCCTGCAGCGCGCCCGTTACGCAATTGCGCAGGGTGACGTACAGGTGGCGCGCACGGAGCTGCGCGATCTTGGGCCGACGGTGATGGACCTACGCCGCCGCTACGGCGGAACGCCGTCGGAACAGCGCGTCGAGCAGATGATGCGCGCCGGCGGCCTGCAGCTCCTGCGTACCTGCCAAAATGCGCTCGCGAGCTCGGCGACGGCGGACAGCTTTCCGGCGAACTTTCGCTGCGAGCAGCTGATTCCCCAGTCGTTGCGCGGCCAGGGTCGATACGGCCGACGACGTGATGGCGCTCCGGGGGAACGTCAGCCGTAAATGAGCCAGACCAGCAGCGCCATCTCGATCGTGGCGACGATGATCCCGAAGATCAGTGCTCCAGGGATCCGTGATCCGGATTTTCTCATGTGTCGATGATGCGCGCGATTCGAGTGATCATCTTCGTATTTGGAGCCGCCGGGTTGTTCGCCGCGGCCGGCTGTCATGAAGCTATGACGTCCGTGCGTGGTTTTCCCGTGCTCGACGACGTTGGCGCGAGCGACTGGCAGTCCGTGTCGGTCGGCGAGGATCATACGTGCGGCATCAAGACGACCGGCGTCGCGTACTGCTGGGGAAGCAACCAATACGGTCAGCTTGGAGTCGGCTCGACGGACACCACGTGCGCCGACGGCGACGCCCGCGTTCCATGCGCATTGCGGCCGACGGTTGCTGCTCCCGGTCTCTCGTTTCTTTCGATCAGCGCCGGCTCGCGCTTCACGTGCGGCATCATGAGCACGCGCGCCGCGTACTGCTGGGGCGCCAACGACGAGAATCAGCTTGGCGACTTCTCGAGCGGCGGCCCCTCGCCCGTGCTGATTCCCAGTGCATTCGGTTGGTCTGAGATCAGTGCCGGATACTCGCACGCGTGTGGCGTGCGCACCGACGGCGCGCTGTACTGCTGGGGCGCGAACGATCGCGGGCAACTCGGAACGGGGCGCATCGCCGGCAACGTGGCGCCCGTCCGCGTGCCGATCGCGAACCCGGTCGCGTCAGTCAGTGCGGGCCAGCAGCGGACCTGCGCACGCACGACCGTCGGCCAGGTGTTCTGCTGGGGGTCGATCTGGACATCGCGCCTGAACGGTGTCGAGATGGCGCGCGTGCAATCGTCGCCGCAGCCGGTTCCCGGCGCGCCAGCCATGTCGTCGCTCAGTGTCGGCACGTTCACGACGTGCGGAGCCGATCCGTCCGGCGTGGCCTACTGCTGGGAAGCGAATCCGCGCGGCGAGATGGGGACGGGCATCGACAGCGGCAGCACCACGCCGCTGCGCGTGGCGATCGACCTGCCGCTGCCCCAGCTCAGTGCCGGCATCGTCCAGACGTGCGGTGTGAGCGTGAGCGGCGCCGGCTACTGCTGGGGGGACGACAGCTTCGGCCAACTCGGCGTGCCGCCTTCGACGCTGACGCAGCACTGCGGAGCTCAGCAGATGGTGTGCGCCACCACACCCGTTGCGGTATTCGGCCGCCAGCAGTTCACCCAAATCAGCACCGGCTTCGGCAGCCATACGTGCGGCGTGTCGACGCATGGCAACCTCTATTGCTGGGGACTCGGCACCTCGGGCCAGCGTGGCGACGGAACGGACAGCTTCGCCATCGCCATACCGATTCTCGTACAGGAACCCGCAACGCCCTAGTGCGCGCCGCGCGCTAGATTCCCTTCACCCACCAGCGCGCCGGTGCGGGCCGTTCAACGGCTCCCGCGCGCCGCCGTTTGCATCACCTCCCTCCTCAATGCGACTCGACCGTCAGTTCCTCCAGCGCGCCTTTCTCGCGTTCACCACCGGGCTGTTTCTCGCCTGCGCGGCACGCATCTCCAAAGCATCCGCCGCCACCCCGAATTCCACGAGCGTGTCGGCGGCGCGATAACGACGTAGGTTTCAGCATGCGGGTCCTCCTCGCCGAAGACGACCGGATGCTGCGTACCGCCATCGCTCGCGGGCTCCGCGAGGCGTTGTACGTCGTCGATCAGGCGGCCGCCGGCCCGCAGGCGCTGTCGCTCGCGTCGGCCAACGAGTACGACGCGATCATTCTCGACGTGCTGCTGCCGGGCAAGAACGGCATCGCCGTCTGCCGCGCCATTCGCGAGCGTGCCAACGCCGTGCCGATTCTGATGCTCACGGCGCTCGACGACGTCGAACGTCGCATCGCCGGACTCGATGCGGGCGCAGACGACTACATGACCAAGCCGTTCGACTTCGGCGAGCTGCTCGCCCGGCTTCGCGCGCTCACGCGGCGCCGCGGCGAGGTCGCGCCGGCCACGCTCGTCGTCGGCGATCTGGTGATCGATACGGCGCGGCTGCGCGTGCAGCGCAACCATCGGGACATTGCGCTCACGACGACCGAATTCGCCTTTCTGCTGCATCTGGCGCGCAACGCGGGCCGCGTCGTCAGCCGCGCGGAGCTGATGGAACACGTGTGGGACGACACGCGCAACACGTACTCGAACATCATCGACGTCTACGCCAGCCGCCTGCGCCGCAAGATCGGCGACGGCGAAAAATCTCCGCTCCTCGTCACCGTGCGCGGCAGCGGCTTCATGCTCGACGCCCCCGCGACGTCGGGCGGCGGTGGCGCCGCGCCGGCGCGCGGCGAGCGGTCGAAGGCCACGCGCGAGCGGAGGTAGCGTGGTTCGCTGGCCGTCGACGCTACGGTGGCGCCTCACGCTCTGGTACATCGTGCTGCTCGGCGTGCCACTCATCGCGTTCGCGCTCGGCGGCTACTATCTGTTCGAGCGGACGCTGTACGAACGGACCGATCGATTCATCGGCGACGCGCTCACCGCATTCTCTCGCGAAGTCGGCGCCGAGCGGCGCGCCGCGTCGGGTGCGATGTCGGCCATGCAGACGACGGCGAACGAAGTGCGCTTCCGCGATCTGCACATCGCCATTCTCGACAGCGCGCATCGCGTGGTGGCGATGACGCCGCCGCAGCCCGGGCCGACGCGCGACGAACCACCCACGGACGATGCGTGGCTCGTGCGCGCGCTCGCCGGCCGCAATCTCGACAATCCGCAAGTGCTCACCGTTCCGCGCGCCGACGGCGACTATCGCGTGATCTCGACGCCGCTGATCGTTACGGGCGAGCGCTTCGGCCTCACTGGCACCTACGGCTTGAGCGACATCGACGAGATGCTGGCGCGCATGCGGCAGGTGTTCATCGTCGTGCTCCCGCTGCTGATTATTTGCGCCGCGACTGGCGGCTACTTCGTCACGACGCGCAGCCTCGCGCCGGTCTCGCTCATGGCGGCGCGCGCCGCCGAAATCAGCACGGCGAACCTGCAGGAGCGACTGCCCGTCGGCGGCAGCGAGGAGCTGGTCAAGCTCGCGCGCGTCGTCAACGATCTGCTCGATCGCCTCGAGGCGTCGTTCGCGCTGCAGCGACAGTTCATGGCCGACGCATCGCACGAGCTGCGCACGCCGACAACGATCCTACGGACCGAAGCCGATGTCACGCTCGCGCAGACGCATCGGAGCGAGGAGGACTACCGCACCTCCATCTCCGTGATGCGCGACGCGGCGCAGCGGCTCGGCCGCATCGTCGACGATCTGTTTCTCCTCGTGCGCACGGACGCGGGCCACCTCGTACCGCGCCGCGACGCGCTCTACCTCGAGGACATCGTCGATTCGGCGACGCGCGGCGTGCGGCCAGTGGCGGCGCAGCGCGGCGTGCACGTCGAGCTGCGCGAGCTGGTCGAGGCGCCGTTCGAGGGCGATGCCGATCAGTTGGGACGGCTGCTGCTCAATCTGCTCGACAATGCGATCAAGCACTCGCCGGAGGGTGGCACGGTCGACGTCGCGCTCACGCGCGGCAATGGCGCGGTGGCGATCAGCGTCGTCGACCAGGGCGAAGGCATTCCCGCCGACGCACGCGCCCGCGTGTTCGAGCGATTCTTTCGCGTCGACGATGCGCGCTCGGACGGCGAGCGCGCATCCATTCCAGGCGCGGGTCTCGGCCTGGCGATCGCACGGCGCATCGCCGAGCTGCACGGCGGCCGTCTCGAGGTCGTCGAGTCGCGGCCGGGTCGAACCGAATTCCGGTTGACGCTGCCCGTGAGCTGAACGCCTCTTGCGCCCATTCGGGCGGCGGCAATACGTTGCGCGTTCATGAAATATTCACAATTGAACCCGCCCGCCTTCCCGATGCGCCGACTCTGGACCGCCGCCCTCCTCATTGTCGTGCTGCCCCTGGCCGCTCACGCGCAGGCCACCGTGCGCGGCACCGTCGTCGATCAGCAGAACGGAGAAGCCGTCGTCGGCGCAATCGTGGACGTCACCGGCACGCCGATCGCCACGGCCACGAACGACTCAGGCACCTTCGTGCTGACCTCCGCGCACGCCATCGCGAGCATCACCGTGAGTCGCGTCGGCTACACGACCCGCCAGGTACCCGTGAGTGGCGACGAGCCGCTCCGCATCGCGCTCACCCCGGCCGCCGCCGAGCTGCCCGGCGTCCAGGTCGTGGCGCACACGCCGGCGCCGTCGACCGCCGTCGTTACGCGCGGCGACATCGACCGATTCAACGGACTCAATCTCGCCGACGCGGTGAACACGGTGCCCGGCGTGTTCATGCAGTCGCGCACGCCGTTCGGCGGCGCGCGCATCACCATTCGCGGCTACTACCCGAGCACCAGCGGCAACAGCCCGAACTCGAATGGACTCGGCTACAACGTGTTTCTGAACAACGTGCCGATCACGGACGCGACCGGCGCCACCACCCTCGACGACGTCGATTTTGCGAGCCTCGCGTCCGTCGAAGTGATCAAGGGACCGGCGTCGAGCCTCTACGGCAGCGCCATCGGCGGCACCGTTCACATGACGCTCGCGCGTCCCATCCCCAATCAAACCAGCATCAATCAACAGCTCCTCGGCGGCAGCGACGGATTGCTGCGCACCAACACCTCGTTCCAGCGCGCGAGCAACAACGCCGATCTCGAGGTGAACTACGGCCATCAGGAAGACAACTCCTTCCGGGCGCACAGCCGGTCACGCAAGGAGTACGCGCGCGCCAACGGCGATTTCGCCATCGGCACCAAGCAGGCGGTCGGCGCGTTCTTCTCGTACAATCGGTCGTACGAAGAGCTGGCCGGCGAGATCGACAGCACCGATTTCTACGCGCGGCAGCCGATCGCCAACCCGCTCTATCTCGCGAATGATTCGCACATCCAGCTCACGAGCTTTCTGACGGGCATCACCGACAATTACAAGATCAGTAATCGCTTCACCAATCAGACCACCGTGTTCGGTTCCGGGCGCTTCGCGAACCAGCCGTTCGCGCACGGCTTTACGGATGCAACACAGTTCAACCTCGGGGCGCGCACCTCGTTCGGCTACTCCGGTCAAATCGATCGCGTCGACGTGGCGGGTACGTTCGGCGCGATGGCGCAGCGCTCGAACGTCACGAGCAATGGCGTGTTCATCATCCCCGCGCCGCCGTTCGTCGAGCGGCCGAGCGCATCGGAGAACTACGCGGTGAACGCGTATGCATTCACCGAATGGAACTTCACCTTTCCCGGCCAGGTGACGTTGACCGCCGGCGGCGACCTGATTCACAACACCTTTGCCGTCCACAATCTGCTGCGCAACAATCAGCTCTTCGACACGACGAGGGTGCTGACGCGCTCGTTCGGCACCGTGTTCGCTCCGCGCGTGCAGCTCACGAAAGCGCTCGGCGGCTTCGGCTCGCTCTACGCGAGCGTCAGCACCGGCTACACGCCGCCGCTCCTCACGCAGGTGATCTCGAGCGACAACACCGTGAACCTCGGCCTCAAGCCGGAGCGGGCGATCCAGTACGAGGTCGGCGCGCAAGGCAGTTTGTTCGAGAACCGGCTCAACGGGTCGCTGGCGCTGTTCGATCTCGACAACACGAACAAGCTCGTGAGCCAGTCGGTCGGCGGCGTGAGCTCCACCACGAACGTCGGCGAGCAGCGGAATGCCGGCGTCGAGGCGTCGCTCGCGGTGCTGCTCGCCTCCGATTCAACGCGGGCGCTCTCGTTGTTGCGCCCCTGGGCGTCGTACACCTACACCGACGCCAAGTACATCGACTTCAAGAGCGACAACAACAACGGTCCGAACACGGTCGACTTCTCGAACAACCAGGTCGCGCGCGTACCACGGAACATGGTGAGCGCCGGTCTCGACGTCGGCACCCGCGTCGGCGTGCATTTCAACGGCACCTACGAGTACGTCAGCCGCGTGCCGGTGACGTTCGACAACTCGACGTGGGTCCGGGCGTACCATCTCGTCGATGCGAAGCTCGGCTACTCGACGCAGCTCCGGCGGCGGTTCACGCTCGACCTGTCGGTCGGCGCCGACAACCTGCTGGGAAACACGTATTACAGTTTCCTCTTCGTCGGTCCCAACTACGCGGGGCTCGCCCAGGCGAAGGATGGCGGCAACGGCGACGGCTACATCATTCCCGGCACCTACAAGGCGCGCTACTACGCCAACCTGAACCTGTCCGTGCCGATCATGTAACGGCGGATCACGATTCGCGGAGCGCCGCCATCGGCGTCTCCGCGAATACGTCGCGTCCCGTCAGCACGCCGATCGCCACCGCGAGTGCGATCATCGCCAGCCCGACGGCGCCCGCGGGAAGCAGCGCTGGCACGAATGACGACCGGAAGATCCAGTGCACGAGCGCCCACGCGGCGAGCGTCGACAGAATCACGCCGGTCAGCGCACCGAGCGCGCCGAGCAGCGTGTACTCCGCCAGCATGATGCGCACGATCTGCCGGCGTGTGCCGCCGAGGGTCTTGAGCAGCACGCCCTCGCGCAACCGCTCGCGGCGTGTCGCCGCCACGGCGCTGAACAGCACCGGGATGCCGAGCGCGAGACTGATCAGCGCGAGAAATCGCACGGCCATTGTCACCTTGCCGAGCACGTCGGTTACCGTACGCTGCACGAGCGTGAGGTCGAGGCTCGAGACACTCGGGTATTTCTCGATCACGTCGCGCTGCACGCGCGCGATCGCCGTCGGGTTCGGCGCGCGAGCGAGAATCGCGAACTGCTTGGGCGCGTCGCGCAGCGACCGCGGGTCGAATACCGCGAAGAAGTTCGGCGAAAAGCTCTGCCATTTCACTTCTCGCAAGCTCGTCACGATCGTCGGCACCATCACGCCCTGCACGTTCCAGGTGATCGTGTCGCGGAGCTTGACCCCGAGCTCGTCGGCCGCGTCGCGGTCCAGCGACACTTCGCCCACGCTGTCTGAGCGCGCGGCGGAAAACCACCGTCCCGCCACGAGCTGCTCGGATTCCGTGAGGGTGTCGCGAAAGGTCGATCGGAATTCGCGACGCAGCGCCCAGCGACTCGGCCGGCCCCGCCGATCGCCGCCGCTCCGCTCCGAACGACCGTCGCGCCGGCGCTGTGCGCGTTCGACGCTGTCGACGCGCAGCAGATCGCTCACCGGCGTGCCGTTGATGGAGGCGACGCGCATCGGAACGATCGGCGTTTCGTCGATCATCTCGTTGCCGCCGGCGTGGACGATCGAGTCGATGCCAGCCTTCTGAGATTCCTGAACGTCGAAGAACACGACGTTGGCCCGCGCTTCGCCCATCCGCACGCTGAGCGAGCGCAGGATGTTGTGCTGCACCTGGTACAACGTGCCGACGAGAAACACGCCGAACCCGAGCGCGAGCACCACGGCCCGCGTCTGGTTGCCCGGCCGGTACAGGCTCGCCAGTCCCTGTCGCAGCGGAAACGGCCACGACGGGCGCAGCGAGCGCCGCGCGGCCCAGGAGAGCGCGGCCGCGCTTATCCACAGGATCCCGATCGCCGCGCCGATCGCCACGGTGAACCCGATCCCCCGCGCCACCGTGTTCGCTCGGCTCAATCCGAGGTCGAGCACCGTCGCGACGATCGCGAGCGACAGCACGAGTTGCAGCGGATCGCGCCGCGTGCGCTTGAGCGCATCGGCGTCGCGCTCGCGCCGCAGTGCCTGGAGCGGCGACACGCGCCGCAATCCGACGAGCGGCCGTAACGCGAACATCAGCGCCACCCACACGCCAATGCTCAGCCCGAGCAGGATCGCCGATGGCGCAAGATGCACGGCAACGTCGACCGGCAGAAAATCGTGCAGCGCGCCCGGCAACAGGAACTGGATGCCGATGCCGAGCAGCACGCCGAGCGCCGCGCCGATGAACGCCATCACTGCCGCCTGGGACGCGTAGATCCCCAGTACCTGCCAGCTCGTCGCGCCCAGGCAGCGGAGAATTGCCGTCGCGTCGATCTTCCGCATCACGAAGGCGTGGACGCCGCTCGCCACGCCGATGCCGCCGAGCAGCAGCGCCACGAGGCCGACGACGGCGAGATAGTCGTGCAGTTGATCGATCGCGTTCGCCAGGCGCGATTCGTTGTAGCCTGCGCCGCGCACCGAGCCGGTGGTGCCGGCGAGCAGCCGCTTCGAGTAGCGCGCCGTGAACAGGTCGGACGACATTCGCGCCGGCAGCTTGAACAGCGTCTCGAACTGTGCGCGGCTGCCGAACACCACCAGGCCGGTGGCCGCCACATCGCGCTCGCGGATGTAGACGCGCGGTCCGATCGCCGCGCTGATTCCCACGTCGCCCGGCACGCTGGTGAGCGATCCAGTAATGAGAAATCGCTGATTCCCCAGCGCGAGCGAGTCGCCGACATGCGCGTTGAGCGACACCAGCAGCGACGGGTCGACGACGATGTGGTGGCCCGTCTGCAACTGCGCCCACGCGGAGGCGGGCGCGGTGGTGATGTTGCCGTAGAACGGATAGCCCGGGGCGATCGCGTGTACCTGCACCAGACGGGTACCGCCCGTGCGCGGCACGAGCCCCATCGAGAGAAAGTCGGTCGAAGTCGTCGAAGGCACGCCGTGTTGCGCCAGCGAGTCGACGAGCGAATCGACAGCTGCCGTGCGCTTCGCGTTGCGCGTCGCCGCGACGTCGCCGCCCATCAGGGCGCGCGACTGGTCGTGCACCGATTCGATCACGTTCTCGGAGAACGAGTCGATCGCCACGAGCGCCGCGACGCCGAGCGAGATCGATGACATGTAGAGCAGCAGCTTGCGCCGAGCCGTGCGGCTCTCGCGCCACGCCAGGCTGACGAGCTGCGGGAACGCGGCCATCAGGCGGCGCGCTCGGCGCTGTCCGACACGACGCGCCCGTCGCTCAGGCGAATGATCCGCTGCGTGCGCGCGGCGAGCGTCGCGTCGTGGGTGACGAGCACGATCGTCGTTTTCGATTCGCGGTTGAGCGACTCGAGCAGCTCGACGATGCGGCCGCCGGTGTCGCTGTCGAGATTGCCCGTCGGCTCGTCGGCGAAGAGAATCCGCGGCGCGTTGGCGAACGCGCGCGCGATGGCGACGCGCTGCTGCTCGCCGCCGGAAAGCTGCGTCGGAAAGTGGTCGAGCCGGTCCGCGAGTCCCACGCGCGCCAGCAGCTCGCGCGCCCGTTCACCGGCTCCGGACTCGCCGCGCAGCTCGAGCGGCACCTGCACGTTCTCCAGCGCCGTGAGCGTGGAGAGCAACTGAAAGCTCTGAAACACGAAGCCGACTTTCTGGCCGCGGAGCTTCGCCCGTTCGTCTTCGTCCATCGCGGTGAGATCCGCGTCGTCGATCAGCACGCTGCCATGCGTCGGCGTGTCGAGACCGGCGAGCAGGCCGAGCAGCGTCGTCTTGCCGCTGCCGGACGGGCCGACGATCGCCACGAATGCGCCCTGCGGAATAGTGAACGAAACGTCGCGCAGCACGGCGAGCCGGTTGTCACCGCTGCGATATTCCTTCGATAACTCACGAGCGACGAGCATGAGAGCGGGGAACTGGGGACGACGGGCGACGGTGGTCACGGTCGCGGCGCTGGCGCTGACGATCGTGACGACGCTGGCCGACTGTGGAGCGGGATCGCATGATGCGCCGGCGGATTCCGGCGCGGCCGGATCGTCCGCGCGCTCCGGTAGCGCACCAAAATCTACATCCGGGGCCACCTCGGCTCGGCCGAGCGCGCGTCCAGTGGTGTTGTTCGTCGGCACGAGTTTGACCGCGGGACTCGGCCTCGAGCCGGACAGCGCGTATCCGATGCTCATCCAGCAGAAGATCGACTCGGCGGGCCTGCCATTTCAGGTGGTGGACGCCGGCGTGAGCGGCGAAACCTCGTCCGGATTGCTCGACCGCCTCGATTGGCTGCTGCGCGGCAACTTCCGCGTGATGGTGCTGGAAACGGGAGCGAACGACGGGTTGCGGGGGATTCCGCCATCGACGTTGCGTTCGAATCTGGAGACGATTCTCGATCGCGTGGCGGCGAAGCGGCCGGACGCGCGTGTGCTGCTCGTGCAGATGGAGGCGCTCCCGAATCTGGGTCCGGCGTACGCCTCGGCATTTCACAACGTCTACCCGACGGTGGCAAAGGAAAAAGGGGTGACGCTGCTGCCATTTCTCTTGACGGATGTGGCCGGTCACCGCGAGCTGAACCAGGCCGACGGAGTGCATCCGAATTACGTCGGCGAGCGGATCGTGGCCGATCATGTGTGGTCGGAGATTCGGCCTGTGCTGGATTCGACGGCCCAGTCGGTGCCGCGCGCTCGGTAGCTTGACCGTCGCGCGCTAATTATCTAAGTTGAAAGGCTGTCTATCTTTACGCGACGTACGCCGGCTGCTCACCCCGCCGGCCGAGTCGTTGACATCAAATCGGGCTGATCGATATGGCAATTCCCGCAACCCAGATTCGTCGTGGCATGGTGATCGTGTTCGAGGGCGAGCCGTGCCGCATTCTCGAGTTCCGCCACCACACGCCGGGCAACCTGCGCGCAATGGTGCAGGCGAAGCTCAAGAACCTGCGCACCGGCTCGAGCTTCGAGCATCGCTTTCGCGCCGCCGACTCGATCGATCCGGCGTCGATGGAAACGCACGACCTCGAGTTCCTGTATCAGGGTGGGGACACATACCACTTCATGAATACGGAGAACTACGATCAGCTCGAGATGGACGATGAGATGCTCGGCGACAACGCGCAGTGGATGCAGCCGGGCATGAAGATCCAGGCCGAGTACTACGATGGCCGGCCGGTGGGCATCAAGATGCCGAACTCGCTCGTCCTCGAGGTGGTGGAGACGGCGCCGGTGATGAAGACGGCGACGAAGAACGCGTCGTCGAAGCCGGCCAAGCTCGAGAACGGCGTGACGATCAACGTGCCGGAATTCGTTGGCACTGGCGACAAGGTGAAGGTGAATCCCAGCACCGGAGAGTACCAGGAGCGCGCGAAGTAGCGTCGCTGTTGATCGGGGGGATTCGGCTGGTTAAGATGCAAATCTCTCCGCGGCGTTCCAGGGTTGGTCGCGGCTGAGGATTGGCGTCGCGGCGAGCGGCGCCGCCATGGTGACTGTAGCTCAATTGGTTAGAGCACCGGACTGTGGCTCCGGGGGTTGCGGGTTCAATTCCCGTCAGTCACCCTGCACGACAACGGGGCCGTCGGTGGCGGGGCGGGGGGACGAATAGGTCGGTAGCTCAATTGGTAGAGCACTGGTCTCCAAAACCAGCGGTTGGGGGTTCAAGTCCCTCCCGGCCTGTGGCAGCAGAGGGGAGAGGGGGGAGGGGAGAGGGGAGAGAGCTTCGAGCTGTGAGCTTCGAGTTGTGAGCAGTGAGAACAGACGCGGCGGTATCGTCTAGGGGACTAGGACGGGGCCCTCTCAAGGCCCAAACACGGGTTCGAATCCCGTTACCGCTATGATGATTTTTTGAAGTGAGGGCAGGACCGTGGTGTGCGCCGGCCCGTTCGTCTATCGGTTAGGACGGCACCCTTTCACGGTGCAGAGAGGGGTTCGACTCCCCTACGGGCTATGAACGGTGGAACGGTGGAACGGTGGAACGGTGGAACGGATGAACGGATGAACGGATGAACGGTGAAAGGCTCGAGCACGTGAGCGTTCCACCGTTCCACCGTTCCACCGTTTCACCGTTCAAGCGTAGGTGTTGGGGGCGTAGCTCAGCTTGGTTAGAGCACTCGACTGTCACTCGAGAGGTCGCGGGTTCGAGCCCCGTCGCTCCCGTGTGGGACAGCTCACAGTGACACTGGCAACACGGTGAATTGGGTGGTCTTTCCAGTTTGCTGATGCTGATGAACTGATAGCTGAACGCAGGACAGGCATGACATGTACGACAGGCACGACGAAGGTGCGGGGCCCTGGTGGTGAAATTGGTAGACACGCCATCTTGAGGGGGTGGTGCCGCAAGGCGTCGCGGTTCGAGTCCGCGCCAGGGCATTGACGACAGAGGATAGAGGCGGAGCGGAGAGAGGATAGTCGGAGGGTTGCCACAGTAGCTCAGGGGTAGAGCACTCGATTCGTAATCGAGCGGTCGTCGGTTCAATTCCGACCTGTGGCTCTGGAAGCAAGCTCATCTGAGAATTCGAATGGATGTTGCACCTCGAAGGCGCCGCCACGCGGCGCCTTTGCGCGTTTTTGTGATCGATCGCGCGTCATGTCGCGCCGCCGCGTCATTCGAATTCTCTCATTTCCGGTGAGCGTCACAGTGGGTGCGTGACCGTAATCACATTTGTGATACTGTGCTCGGTTCTTGCACTGCGCGCCCCGTGAGGTCCTATAACCGTCTCACCGGAGTCTCGACACATGCGCTACCTCACAGGACTGCTCGTCGCCGCCGGGGCAAGCACGCTCCTCACCGGCTGCATCGCCACGCAAAG
>JAICKA010000064.1 GCA_025928185.1 Gemmatimonadaceae bacterium
CGGAATCATCAGCAGATCGAAGTCCTTGTTCGCCTTGATCAGCGCGTCGACAACGAGCAGTGTGTTGTTCGGCGGCACGTTGTTATCCATCGTGCCGTGCGCCAGCAGCAGCTTGCCCTTGAGATTCTTCGCGAAATTCTCGTTCGCCGCTTCCTCGTAGTTCGAGCCGGAGACGAGGCCCTCGTACCGTTCGCCCCAATCGTCCTCGTACACGCGGTTGTCGTGGTTGCCCGATTCGGCGATACCCACCTTAAAGAAGTCTGGATAGCGGAACATTGCGTCGGCCGTGGCGAAGCCGCCGCCGGAGTGGCCGTAGATGCCGGCGCGATCGATGTCGATCCACTTGTATCGTTGCGCCAGCTCCTTCATGCCTGCGACCTGATCGGGCAGCGTGTTGTCGCCCATGTTGCCATAGTACGCGTCGTGGAACGCCTTCGACCGCCACGGGGTGCCCATGCCGTCGATCTCCACGACGACAAAGCCCAGCTCCGCGAGCGCCTGCGCGTCGCCGCGGGCGGCCGAAAACTGGCGCGAACCGACCGATCCGGTCTGCGGGCCGGGGTAGATGTGATTGATGATCGGATACTTCGCGTTCGAATCGAGATGCGTCGGAACGAACATCAGGCCGTAGAGATCCGTCTTGCCGTCGCGCGCCTTGACCGTGATCGGCATCGGCGGCTTCCAGCCGGTGGCGAGGAGTCGCGTGATGTCCGCCTTCTCGACGTTCACCACGACCTTGCCGTTCAGATCGCGCACGACCGTGGTCTGCGGAATCGTCGGCGTGGAGTACGTGTCGACGAAGTACCGGCCGGACGGCGACAGCGTGATCTGGTGATCCTGCGGCTCAGGAGTCAGCAGCGTCAGGCCCTTGCCGTCCATGCCGATCTTGTAGAATTGTGTGAAGTACGGATCGACACCTGGCTGCTTGCCAACCGCCTCGAAGTACAGCTCGCGGTGCGTCGTGTCGATGCGCAGCAGCTGCGTGACGTTGCCGTCGCCGCTCGTGATCTGGTGCTTCAGCGCGCCGCTGGTGAGGTCATACAGATAGAGCTGGCCCCAGTTGGACCGCTCCGAGAACCAGATCACGTCGTTCGACGCCGGCAGCACGTGCCAGTTCACGCGGCCATTGCCGGACTCGTACTGCGTCGGCACGTCCTCGTGCATCACGTCGCGAACCGCACCGGTGGCCGCGTCGGCCACGCGTAGCACCTCGTGCTTGTGATCGCGCGACGTCGATACGAACGCGACGTGCGAGCCGTCGGGATACCAGTCGACGTCGGACCAGTCTCCGCCGCGGCACGAGATGTCGTCGCAGAGCGTCGACCGGTGCTGGTCGGGCGGCATCTGGAGGCGAATCATCTTCGGCGTGGCGCCGCTGACGTCGATGATCACGCGATGAATCATCGTGACGACGCTGTCACCCGGCAGCGGATACTTCCATGCGCGCAACTCGGGATGGCCGACGCGCGTGCTGACGAGATACATGTCGCCGTCGCCGCGCTGGTCCTGCTGGAAGGTGGCGATCTTCTTCGAGTCCGGCGACCAGAGCAGAATCGCGCGATCGCTGTTCGTCCAGCCGGCGTTGTCGGTGGCGTAGCCGAAGTCCTTGACGCCGTCGTGCGTCAGCTGGATCTCGCGACCCGTCGGCACGTCGCGCATCCATAGATTCCAATCACGGATGAACGCCGCCTTGGTGCCGTCCGGCGAAAGCGTTTCCGGAGGCCGCTGATTCGCCCCGCCGCGTCCGCCACGGCCACCGCGTCCTCCGAATCCGCCACGGCCGCCCTGCGTCGCCGCGTTCGCCGGAATGCCGCAGGCCACCGGATTGGCATCGCAGCGCGTCCGCACGCCTTTCGCCGGATCGACGAGAATCAGCTCCGTGCCGGTCGGCGTGACGTCGCGGAACCAGAACCGATCGTTGCTCAGCCAGGTCGGCCGCACCGACGTGCCGAACACGAGCGAATTCGTATTGAAGTTCAGGAACTGCTCGGCGTGGCTATAGTCGGCCGCGGTCACCGCACGCTGCTGAGCGGCGGCGAGGCTGGTCACGAACAGAGCAGGAACGGCGAGCAGGAAACGGTAGCGCATGCGCATCCTCGGGAGCGTGCTGGAAAGGGGTCGGAGGAACATGCGGGGGGAGGGCGGGGGCGGCAACTCCTACCGGTCAGTCGTGTACCACCTGTTGCTGCGCCGTCGGTCCGACAGTCTCATAATTCGGCACGGCCCGCGACCATCCATCCCGCAGCCCCTTACAATGACCAAGCCTCTGCTCTCGTTCGCGCTCACCGGCGCGTTCGTCGCCGCTTTCGCTGCGCCTGGCGCGGCCCAGACCGTAACGTCAGCCGCGGCGGGCACCCCGCCCGCGCTCAGCACCCCGCTGCCCACCGATCCCAAAGTGCGGGTCGGGACGCTGCCGAACGGCATTCACTACTACATCCGCCAGAACGCCAAGCCGGAGAAGCGGGCCGAGCTGCGGCTCGTCGTCAACGCGGGCTCGATTCTCGAGAATCAGAATCAGCTCGGGCTTGCGCACTTCATCGAACACACGGCGTTCAACGGCACCACGCACTTTGCCAAGAACGACCTGATCAAATATCTCGAATCGATCGGCGTGCGGTTCGGCGCCGACCTCAACGCGTATACCGGCTTCGACGAGACGGTCTACATCCTCCCGATTCCGACCGATACGGCCCGAATCGTCGATCAGGCATTCACCATTCTCGAAGATTGGGCGCACGGCCAGGTCTTCGATTCTACCGAAGTCACCAACGAGCGCGGCGTCGTGCGCGAGGAGTGGCGGCTCGGCAAAGGCGCCGGCGATCGCATGTTGCACCAGTGGCTGCCCATCGCGCTGCAGGGCTCGCGCTACGCCGACCGGCTCCCGATCGGCAACGAAGCCAGCATCATGTCAGCCACGCCGTCGCGGCTCCGCTCCTTCTATAAGGAGTGGTATCGTCCGGACCTCGAGGCGGTGATCGCCGTCGGTGATTTCAATCCCGACCAGATCGAAACGGAGATCAAGCAGCACTTCGGCCATCTGCCCGAGCCGGCGAACGCGCCCGCGCGCACGCTGTCCGGCGTGCCGCCGAACAAGGAACCGTTGATTGCCATCGCGTCGGACAAGGAGGCCACCAGCTCCGACGTCGACCTGATCTTCAAGCAGCCGGCCGAGAAGACCCGGACCGTCGGCGACTTCCGCCGCGATCTGATGGAGCGGCTCTATCTGGGAATGCTCAATGCCCGTCTGGCCGAGATCGCGCAGAAGCCGGACGCGCCGTTCCTCGGCGCGAGCGCGTCGCGCGGCAGCTTCGTCGGTCGGACGACCGATGCATTCACGCTCTCCGCTGACGTGAAGGACGGCGCGATTCCCCGCGGGCTCGAGGCGCTGCTCACCGAGGCCAAGCGCGTCGACCAGTACGGCTTTCTCCAGTCCGAGCTCGATCGCGCCAAGGAGGACATTCTGCGCGGATACGAGCAGGCGTACGCCGAACGCGACAAGACGCAGTCGGCGGCATTCGTCGAGGACTACATCGACAATTATCTGAACGGCAATGCCATTCCGGGCATCGCGTACGAGTACACGCTGGCCAAGGAGCTGATTCCGGGCATCACGGTGTCCGACGTCAACAAGATGGCGAGCGGCTGGATCACGGATGACAACCGGATCATTCTCGCCGAATCGCCGCAAAAGGATAGCGTAAAGATTCCGACGCGGGCCGACCTGCTCGCGGTGTTCGATGCGGCGGCGAAGGCGCCGGTGCAGGCGTACACGGAGACGCTGTCGAGCGCGGCGCTCGTCGCGCATCCGCCGGCACCCGGACGTGTCGTGGCGGAGAGCACGGTGCCAACCGTCGGCGTCACGGAATGGACGCTGTCGAACGGCGCGCGCGTGATCGTGAAGCCGACCGACTTCAAGGCGGACGAAGTGGTGTTCGGCGGCTACAGCATGGGCGGAACGTCGCTGGCGCCAGATTCGGACTACATGTCGGCGGCGCTCGCGTCGCAGGTGGTTGGCATCAGCGGTCTCGGCGAGTTCAACGCGGTCGATCTCCAGAAGAAGCTGGCCGGCAAGGCGGCGATCGCGTCGGCGGCGATCAGCGAGACGAGCGAAGGGCTGAGCGGGCATGCCTCGCCCAAGGACATCGAGACGATGTTCCAGCTCATCTATCTCGATTTCACCGCGCCGCGCCTGGACACGGCGGCTTTCAAGGCGTTCACGAATCAGGTGCAGCCGTATCTGGCGAACCGCGGCGCCGATCCAAGCTCGGTGTTCTCTGATACCGTGAGCTGGACGATGAGCCAGCACGATTTCCGCGCGCGGCCGCTGAGCGTCGCGACGTTCTCCGAAGTCGACCCGCAAAAGGCTTTAGCGTTCTACAAGGATCGCTTCGCCGACGCGAGCGATTTCACGTTCGTGTTCGTCGGCAATGTCGATCTCGAAACCCTCAAGCCGCTCGTCGAGAAGTACCTCGCGTCGCTGCCGGCCACGGGGCGCCACGAGACGTACAAGGTCGTGGGCCATGCGCCGCCGACGGGCGTCATCGAAAAGGTGGTGCACAAGGGAACCGAACCCAAGGCGAACACGGTGATCGAGTTCACCGGCACCTGCGAATCGACGCCGGCAAACCGCCTCGCGCTGCTCGCCCTCGACGATGTGTTTCAGATCAAGCTGAATGAAACGCTGCGCGAGCAGCTCGGCGGCACGTACAGCCCGAGCGTCAGCGGCGCGTGCGGCAAGGTGCCGCGCCCGCAGTATTCAATCGCGGTGCAGTTCAGCTCCTCGCCGGAAAATGCCGACAAGCTGACCAAAGCGGTGTTCGCGTTGATCGACACGCTCCAGACCAGAGGGCCGTCGGCCTCCGACGTCGAGAAGGTGCGCGAGGAGATCACGCGCACGCGCGAGGTGAGCCTCAAGCAGAACGGCTACTGGCTCGCCAACATCATGGGTCGCGAGCAGGCCGGCGAAGACATTGCCGGCTTGGCTGGCGCCTACGACGCCATGGTCAAGCAACTGACGGCAGCCCAGATCCAGGCGGCGGCCAGGCAGTACTTCAACACGAAGAACTACGCGCGCTTCGTGCTGCTGCCGGAAACGACGAAGTCGGTTCCCTGATCGCCTTTGAACGACGGCCGCGCAGCGAACGTTCGCTGCGCGGCCGTCGCGTTTCCTGTAACTTCTCAAAGCCGTTCCACGTTGTGTAATTGCCGTTCCGAAACTCTACCCCTGTGCTCACGATGGACCTCTATACCTGGACTCTCCTGCTCGGCGGCGCTGGACTCGGCGCCATGGCGGTGAGCGGGCTCGGGCATCATGGCCATCACGGACACGTGGGTCACGCCGGCCATGCGGGACATCAGCATGGTGGCTCCCAAGGTCACGTTCAGCACACCAGCGGAGCGGCCCAGAGCGCCGCGAGTGGACCGGCACATTCCGCCATCGCGCACAACGTGAGCGCCGCGGCTGCCCGCACGCTGCTCGCCGTCACCTCACCACGCCTGGTGTTCAGTCTGCTGCTGGGGTTCGGCGCCGCGGGATCGCTACTCCGCCCGCTGCTCGGCGGACCGCTGCTGCTGCTCGCCGCGATTGCCGGCGGCATCGTGTTCGAGCGCGGCCTCGTTACGCCGCTATGGAACGTCTCGATGCGTTTCGCGTCGCAACCGGCTCTCACGCTCGAGAGCGCCGTCACAGATGAAGCGACGGCGGTCACGAGCTTCGACGCCAACGGCCAGGGCATCGTATCGCTGGAAGTCGACGGCCAGGTCGTTCAGATCCTCGCGACGCTGCGCGCGAACGACCGCGTGCTCCCCGGCCCCCGCATTCGGGCGGGCCAGCGCGTGCGGATCGAGGACGTGAACGCCGACAAGAACTGCTGCACCGTCTCGCTCCTGTGAACTGATATCTGTGATCTGAAAGCTGAAAGCTGAAATCTGACAACTCAAGACTGGGTCGTTGCCCTCCTCTCTCCTCTCTCCTCTCTCCTCTCTCTTTTCATGACTTTCCTATCAGGCGGCGTCACCATCGCCATCATCGTCGGCTTCGTCGTCATCGTCATTCCGATGATCGTCGCCAGCTTTCTCAAGAACGTCGAAGCCGGCACCATCCGCCTGGTGAGCTGGCTGCACGGCGGCACGGTGATCTATCGCGGTCCGGGCAAGTCCAAGGAGATCCCGCTGCTCACGACGGGCACGACGATCTCGAGCAAGGTCATCAACATCGACCTCGACATCACCGATCAGACGGCCGACATCGATGAGAACGGGACTCCTCGTCCAATTAAAGTCCGAGTGCTGGCGAGCGCGATCGTCTCGGTCGGCGACACGGACACGCTGATCAAGACGGCGGCGAACCGCTTCTTCTCGAAGAGCGACGCCGATCAGCTCAACACGCTCACGGATCTGCTGTCCAGCTCCGGCCGTCGCGCGATGAACCTTCTCACGCACGACCAGCTCTTCTCGGCGAAGGCGGCTCCGACTCCCCGCGCTTTGGCTGCCGCGGCGAGTGCGGGAACGAGCGTCGCCGCGCGCCCGGCGGCCGAGCTGGTGCCGGCGGACACGTCGTCGCTCGAAGACGAGGACGATCCGCTTGCCGTGATCATCCGCAAGGCGTGCTCGCGGGAGCTCACAGACCTCGGCCTCATATTCAACTCGTTGAATATCAAGGTCGTACAGTCTGAAGTCGCGGAAGCTCGCCGCCGCCAGTCGGCCGCCGAGGCGCAGGCCAACGCCGATATCGTCGCGGCGAACCAGTCACGCCGCGCCAAGGAAGCACAGCTCGAGGCCGAGCGGGCGATTTCGGACAAGCAGCGCGAGCTGGAGCAGACGAAGGCGTCGAACGCCGCGCTCATCGCCCAGGCCGAGGCCAAGCGACAGGAAGCGACAGGTCTCATGCGTGTGGCCGAGCTCGACGCGACGCAGATCGCGCAGGCAAAGGCCGACGCGGCCAAGGTGCGACTCGCGGCGGAAGCCGACGCCGACGCCGAGGCAATCCGTATCCGCCGCATCGCGGAAGCGACGGCCGAGAGCATTCAGAAGGTGAATCAGGCGATCGAAGCCGGCGGCGAGTCGTACTTCCGCTATCGCCAGATCGAGATGCTGCCGCAGATCGCTCCGGCGATCGCCGACGCGCTGGCCCAGGCGAAGCTCGTGACGATTTCGAACGGCGACAACGGCGGCGCGCCGGAGACGACGACGAACAACATCACGAACGTCATTCAGACGGTGCTGGCGGCGCAGCTGGTGTCGCGCGGGCTGATCGACACCGGCACGACGAGCGGCAATGGAGTGCCGGCGGCGGAGGCGAAGCTGCCGAGTGCTCTTGGGGCGGGGACTGTCAAGCGGTAGAACGGTGGAACGGTGGAACGGTGGAACGGTGGAACGGTGGAACGGTCTGAGATCTGAGATCTCAGGTCTGGGTGGTTCCCGTTCCACCGTTCAAGCGCAGCGCCCGTTCCGCCGTTCTACGGCGCCCCGACCACCGGCACCGTGTACGTCTTCTTCAAATCCTCGATGTACCGCGCGTGCAGTCCGTGGATCGTCGCGAACTCGCGCTTGACGATCGCGCGGTACTCGGGGTGGGTCGCAAAGTCGAACAGCAGCGCCGCCATCGCCTGCGCGTCGACGACGAAACCCTGATGGCCCACCGGTGACGTTGCGTCGGCCAGCATCTCGTAGGTGTGGTTCGGCGCGTTGGATGTCTTCGCGCTGAAGCCCATGCCGGGAATCGCCATCGACACACTGCCCGTCTCCTCGTAGCCCTGCGGCTTGCCCGGTTCCGGCTGAACGCCGGTGGCGCCGTACTTCTTCATGTAGGCAAATCCCACTTCGCTGAGCGAGCCGATGCTGATGCCATCGCGCGCCTTGCCGTAGTGGTCGATCTTCACCTTGGTGCCGGTACCGAGTGCCGCGGCGCGCGCGGCGTCGTCGATCATCGCCGTCTCCTGCGCGAGGTAGACCTCGTCCGGATAGCGGATGTAGAAGTCGGCCACCGCACGGTCGGGCACGACGTTCGGCGCCGCGCCGCCCTCAGTGATGATGCCCTGAATGCGAGCCTCCGGCCGCAGGTTGCTGCGCAAGCCGTCGATATCGTTGAACAGGTGAATCGCCGCGGTGAGCGCGTTCCGGCCGTTCCACGCGGTGAGCTCGTGCGCCGGCGCACCGCTGAACGTGTACTTCACACCGTCGATGTTCATGCAGCAGGTGCCGAAGCCGGCCGCCGGCCGGCTCGTCACCATGGACGAATGGCTGCGCACGAGGATGTCCATGCCGTCGAACACATGCGAGTCGAACATCACCGTCTTCGCATCGGGCGGCATCATCTCCTCGCCCGGCGTTCCGAACACAACGACGCTCCCCGGCGTGTGCGTGCGCGCCAGATACTCGGCCATCGCGACCGCGGCGGCGATGCCGATCGGCCCCTGGGTGCTGTGCTGATCGCCGTGGAACGCGCCCTTGGTGCCGCGCAGTGCGTCGTACTCGACGATGACTCCGAGGTTCGGCGCACCGGAGTTCTTGTTGTAACGCGCGACGAAGGCTGTCGGCAGTCCGGGCGTGCCGATCTTCACCGTGAAGTCGTGCTTGCGCAGATAATCGGTGAGAATCTGCACCGAGCGCTTCTCCTGGAAGCCGATCTCCGGATGACGCGTGATGTCGTCGCCCATGGCGAGCAGCTCGGTGGTCATGAGCTGCTTCGCGCGTGCGGCGACCTGATCGCGCGCCGCGTTCGGCCCGGTGAGGCGCGCCACGAGCGCCGGCAGATTCAGCGAATGCTCGAGCGAGTCGAGCTGGTGGACGACATCGCGCGCCGACTCGCGTTCAGTCGGCGTTTCCTGGGCGAAAAGCGTGGCGGGAACGAGCGAGGCGGCGGCGAGAACGTGAAGTAGGCGCATGAGGACGTGAGTGGGGTCGGCGAATTATCGGACGTCGGAGGCCGGATCGCCAGATTCGACGCGCGGAACGGCGGGATTACCGGCGAAGTCGCAGTTTCTCGTGGCCAAACTGCGGATTTGCGTGGTCTGATCGCGCACTCGCGTGGTGAGATCCCGTGATACCGTAGCGAGATCGCGACGTGCCGTGGTGAGACCGCGCAATTGCGTGCTCACATCGTTCGATCGCGTCGCGAGATCGCAGATGGCCGCGTACAAATTGCCGCGGGCCGAGTCGGGAGCGACCGCACCGGCGTGGAAAGATGGCAACTGTGCGCCGTGAGCTCGCGAACTGCCGTGGTCGAGGCGCAATGCACCGCCGTGAAACGACGTCGTTTCGAAGTTGACTCGCGACGCACCGAGGTGAGCTCGTCGAAACGCGTGGTCAGCTCGCTACGTCGCGAACGAACATGATACGTCGCCGTGGTCACTCGACTCTACACGGTCGTGATGTCGTTCGTCACCGACGTTCGCTGAACGACGCGCGAAGGTCACTTCGCAATGGTGCGTGGTGAAATTGCCGAGATGCGCATGCAGCCGACCGCGCGCAGTGGTCCGCTCATTCAGACGCGTGCCGCGATGATCGCGCTCCGAACTGACGTGATGGCTCACCGACGTGACGTGAGTGCGCACCGAGCCCACATGGTCGATCACCGAAGTCACCCGACGATGTACCGAAGTCACTCGACGATTCACCGAAGTCACGCGCCCGCTCACCGAGCTTGAACGGCAGCTCACCGCCGCGGCATTGCGCACGGCCGCGCGGCGCGCAATGATCTACGCGTCATGGCGATCTCGAGCTGGACGTCGCGCGCTCTTTGCCTCATCGCGCTCCTCGCGCCCCTCGCGAGCCAGGCCCGAGCACAATCCGCGGCACGCGCGAAAACGGCTCGCAGCCAACGCGCCGTGCTCACCGGCCGCGTGCGCGATGGATTCGGTCATCCGCTCGTATCCGCGGTCGTCGTCGCCAACGATCAGGGCGTCGCCACGATCGTCGACGATTCGGGCCTGTTCCGCATTCCCGGACTGCTGCCCGGCCCGAGTCGCTTCACCGCATCGCGTGTCGGCTACGAGCCGGCCACTTTCGTGATCCATTTGCCGGGCGACAGTACGGTCTTCCTCGATATCCACCTGGAACCGAACGGACCGACGCTGGGGCCACGGCCCGTGGACACCTACTCCGATGTTCGCCTCGACGCGACCGGATTCGGTGAGCGGCAGCGCGACATGATCGGCTACTTCATCGACCCGGATCGGGTCAACCGCAAACCGATGGCGCGCGCTGCCGAATATCTCATCGGCATTCCGGGCGTCTCGGTGCACGCGCGATCCGGAGGGGCAGGCTACGAGGTGACATTCGCTCTGAAACCGCCGTGCGAGCCGACGGTGTTCGTCGACGGGGTGCTGTCGCATGCGACGGTGGATGACGCGGTGAGCGGGGCGGACGTGTTTGCGCTCGAGGTGTACCTCACGCCGTCGACGGTGCCGGATCGGTTTTCGGGCGCGGGACGGACGTGTGGGGTGGTGGCGATCTGGACGCGTCGATACGCGCCCTGACGGGCTGAGAGCTGCTAGATCCTCTCGAGCAGCACGATCCCCGACATCCGCCTCATCTCCCGCTTCTTCTCCGCCGACGAGAACGACCCCAGGAACCGCCACAGCCACATCATTCTCATCTCGCGCTTCAGCCGGCGCGCTTCGTCCATCGTCGAGCGGAATTCGATCTCTTCCCAGCCAAACGGGCGGAAGAAGTCCGTGCCCTGGGCCGGTGCGAACAGAAATGGCGCGTTGCCGCTCTGCACCGCCTTGCCCCACGAACGTTCCATGATCTTGAGCAACGTCGGGTTGGCCAGGTCGATCAGCCACCACTGGTAGCTCGGCATCGCGTGGAGGTCGCGCGCGAGCTCGCCGACCTGTTCCGGCGTCAGGTAGATCAGCAGGCCCTCGGTGACGACGAGAATGCGCTTCGCGTGCACGCCGAGCTGCGTGAACAGCGCGCGACGTTTCGGCCCCTCGCGCAGATCGAGTCGCACCGCTTCGTACTGGCAGTGGGGCGTCTCGCCGGACATCAGCTCGACCTTGTAGTCGAGGATGCCGGGCAGGTCCACGTCGACCCAGCGAAGCGTGGGCGGCAGCGAGAGACGCCATGGCCGGGCATCGAGACCCGCGGCCAGATTGAGTACGAGGTCGACGCCGCCGTTCCGTACGCGCTCCAGGATGATGTCGTCGAACACCGACGTGCGGACGATCATCGCCCAGGCCATCGCTCGGCCGCGCGGAATGCTGTCGAGAATCCGCGACCCATGCTCCCCGGCGAGCCGGGCAGCAAACGGATCGCGGAAGATCGCGTCGCGGCGTTCGGTTTCCATCGCCCGGTACATGGCCACCCAGCGTGCCGTGTCCGAGACGTTCTCGATCATGGTCATGACGGTGACGGTTCGCGGTCGATTCTGCCTGCGCCTTGAAATCTGCCATAACCCTAGCACAACCGGGGTCCAGCGCGTAATTGTCAGTGCACGGACAAGGCTCTCTCCGCCTCACCAGCCACCGAACTCCCCCCAAGATGTCACGCTATCGCATCACACCCATTACCGCCGCCCTCGCGGTGGCGGCCGCGCTGTCTGCGCTGCCCGCATTCGCCGGCGCCCAGACCCGCATGCTCCGCACGCCGACGATCAGCAAGACGCAGATCGCGTTCGCCTACGCGAACAACATCTGGACCGTCGATCGGTCGGGCGGCGTCGCGCGCCGCGTCACCAGCTTCCAGGGCACGACCGAAAATCCGGAGTTCTCGCCGGACGGCAAGGTTCTCGCCTTCAGTGCCGAGTACGACGGCAACGTCGACGTGTACGTGGTGCCCGCGCAGGGTGGCGAGCCGAAGCGGCTCACCTGGCATCCAGGCGCCGATGTCGTCGAAGGCTGGACGCCCGACGGCAAGAACGTCGTCTTTTCGTCGACGCGGGCGACCGAAGCGCCGAGCGCGGTCCCGCGCTTCTGGACGGTGCCGGTCGAGGGTGGCTTCGAGTCGCCGATGGCGCTGCCGCGAGCATATCAAGGCAAGATCTCGCCCGACGGCCGGCGCATCGCCTACCGCATGAACAACTCGTGGGACGAGGAGCGGCGCAACTATCGCGGCGGTCAGAATCGTCCGATCTGGATCGTCGATCTGATGACGTTCGCGCTGGACACCACGCCGGAGCGCGCGACCGACCTCGTCGTCGCCCAGGCCGGCGAGCCGCGCGGCGTGTCGCATTCGTTCCCCAAGGCCGGCTCCAAGAACATGGATCCGGTCTGGGTCGGCAACGACGACGTGTATTTCATCTCCGACCGCGACGGCGTCGCCAACATCTGGGAGTACAACACCAGCACCAAGGCGCTCAGCGAGAAGACGCACTTCAAGGATTACGACGTCAAGGCGCTCGACGCGCAGTCGAACGACGACGTTGCCTTCGAGCAGGCCGGCTACATTCACGTTCTCGATACGAAGACCGGGAATGAGCACATCGTAAACATCACCGCCACGGGCGATTTTCCGTGGATGATGCCCGAATGGAAGGACGTGTCCTCGCGCATCACGAACCTCTCGCTCTCGCCCACCGGCAAGCGTGCGCTGGTCGAGGCGCGCGGCGAGATCTTCACGATCCCGGCCGACAAGGGTGACGTGCGCGACCTCAGCAACTCGAGCGGCTCGGCCGAGATCGAGCCCGCCTGGTCGCCGGATGGCAAGTCGATCTCGTACTTCAGCGACAAGTCGGGCGAATACGAGCTGTACATCGAGGATCAGGCAGGGCTCACCCCGCCGCGCGAGATCAAGCTGCCGAAGACGACGCGCTTCTACACGCCGTCGTGGTCGCCGGACGGCAAGTACATCCTCTTTCACGACACGAACCTGCACGTGTGGCTGGTGGACGTCGCCACCGGGCAGGCGAAGGTGATCGGCGAAGATCCATGGATGGTGCCGACCCGCACGGTGGATCCGGTGTGGAGTCCGGATGGCAAGTGGGTCGCCTATACGAAACATCTCAATTCGCTGTTCAAGGCGATCGAGGTGTACAACGTCCAGACGGGCGAGTCGAAGCAGGTGACGGACGGCCTGTCGGATGCCATGTCGCCGGTGTTCGATGCGAGCGGCAAGTACCTGTGGTTCCTCGCCTCGACGGACTTCGGGCTCAAGTCGCAATGGCTCGACATGACGTCGTACGACCACACCGAGGATTTCGGTGTGTACCTCGCGGTGCTGAACAAGAAGGATCCGTCGCCGCTGCTGCCGGAGAGCGACGAGGAAGGACAAGCACCGACGCCGGCATTCGGTGGCGGCCGTGGTCGCGGCTTCCGCGGCGGCGCAGGCGCTGCCGCGGATTCTGACAGCTCACAAGCTCGCAGCTCTCTCCCCTCTCCTCTCTCCCCTCTCCCCTCTGTAACAATCGACTTCGACGGTCTCTCCAATCGCATCATCGCCGTCTCGTCGATCCCGGCCAGACCATACACGGATCTCAAAGCTGGCGCACCGGGCACGATCTACTTCATCGAGCCGGGAGCGCAGGGTGGGCGTGGGGGTGGACGCGGCGGTGTGTTGCATCGCTTCCAGCTTCGGGATCGTCGCGATGTGGCGTTCATCAACGGCGTGTCCGACTACGACGTGAGCCGCGACGGCCACAAGCTGCTCTATCGCGGCGGCGGCGCGGGTGGTGGGCGCGGCGGTCGCGGCGGTGCAGCCGCTGGCGGTGCCGGCCCGGCGTTGTTCATCGTCGACGCGGATCGCAATCCGCCGCAGGCGAATCAGGGCCGGCTCGACGTCGAGCTCCGCGCGTACATCGATCCAAAGGCGGAGTTCGAGCAGATCTTCAATGAAGGCTGGCGCAATCAGCGCGATTACCTGTACGTGCCGAACGAGCAGGGCGCCGACTGGAACGCGGCGAAAGAGCGCTACGGCGCGCTGCTGCCGTACGTCAACCACCGCTCGGATCTCAACTACCTGCTCGACATGATGGGCTCGGAGATCGCGATCGGCCACTCGTTCGTGCGCGGCGGCGACATGCCGCCCGTGCCGCGCGCCACCGGCGGCCTGCTCGGCGCCGACTTCAGCGTCGAGAACGGCCGGTACCGCATTACGAAGATCTATGATGCCGAAAGTTGGAATCCCGAGCTGCACGCGCCGCTCGCGGCGCCGGGCGTGAACGTCAGCGTCGGCGACTACATCCTGGCGATCAACGGCAACGATCTGCAGGGCACCGACGACATCTATCGCCTGCTCGACGGTACCGCCGGCAAGCAGGTGGCCCTGCTGGTGAACTCGGCGCCAAGCACCGCCGGTGCGCGCACCGTGACGGTGGAAGCGGTGGCCAACGAGCAGCCGCTTCGCTCGCGCGCTTGGATCGAGCACAACCGGCACGTCGTCGACTCGCTGTCGCACGGGCAGTTGGCGTACGTCTACATCCCGAGCACCGGCGAGCCTGGCTACGAGAGCTTCAACCGCTACTACTTCTCGCAGCAGGATCGCAAGGGCGCGATCATCGACGAGCGGTACAACTCCGGCGGATCGGCGGCGGACTACATCATCGATGTCTTGCAGCGCAAGTTCGACGGCTACGTCAACAACGTGGCCGGCGACCGCAGGCCGTTCACGAG
>JAICKA010000148.1 GCA_025928185.1 Gemmatimonadaceae bacterium
AACGGCTTGTCCGTCTCGCGGACCGGCTGCGGGATGAACGTGTCGAGCGCGTTATAGAGCTCGTTGATCTTCTCGATCCACTGCTTGTCGCCCTTGAGCGCGCCCGAGGCCGAGCCACGAATCACCGGCGCTTCGTCACCGGGGAATTCGTACTTGCTCAACAGCTCGCGCACCTCGAGCTCGACGAGGTCGAGGAGCTCGGGATCATCGACGAGATCGCACTTGTTCAGGAACACGACGACCTGCGGCACGTTCACCTGACGGGCGAGCAGGATGTGCTCGCGCGTCTGCGGCATCGGACCGTCGACGGCGCTGACGACCAGGATCGCGCCGTCCATCTGCGCGGCGCCCGTGATCATGTTCTTCACATAATCGGCGTGGCCCGGACAGTCGACATGCGAGTAGTGCCGCGCCGCCGTCGAAAACTCGACGTGGCTCGTCGCGATCGTCAGGATCTTGGTCGCATCACGACGCCCCTGCGACTCCGACGCCTTGGCGACTTCGTCGTACGGGATGTACTTGGTGCCCATGCCGCGATCGGCCGAGATCTTCGTCAGCGCCGCCGTGGTGGTCGTCTTGCCATGATCGACGTGGCCGATCGTGCCGACGTTCACGTGCGGCTTGGTCCGCTCGAACTTTGCCTTTGCCATTGTACGATTCCTGAGATGGTTGAGTCCCTACTGCCCTACGCCTTGACCTTGCTGATGATCTCTTCCGCCTTGGACTTCGGCACCTCTTCGTAGTGCGCGAACTCCATCGAGTACACCGCGCGACCCTGCGACATCGAGCGCAGCTTCGTCGAGTACCCGAACATCTCGGACAGCGGCACGGTCGAGGCGATCACCTGCGCTTCGCCGCGTTGCGTCATGCCGCCGATCTTGCCGCGCCGCGATGCGAGATCGCCGAGCACGTCGCCCATGTACGCTTCCGGGACGACCACCTCGACGTTCATCATCGGCTCGAGCAGCACCGGGTGCGCGCGCTTCGCCGCTTCCTTGAACGCCATCGAGCCGGCGATCTTGAACGCCATCTCGCTGGAGTCCACCTCGTGGTACGAGCCGTAGACCAGCTCGACCTTCACATCGACCATTGGATATCCGGCGAGCACGCCGTTCTCCAACGCTTCCTTGATGCCCTGCTCGACCGGCGCGATGTATTCGCGCGGGATCACGCCGCCGACGACCTTGTCCTCGAAGATGAAGCCGGCGCCCGTCTCGGACGGCTCCATGTTGATCACGACGTGGCCGTACTGGCCCTTGCCGCCCGACTGGCGGATGAACTTGCCCTCGACCTTCTCGACGCGCTTGCGGATCGTCTCGCGATACGCGACCTGCGGCCGGCCGATATTCGCGTCGACCTTGAACTCGCGCATCATGCGGTCGACGATGATCTCGAGGTGCAGCTCGCCCATGCCGGAGATGATCGTCTGCGACGTCTCCTCGTCCGTGTGGACGCGGAAGGTCGGATCCTCTTCCGACAACTTCGCCAGCGCGATGCCGAGCTTGTCCTGGTCCGCCTTGGTCTTCGGCTCGATGGCGACGTCGATGACCGGGTTCGGGAACTTCATCGCCTCGAGGATGATCGGATGATCATCATCGCACATCGTGTCGCCGGTGCGCGTGTCCCTGAGGCCGATCGCCGCGGCGATGTCGCCGCAGCGCACTTCCTCGATCTCCTCGCGCTTGTTCGAATGCATCTGCAGCAGCCGGCTCACGCGCTCGCGCTTGTCCTTGGTCGAGTTGTAGACGTACGACCCGGACTTGAGCGTTCCTGAATAGACGCGGAAGAACGTCAGCTTTCCGACGAACGGATCGGTCGCGATCTTGAACGCCAGCGCCGCGAACGGCGCGTCGTCCGACACCGGACGCTCGGCTTCGAACTCGTCGTGGTGCGGCAGGTGCCCCCGGATCGCCGGAATGTCGACCGGCGCCGGCAGAAAGTCGATCACCGCGTCGAGCAGCGCCTGCACGCCCTTGTTCTTGAACGAGGCGCCGCACAGCACCGGCACCATCTTGCCCGCGACGGTCGCCTTGCGGATCGCCTGGCGGATCTCGTCGTTGCTGAGCTCCTCGCCATTCAGGTACTTCTCCATCAGCGCGTCGTCGAACGACACCGCGTGCTCGAGCAGCTCGTGGCGCGCCTGCTCGACGCGCTCGGTGTACTCCGGCGGCACGGCGACGACGGTGAACGTCTTGCCGAGGGTTTCCTCGTCGAAGATGTACTGCTTGCGCTCGATGACGTCGATGTGGCCCGTGAACAGCTCGCCCGATCCCACCGGGAGCTGCAGCGGATACGAATCGCGCGACAACCGGTCGCGGATCATCGTCATGCAGCGATCGAAATCGGCGCCGACGCGATCCATCTTGTTGGCGAAGATGATGCGCGGCACGCCATAGCGATCGGCCTGGCGCCACACCGTCTCCGTCTGCGGCTCGACGCCGGCGACGGAATCGAGGAGCGTGACGGCGCCGTCGAGCACGCGGAGCGAACGCTCCACCTCGACGGTGAAGTCGACGTGCCCCGGCGTGTCGATGATGTTGATGCGGTACTCGATCCCGTGGCGCGTCCAGAAGGCCGTGGTCGCGGCTGACGTGATCGTGATGCCGCGCTCCTGCTCCTGCTCCATCCAGTCCATCACGGCGGTGCCTTCGTGCACCTCGCCGATCTTGTGCGCCTTGCCGGTATAGTAGAGAATGCGCTCGGTCGTCGTCGTCTTACCGGCATCGATGTGCGCCATGATGCCGATATTCCGATAGTGATCGAGCGGGGTTGTGCGAGCCATATGAATTCAGCGGTAAGCTTATTGAGCGACTGAGCGTTGCCAGCAAAAACGCGGGTGGACCAGGCGCTCCGAGGGAGCCGGTATCCATCCGCCATCGCCGGGTGCACTCGCCACTGCTGCGCGAGGGGGACCCAAGGCGCGCCGGTCAGCCGGATGTCGCACGCGCGGCATCCATCGATCCGACGTCAGATTGTCCTGCGGTACTTTTCGGGAGTCGCAGCACTCGCTCGAGTGCGTCGGCCGGAGCAGTCCCCTGCGTCATGCAGGCCCATCAGTGTCGGCGCGCAGTTCACCGATTCGGTCGCTACGCGATCGTTGGCCGCTTGCATGCGCTCGTACGAACACCGCGCACCAGCCCGAAATCCCGTAGCCCCTTGAATTTATTGGGATTCAGGCGGGAGTCAACTGGTCGCGCGTCGTTGGCCATGGTGTCCATGGTCCGTCGGCATCTCGCGCGGGTCGAGCTTGGCGCGCCGAATCGGGTTGGACTGAGTTGGGGACGCGGACGCGGGCGGAAACTGGCGGACGAGGCACGGACTGGCGGCTACCGGCGCGCCGAGTCCGTCGCGCCACACCCCAAAAGCATTTGGCTTTTATTCGTTCGACCGTTCGATCCGTGTCATCCGTGTTTCAAAATGTTGGGACTGGGTCGGCATCATTGCGTCGGAGAGCGTCGCGAAGCCGCGGAGAACCGCGGAGAACTGCGGAGAACGACTGCTTCAACTGTGAGGCGTTGAACAAGTCATCGATGACCAGCGATTGCACTTCCGAGAACGCCTATCATGCGGCGGGTCCGGTGCAATCGTTGTTCACTTAGTCGTCAACACCTCCAGCAACGCCCCTCCGCGTCTCTCCGCAGTGCTCAGCAGTTCTCCGCAGCCCCTTCCCTCTCCCTGCGAGGTCGCCGGTGTAGCCGGCCGCGTCGCCTCTGTGCCGCGATGGTCTCTCGCGCCGCCGGGGCCGAATTCGCGCCTCGTTCGCCGGTTTCCCCCAAATCCGCGTCCCCCAAATCAGTCCAACCCGATTCGGCGCGATGAGCTGGACGCGCGCACCACTCTGATCACCATGGACCATCGACCATGGACCAGAGCCCATTGACTCCCCCGCCAGCCCGATGAACTGTATGTCCTTCTCCACGGACTACGGACCACCGACCAAATGCCCTCTCGCCGTCAATTCCTCGCCGCCGCGCCGTTCGGGGCCGCCGGAGTCCTCGCTGCCTGTCGCACGGTTGCCGACTCCGCTGACGATTCCGCTCGCGTCGCCCAAGCGGGCGCCGCACTGCAATCGACCGTCGCCGGCGCTTCGCCGCGACCGCTCCTCGCAAGCGTTCCGTCTAGCGCGCCGGTGCTCCGCTGGATTCCGCAGCACGCCGATCTCGTCTACACCTTCGGCGGGGCCGCCGCGAAAAAGCGCATCACGCCGGGCACGCGAATCATCACCTGGACGGAAGACTGCTTCGACGGCGCCGTGAAGACCGCCGCCGACCTGCCGTCGAAAGTCATGGCCGCGGGACACGACAATCCGCAGACCGGCCCTTTCCATATAGAAGGCGCGGAGCCGGGCGATACCGTCGCCGTGCACATCCTCGGCTGCTCGCCCGCGCGCGACTACGCCGTCTCGAACTTCAGTCCCGAGTTCGGCGCGCTCGTCGGCACCACGCAGACCGCGATGCTCGCCGCCGACCTGCCGGAGACGACCTGGCGTTACGACCTCGACGCAACGGGCAAGCTCGCCAGGACATCGAGCGCCGACGGCAAGCACTCCTGGAACGTTCCACTCGCGCCGTTCCTCGGCTGCATCGGCGTCGCGCCCGCCGGCGGCGAGGTGCGCACGACCATCGTGCCCGGCAACTTCGGCGGCAACATGGATTGCACCGAGGTGCGCGCCGGCAACACCGTCTACCTTGGCGTGAACATGCCCGGCGCGCTGCTGTCGTTCGGCGACGGACACTACGCGATGGGCGACGGCGAGATCATGGGCGCCGCGATCGAAGGCGCGATGAACGTCGACGTCTACGTCGAGCTGATCAAGCGCTCGGCCACGCCGGTGCCCCGGATCGAGAATGCCGACGAGATCATGTTCGTCGGTAGCGGCCGGCCACTCGAGGACGCCGCGCGTGTCGCGTTCAAGTCGATGGTCGAATGGGTGCAGCACGCGTCCGGCATGTCGCTGCTCGACTCCTACCAGTTCGTCTCGCAAAACGCGCGCGCGCCAATCATCCAGCTGGTCGATCCGGAGTACACGGTGCTGGTGAAGGTCGAGAAAGCACGCGTTCCGAGGAGAGGATAGTTACAAGAGGATAGTTGCAAGAGGGTAGTTATAAGATCCGTCCGGCCGCGCCCGGTCGTTACTCGGAGCGGAGCGCGAGGATCGGATCGATCGCCGCGGCGTGTCGCGCCGGCAGCCAGCTCGCGAGCAGTGCCGCGATCGAGAGCAGCACGGTGGCACTCGCGAACGACACCGCATCCGTCGGCGGCACGCCGAACAGAAAGCTCCCGATCAATCGCGTCGCACCGAACGCGGCGGCACCCCCGAGCACGACTCCCAAACCCGCGAGCACCACGCCCTGGCGCAGCACCATGCCCAGGATCGCGCGACGCTCGGCGCCGAGTGCGATCCGCACGCCGATTTCGCGCGTCCGTTGCGCGACGCCGTAGGCGATCACGCCGTAGATGCCGAGCACCGCAAGCAGCAACGCGATCGCGCCGAGCGACCCCGCAATCCAGAGCGCGAGATGCTGCGGAAAGAGGGAAAACGCGATCTGATCCTCCATCGTACTCTGGTCGAGTACGGGAAGGCGACGATCGAACTGCGGAACGATGCGACGCAGCACACCGGCCGGATTCATACCCGGCTTCGTGCGCACGAGCAGGTTCGTCCGGGCACGGTACCACTGCGCCAGCGGCACGTAGATGAAGTTGAGCGGCGGCTCGTCGAGCGAACGATACTTCGCGTTGCGCGCCACTCCGACGACGGTCGCCGTGCGATTGCCGTTCCGGAACGTGCGGCCCACCACGTCGGTCGTTCCAAAGACCTTTTTTGCAAAAGTCTCATTGAGAATGGCGACCGGCGGCGCGCCGGCGCGATCCGACGCCGTGAACGTCCGGCCGCGTACGAGCGGGATCTCGAGCAGATTGAAGTAGCCGGGTGTCACGACGTTCCAG
>JAICKA010000153.1 GCA_025928185.1 Gemmatimonadaceae bacterium
CTGCGGCAAGCGACGCGGCGAAAACGCGCCGATGCCGGCGGCGATGAGGATCGCCCGCGACGCGAATCGTTCGCGCTCCGTGACGAGCACGAACTGTCCGTCCTCCTCCTCGAGCGCGGTGACGCGTTCGTTCAGATGAACCGGCCCGCCGAATTGCGCCGCCTGCTCGGCGAGCGCCTTCACCAGATCCTTGGCGAGCACCTTGGGAAACCCGGCGACGTCGAAGATGTATTTTTCCGGGTACAGCGCCGTCAACTGACCGCCGAGCTCCGGCAACGCGTCGACGACGCGCGCCGTCACGCCGCGCATGCCCGCGTAGAACGATGCGAACAGGCCAGTGGGCCCCGCGCCGATGATCGTGATGTCCTGAAGCATCGGAGAAGAATAGCGCGACCGCCCCGCTCCACCTACCGCCCGTCTTACTGTCCTCCGGGCGTCCCATTACTCTCCCACCATGAAGATCTACACGAAGACCGGCGACAAGGGCGACACCGGGTTGTTTGGCGGCGGCCGTGTGGCGAAGAGTCACCCGCGCGTCGAAGCCTACGGCGACGTCGACGAATTGAACGCCGCGCTCGGAATGGTGCGCGCCATCGAGCCGATGCCGCGCATCGACGAAGTGCTCGTGCCAGTGCAGCGCGACCTGTTCGCGATCGGCGCGCTGCTCGCCACGCCGGATCGCGACAAGATGCGCCAGCACCTCGAGAAGGCGCGCGTCGATGACGCGCGCGTGTCGGAGCTGGAGCGCGCGATCGACGAGGGGGACGCCGAGCTGGAACCGCTGCGCGCGTTCATCGTACCGGGCGGCACGCGCAAGGCCGCGATGCTTCACGTCGCGCGCACGGTCTGCCGGCGGGCCGAGCGCCGGGTGGTGGAGCTGGCGAGCGACACGGAGATTCCGCCGCTCGTCGTGATCTACCTCAATCGACTTTCCGACCTGCTGTTCACGCTCGCGCGTGTCGCGAACAAGCGTGGCGGCGGAGGTGAAGTCACCTGGTGAGCACGTCGCGCGAGGTCGAACTTCCGACCTATCGCGTCACCATCGCTGCCGGTGCGCTCGCGCACATCGGCGAGCTGGTGACGGGGGTCGCGCGCGCCCATCGCTACGCGATCGTCACCGACAGCAACGTCGGCCCGCTCTACGCCGCGGAGGTCCGCCGCGCACTGGGCGAGCAGAATGCGTCGGTGTTCACGATTCCAGCCGGCGAAGCGCACAAGACGCGCGATACGTGGAGCAGACTCACGGATGAGCTCCTCTCCGCCGGTTTCGGACGGGACACGACCGTGGTCGCGCTCGGCGGAGGCGTGGTTGGCGACCTTGCGGGCTTCGTAGCGGCCACATTCATGCGTGGCGTGCCGTACGTGCAAGTGCCGACGAGTCTCCTCGCCATGATCGACGCGTCGGTGGGTGGCAAGACAGGAGTCGATACGGCGGCGGGCAAGAACCTGGTAGGCGCGTTTCATCAGCCCGCCGCGGTGGTCGCCGACACGACGCTCCTCTCCACGCTGCCCGCCGATCACCTGCGCGCCGGCATGGCCGAAGCCCTCAAGCACGGTGTGATCGCCGACGCGGACTACTTCGAGTCGGCGTCGCGCATCGCGTCGACTCGGCACGCGCTCGATCCCGCCGCCAACGCGATGGTCGAGCTCGTGGCGCGCAGCGTGGCGATCAAGGCCGACATCGTTCGCCGCGACGAGCGCGAGTCGGGTGTTCGCAAAACGCTCAACTTCGGCCACACCATCGGCCACGCCGTCGAGCTGTGCAGCGGCTACACGCTGCTGCACGGCGATGCGGTGGCGATCGGAATGGTGCACGAGAGCGAGTTGGCGGAGCGGATCGGCGTCGCGGCGAGCGGCACGGCGGCGCGGGTGCGCGAGTCGGTCCGCGTTGCCGGCCTGCCGGATCGTCGTCCCCAAGCGATGAGCATCGACGACGTGATCGCGGCCACCCGCGGCGACAAGAAGGCGCGAGCCGGGCGAGCGGAGTACGCGCTGCCATCGCGCATCGGCGCCATGGCTGCCGCGGATCGCGGCTGGTCGCTGCCGGTCGCCGACGACGACGTGCGCCAGGTGCTGGCGTGATCGGTCGGTTGCGCCGGGCGTTGTGTTGTGTTGGTCTGCTCGTCGCGGCGACGAGCTGCCGGCAGCAGCCGAGCGGTCCGTTTCGGTATCCGGCGGTGACGGTCATGAGCCCGTTCCGACTTCCGGGTGTCGTCGTGAGCGGCGCCGCGCGTGGATGGTGGAAGCTCGCGTCGCACCCGGTGCGCTTCGGCGATCCGCTGCCAGTGCTCGTGACGGAGTATTGTCTCAAGGGCACGACGCGCCGCGGCCGCTACGTGCGGCCAGGCATCGTCGCCGCGGATCCGCGATTCTTTCCGCTCTCGCGCTACATCGAGCTGTACGTGGGAACGAAGTACATCGGCCGCTTGCTCGTCGACGACACGGGCAAGCGCATCAAGGGTGCGCGGATCGACGTGTGGACGCCCGACTGCCACGAGGCGCGCCGCTTCGGAATAGCCAAGGGCACCGCGGTGCTGGTGCCGCGCCCGGCAACGGACGTGCGGCAGGCAGGCTCTGCCGGCCCCGGCTGACCTCGCGGCTCAGCCTTTGCTCGTCTCTGCGGTGCCCTCAACCCTCAGGCACCCGCCATGTCCTCATTCGCGTCGTATCTCATCGGCTTCATCATTCTGATCGTCGGGCTCGCGCTTGCGGCCTACCTGCTCAACATCCCGGGCATGTGGATCGGCGTCGGCGTGATCGTGCTCGTTGGCATCGGCGTGCTGAGTGCGACGAGCCGAACGAAGATGCGCGATCCAACGGTCGGCACCGGTACGGGCACGACGACGACCACGTACGTCGACAAGCGGCCGCCAACAGGGCCGAACGCGTAAGAATCGCGGGTTGGGAGGTGCCGTGGCGCGGGAGTCCGCGCTGCCACTCCGGCCTCAACAGATTGTTCGCGAGTGCCACGAATGCGCGCGAATCTCACTCGTGGCGCGGCTCGGCAGGACCATGGACCGGGTGCACGGACCACGGATCACGGACCAATACCCGTGACTACCCGCACCATTGGCGTGACAGAGCGCCGATTCGGTGATCCGGAGCGGACTGGAGGCGTGGCGTCGTAGCTTGGGCACGGTATTCGGCCGTTATGACCGAAATGCCGGAATTGCGATGTGGATCACGAGTAACCTGCAAAGATCTGTGATAGCAACGACATAGAACCATTTCACCGCGCGTCGCGGCCAGAGTGACACAATTTTCTGTTGACGCCTCTGGAGCCCAACATTATCCTGCCGGTCCTGCGACACGGCTGAACGACGCGCGAGCGGACGTACGCTCGCTCCAATAACCGGCTTTCTACGGGAAGGAGCGTGTATGGAGCAAGTGACCGAGACCAGATCGTCGAAGGGCTACTTCCGATCCTCTCCGTCGACAGCATTCGATCAGTACCTGCAGGACATACAAAAACTGCCACTGATCAGCGACCCTGAAGAAGAGCGACGTCTCGCTCGCCGGGCGCAGAAGGGTGACGAAACCGCAGCCGAACGCCTCGTCACCGCCAACCTCCGATTCGTCATCTCCTACGTCAAGAAATACCAGGGGCACGGACTCGACCTGAGCGAGCTCGTCGCCATCGGCAACGAAGGACTGCTCAAGGCGGTCCGGAAATTCGATCCCGATCAGGGCGTCAAGTTCATCTCGTACGCCGTGTGGTGGGTGCGCCAGGCAGTCCTCAAGGCGCTCGCCGAGCAGACGCGCTCGGTTCGCATTCCGCTCAACCAGAACTCGCAGCTGATTCGACTCGCGCGCGCCGAAACGGTGCTCGCCCAGGTGCTCAAGCGCGATCCGACTGAAGACGAAGTCAGCCGTCTGCTCGAGGAAACGCCGGAAGTCGTCCGCGCGGCTCGGCAGATGTCGGCCACCGAAATCTCGCTCGATGCACCGATCGATCGCTCCGACCGCGAAGCTTCGACCCTCGGCGAACGATTCGCCGGCGTCGACGGCACGGAGATCGAGGAAGTCACCGACTACAAGCTGATGCGCGAGTTCATCGATCGCGTGTTCAAGAAGTATCTCACGCCGCGCGAGCGAAAGATCCTCTATCTCTACTACGGGCTCGAGGAAGGTTCCGAGGCGATGACGCTCGAGAAGATCGGCGCGCTGCTCGGCGTCACCCGCGAACGGATTCGCCAGATTCGCGAACGTGCGTTCGAGAAGCTGCGCGAGTCGCCGGACGGCAAGGCGCTCTGCGGTTTCTGGAGCTGAGCTCGCCGGTTCACTAGTAGATCCAGCTCGAACGACGGACCGCTCCAAGCCGGAGCGGTCCGTTTCGTTTGGCGGCTGAGACGAGGCGAGCATCAGCGTTTCCCACCCTGCCGGCAAGTCGTCTTTGCTCGTGTTACTTCCCCGCGACGACTCCCCTTGGCGTCGCCGCGTCGCCGCCGCTGTCGCGACCGTCGTCGCGCTGGCGCTCGTCGCCGCGGCCGCCTGGCACGTCGCGGCACTGCGCAAGGCAACACTGAGCGACGCCAGACACCAGGCTGCGAGGATCAGCGGGCGCGCAGCTCGCGTCGTCGACATCTGGGCCGCTGCGCACCACATCGATCCGACCGCCGCGGAAACGATCGCGTCGCTGATCGTGGATCCGCGGCTCGCAACGCCGGGCTTCGCCGCGCCGGTGCTCGTCGTGCCGCATGGCACGCGCTTCCTGGCACTCACGCGGTGCGCCACTGGCACTGGTGCCTGTCCTGTTCCTCCGGGCGACACGCTGCCGGACATCGTGAGCCGCTCGCCCGACGGCGTGCGTGACGTCGTGCTGCCCTCCGGCCAACACCTGCTCGTCGGCATTCACCGCGCGCGCGCCGTTCCGTGGATCGTGTACGTGTCGGCGGACGAGCAGGTAGTAGTCGCGCCGTTGCATCGCCGCCTCCGCTTCGAGGCTCTGGTGCTGTTCGGCGTGATCGTCGTGTTCGGGCTCGCCGTGTACGCCTACGACCGGTCCCTCAACGTGAGACGCTTGACGGAGCGCGCCCAGGCCGAGGCGCGCTTCGCCGCCATCGTCAACACGGCGATGGACGCCATCATCATCGTCGACGAACGCTTCGACATCGCCGTGGTGAACAGTGCGGCGGAGTTCATGTTCGATTATCAGAGTGGCGGCGCGAATGGACTGTCCGTGCTGTCGCTGATTCCGGAACAGTCGCAGCAGGATTTGCGCGGCGCGCTGGAGCAGACGCTTCGCGAAGGCGAGCAACCGCGCCTGCTCTCCGCCGATCATTTCGTCGCCGGCCGCCGACGCGATGGCTCGACCTTTCCCATCGATCTGAGCATCTCGCGCACGATCATCGACGGGCGGCCGCACCTCACGATGGTCATCCGCGATGTCACCGACTGGAAGCGCGCCGAGCAGAGCTCCGAGTGGCAACGGCGCGTGCTCGAGGCGATCGCCACCGGCGTCGAGCTGCGCGACGTGCTCACGACCATCGCGCGCTTTCACGAAACGCAATGCCCGTCCACCGAGTGCGCATTTCACCTGCTCGACGACGACGGACTCACGCTCCGCGCCATGTCGGCGCCGTCGATGCAACCGGAATTCGTCGAGGCGATGGACGAAATCGTCGTCGGACCGCACGCGGCGTCGTGCGGCACGGCGGTCTACCGGCGCGAACAAGTCATTACGCCAAGCATCGCACGCGATCGATTGTGGAACGAATACCGCGCGCTCGCTGTCGAGCAGGGCTATCGCGCCTGCTGGGCGTCGCC
>JAICKA010000063.1 GCA_025928185.1 Gemmatimonadaceae bacterium
CCGTACTGCACACGCTCGCCGCCATAGCTGACGAATGCACGCGTATAACGCGACGTCGGCAACGTGAAGCCGAACTGAATCTGTCCACCGCTCGTCGTCGACTGCCCGATGTCGCGGATGATGAACCGCGACTGCTGATGGTAAGCCGAGATCGTACCGGAGACGCGCGTCTGCTTGATGCGCGGATCCGTGTAGCTGATGCTGAAGTCCTTGATGTACTGCCCGAACTGCCACTGGAGCGACGCCTTCTTGCACTGGCCGAACAGGTTGGGCTGATCGAAGCCGATGAAGCCGCCGATGCCCGTGCCCTGCCCGACCGACGCGCCGAAGTTCACGTTGCCGGTGCGCTTCTCCTTGACGTGGAAGATCAGATCGATGTCGCCCTTGTCATTCGCCGGACGCGTGTCCGGTGGCGGCATGTCCTTGTCGAAGAATCCAAGATTGGCAATGCTGCGCCAGCTCTGGATGAGGCGATCCTGGTTGAACACGTCGCCGGGCAGCATCGCGAGCTGATCGCGAATGCAGCTCTCGCTCGTCACGTCATTGCCGACGATGTCGATGCGGTTGACGATCGCCGGCGTCCGCTCCTCGATGTCCCAGCGCAGATCGACGGTCGGCACCGAATCCGGTCCGACGCGTCGGCGTTCGACGACGGGACGAATGTCGGCGTAGATGTAGCCCTCGTTCGCGTACGCTTCGGCCACCTTGTGCGTCGCGTCTTCCCACGCGGTCTCATCGAACACGTGCGTATCGGGGCTGCCTTTGCCGAGGAGTGCCTTGACGGCGTCGGTGACACCCTTGTCCTGGTTCCCGAACGGGTAATACCGCGCGATCTCGTCGCTCGAGAAGCGCTTGGCGCCGTTCACCTCGAAATCACCGATCTTGTATTGCGGTCCCTCGCTCACCGTCAGGCGGACGAGCGCCTTGCCCTTGTCGCGATCGACGATCAGGGTGTCCTTGACGACCTGCATGTCGATGTAGCCGTGCGACGCGTACAGCTCAGGAATGGTCTTCGCCAGATCCTCGGCGTACTTGTCGGAATCGAACTCGCCCTTCCGCCACCAGAAGAAGCCCTCGGGCTTGGTGGCGATCGCGCTGACGATCTCCTTGTCCGAGAGCGCCTTGTTGCCTTCGATCTCGACGCCGGAGATGGCGAGCCGGCGACCTTCGTCCACCTTGAAGATGAGCGTCGTGGCCTCGCCGCTGATCACCGTGTCGACCGTGACGCGAGCGAGGTAGAACGACTGACTCTGGTAGAGCGAGTCGATGCGGGCAACGTCGCGCGCGACTTGCGCGGGGTCGATCGGCTTTCCGATCAGCAGATCGACGCGATCCTTCACTTCGCTCGGCGACACCCGGTCCGCACCGGTGACCTGCACGTCCGACAGAAGCCGGCGTTCCTGCAGCGTGAACACCAGGACTGTTTTGCCGTTGATCGGCTCGCAGCTCGTCTGGATGTTCGCTTCGAATTGATCGGTTGCGTACAGATCGCGAAGCGCACGCGACAGCACGCGCGAGTTCACGGTCGACTTGGGAGCAATCCCGACGTCCGCGCGGAGCTCATCCTCCGTGATACGGTGCTGCCCACGAAACGCCACGCTGTCGGGCGTGGCGCATGGTCCAACGGTCGCGTCCTGAGCGTGCGCGGCGCTTCCGGCCAGCAGCATGCCCAGACACGCGAGAAGATACCGCGTCTGTCGCATAGGTGGGGAATATACACAAGGAACGGCCGGTCGGGTCCACAACGGGACCGACCGGCCGTTCAGAACGACGTTTCTTTACGCTTTCGTTGTGCTCGTCAGGACGCGGAAGTCCAGCCGCTCGCCTTCGGCAGCCAGATCGACCTCGATCTCGTCGCCGCGTGAGAACTCGCCCATGAGAATCTTCTCCGAGAGCGGATCCTCGATGAACTTCTGGATCGCCCGCTTGAGCGGCCGCGCGCCGTACTGCTCGTCGTAGCCGTGCTTGACGAGGAAGTCCGTGGCCGGCTCGGTGAGCTTGAGCGTCAGCTCCTCTTCGGCCAGGCGCTTCCGCACATCCTTGAGCAGCACGCCGACGATCTGCGTGATGTGCTCGCGGCTGAGCGGATGGAACACAATCGTTTCGTCGAGCCGGTTGAGGAACTCGGGATTGAACACGTTCTTCAGTTCGTCCCGGACCTTCTCCGCCCGGCGCTCCCAGTTCTGCTTCTCGTCGCCGCTCGTGAAGCCGAGCGATTTCGACTTGGTGAGGTCACGCGCCCCGACGTTCGAGGTCATGATCACCACGGTGTTCTTGAAGTCGATCACCCGGCCGTAGTTGTCGGTCAAGTGGCCTTCGTCGAGCACCTGGAGCAGGATGTTGAACACGTCCGGATGCGCCTTCTCGATCTCGTCGAGCAGGATGACGCTGTACGGCTTGCGACGCACGGCCTTGGTGAGTGTGCCCGAATCCTCGTAGCCCACGTAGCCGGGAGGCGCACCGATCAGGCGCGACACGGAGAACTTCTCCATGTACTCGCTCATGTCGACGCGGATCAGCGCCGACTCGTCGGCGAACAGGAACTTGGCCAGCGACCGGGCCAGCTCGGTCTTGCCGACGCCAGTCGGGCCGGAGAAGACGAACGAGCCGATCGGACGACGGGGATCCTTGAGCCCGGCCCGGCTGCGCCGGATGGCCTTGGAGATCGCCTTGATCGCCTCGTCCTGGCCGATCACCGTCTGATGGAGCTCGTCCTCCATGCGCAGCAGACGCGAAGTCTCCGCCTCCTGCAGGCGCGTGACCGGAATGCCCGTCCACCGACTGACGATGAACGAGATCTCCTCTTCGCCGAGCACGGGCCGATGCGACTGGCGCCGCGACTCCCAATCGGCCTGCGTCTGCTTGATGTTGCCCTGAATCTCCCGCTCCTTGTCGCGGAGCGAGGCAGCGCGCTCGAAGTTCTGATCGCGAACCGCGGCTTCCTTCTCGCCGTTGACCTTTTCGAGCTGCGACTTGAGCTCGGCCACTTCCGGCGGCGGCGCCTGCGCGGCAAGCCGCGCCCGTGCACCCGCTTCATCGATCACGTCGATCGCCTTGTCGGGCAGGAACCGGTCGGTGATGTAGCGCTCGGAGAGCTTGGACGCGAGAACGAGCGTCGTGTCGGGGATCGTGACCTTGTGATGATCCTCGTATTTCTTGCGCAGCCCCTTCAGGATCTCGACCGTCTCGTCTACCGAAGGTGGATCGACGATCACCGTCTGGAAGCGGCGCTCGAGCGCACCATCCTTCTCGATGTACTTGCGGTACTCGTTGAGCGTGGACGCGCCGACGCACTGCAGCTCGCCGCGCGCGAGTGCCGGCTTGAGCATGTTGCTGGCGTCGATTGCACCTTCGGCCGCACCCGCGCCAACGAGCGTGTGCAGCTCGTCGATGAACAGGATGATCTGCTTGTTCTGCGCGATCTCGTTCATCACCGCCTTGAGCCGCTCCTCGAACTGGCCGCGGTACTTGGTGCCGGCGATGACCGCCGCCATGTCGAGCGACAGGACGCGGTGGTCGCGCAGGGACTCCGGGCATTCGCCGTTGGCGATGAGCTGCGCGAGGCCCTCGACGATGGCCGTCTTGCCGACGCCCGGCTCGCCGATGAGCACCGGATTGTTCTTCTTGCGGCGCGTCAGCACTTCCATGACGCGTTGAATCTCCTTCGCACGGCCAATCGTGGGATCGAGCTGTCCCTCGGCGGCCAGTTGCGTGAGATCGCGGCAGAAATGGTCCAGCGCAGGCGTCTTGGACTTCTTTTCGCCCTTCGGCGCCGATTGCGCTGGTGCCGCGCCGCCCTGCGGCTGCGCCCCACCCTGCGGCATCTCCGTGCCCAGGATGCGCAGTGTTTCCGTGCGGGCGGCGTCTAGATTGACGCCCGCGTCGGTCAGGACTTGCGCGGCGATTCCCTTCTCCTCGCGCAACAGCCCGAGAAGGAGGTGTTCCGTGCCGACATAGCTGTGGCTGAGCTCGCGCGCCTCGCTCATGGCGAGCTCGAGCACCTTCTTCGCGCGCGAGGTATACGGGAGGTCGGGGCCAGTCGTCTGGCCGGCTTTCCCCTTTTTGACCGTTTCCTCGATCTTCTGCTGGATGTCGTCCAGCTCCACGCTGAGGTTCTGAAGCACCGTCGCTGCGACGCCCTCACCCTCGCGAATCAGTCCGAGCAGAATGTGCTCCGTCCCCACGTACTCGTGGTGGAGACGTGCGGCTTCCTCGCGTGCCATCGCGAGAACTTTCCTCACCCGCTCGGTGAAGTTGTAGCCGTTCATGATTCCCTCACATCGGGTGATCGTGCGTCAGCCGACCGATCCCGCTTCCTCTTCCAGCGCTTTACGCACATAGCGTGCGCGCGCCAGGTTGGTCTCGCTTTCCGTGAGCGCCCTGCCCTCCGCAAAGGCAAGATGCGCTGCTTGCGAAAAGATCAGGAGCTTGTTGAGGGTATATACACTCAGGCTGGAGATCAGTTTCAGTCCGACCGCCAGTCGAACCCCACTGAGATAGTTCATCGCCTCGTCAAACGTGAGGCTGCGTGCATAACGCAACGTCCCGTACGCGCGCCAGAGCTTGTCTTCGATAATATAACCCGCATCGCGCAAGAGCACCCGACGTGCTTCCGCTTCTCGCTCGACGACGTGACCGACGACTCGTAACAGTTGATCGAGCAGCTCCTCCTCGGACCGCCCCAGTGTGGTCTGGTTCGAAATCTGGAAGAAGTTGCCCACCACCTCGCTGCCCTCGCCGTACAAACCGCGATATGTAAGCCCCATCTGCTGCAAACTCGCCAGCACCTTGCCGATTTCCTTCGTTAGCACGAGACCCGGCAGGTGGATCAGCACCGAACCGCGCATACCGGTGCCCACGTTCGTCGGACAGGCGGTGAGAAACCCGAACTCGTTGTGAAACGAGTACGGGAGCCGCGAACCGAGATCGCGATCGAGCTTGTCGATGGCGGCGAATGCGTCCTGAAGCGCGAAACCGGATCGAAGCGCCTGCAGCCGCAGGTGATCCTCCTCGTTGACCATCACACCCAGGCCGTCGGCCAGAAACACCGCCGCGCCGGTTCGCACCGGATGCTGCGCGTCCAGCCCCGCGAGCTCCTTGCTCACCAGATGCCGTTCGTGCAGCAGCGCGCGCGACGCCGGCGGCAGCTCGTCCAGCCGGTACATCACCGATTCGTTGAGCGCCGGCACCGCACCCACCGCCTCGCGCACCTGTGACAGTACCCGCAGGCGTTCACCGTCCCGGGCGTTCGCCGTGAATGCATAGCCGTCGACGTTCCGCGCCAGGCGAATGCGCGTCGACAGCACGATATCGGCATATTGGCCCGAGGCGTCGAGCCAGCCCATGCCGCCGTCGGGCAGCAGCGACAGATCGACGCTCATTCCATCACCCGAATGCGATCGCGCAGGTCCGCCGCGAGCTCGAACTGCTCGCCCTCGATGGCCCGGCGAAGCCGTTCCCGCAGCTCGCCGAGTACGGCCGACCGCTCCAGCGTCTCGGTCATTGGCGGGTGGTATGTGCGCCCGACGTGCCGATGGCTGCCCTGAATGCGCCGCAACAACTCGCGGATGCCCGCCTCGAAGTTGGTGTAGCAGCGCGCGCACCCCCAGCGGCCCGTCGCCCGGAAGTCGGCCATCGTCGTGTTGCAGAACGTGCAGCGCACGACCTCATGGCTCGACGAGGCCACCTGCTGGTGGACTTCGTGGAGAAATTCGCCGAGCGGATGCTTCGGCGTCGCGACCGTGGTCTCGACGCCGCGCTCCGCCGCACACCGCTCGCATAAATGGAGCTGGTGCACGGCATTGTTCTCGATCGTGGTGAGATGCACGACCGCGTCGCGCTCTCGGCAACTATCACACAACATCAGGGCACCACCTCACGGACGTCCGTTTCGACGAGTCGGCCGTCCTCCAGCAACAAAGTTCGGTCAGCGCGCGACGCCAGGGAGTGATTGTGCGTCGCGATCACCATCGCGATGTGAAGATCGCGGGAGAGCTGGGCGAACAGATCGTGCAGCCGCTCGCTGTTCCCGTGGTCGAGATTGCCCGAGGGTTCGTCGGCGAGCAGAACCGCCGGGTCGAGCGCCAGCGCCCGCGCCACGGCGGTCCGCTGCTGCTCGCCTCCTGACAACGCGCCCGGCTTGTGGCCGAGGCGGGCGCCAAGTCCTACACGGTTCAGCAACTCCACCGCGCGCTCGCGGGCCTTGCCATTGGCCCACCCGGCGATGCGCAGCGGCATCATCACGTTCTCGACCGCGGTGAACTCCCGCAGCAGGTGATGAAATTGAAACACGAATCCGACGGTCCGGTTCCGCAACGCCGACAGCTCATCGTCATCGCGGCCTTCCAGACTCTCGCCGGCGATCCGAATGCTGCCGCGGGTCGGCCGGTCGAGCGCACCCAACAAGTGCAGCAGCGTGCTCTTGCCGGCGCCACTGGCACCGACGATGGCGGTCATGTCGCCCCGGGATACCTGCAGATTGACCCCGTCCAGGACGGTGATCGCGCCGCCGTCGCCCCCCTGGTACACCTTGGCCAGATCCACCGCCTCGAGCACGATCATTCGTGTCGAATCGCCTCCACGGGATAGAGCCGCGCCGCCTGCCGAGCCGGATAGATCGTGGCCAATGCAGCCACAACCAGGCTCGCCACGACGATCAGCGTAACGTCGAACGGCTCCGTCGCGACGGGCAGGTGGTCAATGAAATATACGGACGGATTCAGCGGGATGAGCTTCTTCTGTCCGATCAGCTCCGAGGCAATGAGCCCGATGATCAACCCGGACAGCGTCCCGACCATGCCGATGACAAGGCCTTGCGCGAAAAACACGCGGCGGATCGACCGCGCGGGCATGCCCATCGCCCGCAGAATGCCGATCTCGCGCGTCTTGTCCGTCACCACCATGATCAACGTGCTGATGATGTTGAACGCGGCCACCAGCACGATCAGCAGCAGGATCACGGACATGCCGAGCTTTTCCAGCTGCAGCGCATTGAAGAGCGAGCTGTTTTGCTTCTGCCAGTCCTGTACGACGTAGGGCAAGCCGAGCGTATCGGCCAGGCGCAGCCCGACCTCACGCGCGACGTCGCGCGACGGCGTCCGGATCTCGAGGCCGGTCACGGACTTTCCGAGCTCTGCCAGTTCCTGCGCCGCTGGCAGCGCGACGTACACGTAGTGATCGTCGTACTCGTACATGCCCGTCTCGAACAGCCCGGTCACCTCGAACACTTCCTGACGCGGAACGGGGTAGCCGGTGACTGGATCGATCTCGTTCGAGATCGTGACGAGTTGAATGGAGTCGACGCCCGGCAGCACGTTCAATCGTTCGGCGAGCTTGTCGCCAAGTACGGCTCCTCGGCGGCGGCCGTCACTCGAGAGAAACGTGAAGTCGCCGGCGGACGCATGCTGGCGAATGCTCGTGACGTCGGGCACCCCGCGTCCGGCCGCCGGAATCCCCTCGACGTACGCACCCTCGAAATACTTGTGGTGCGTCGCCCGAATCACCGCCTGGGTATGAACGAACGGCTCGACCGCGGCTACACCCGGCTGGCGTTTCACCGTGTCCATCGCCTTCTGCCAGTCCGTCATCACCATGTCCGGGCCGTACGTCAAAATCCGGATGTCCGGACTGCCGATGAGAATTTTCTCACGGAGATCGTTCTGCAGTCCGTTCATGACGCCGATGATCACGATCAGTGCGCTCACCGCGACAGCGACCCCGCCGATCGCGATGAGGCTGATCAGCGAGAGCAGCTTCGACCCGCGCCGGCTGCGGAGGTAGCGCCACGCGATCGCCAGCTCGAGCCGTATCATTCGGGACGCAACGTCGGAAACAGGATCACGTCGCGAATGTTGTGCGTCCCTGTGAGATACATGAACAGGCGATCGACGCCGATGCCGACGCCACCCATCGGCGGCATGCCGTACTCCATCGCCCGCAGATAGTCCTCGTCCACACCCGCGGCTTCGACGTCCCCGGCGGCGCGCAGCCGCGCCTGCGCCTCGAACCGCCGGCGCTGGTCGATCGGATCGTTCAACTCGCTGAACGCGTTCGCCAGCTCTCGGCCGCGCGCAAACAGCTCGAATCGTTCGGTGAGCGCCGGGTTGCCGCGCTTCGGCTTGGCCAGCGGCGACAGCGCCACGGGATAATCCACGACGAACGTCGGTTCGTTCAGCGTGGACTCGACGATCGCCTGAAACATCTCGTCGAGGAGTTTCGGGCGGCTCATGGTTTCGACCTTCTGAACTCCGACGCCCTGCGCCGCGGACCGCAGCGTCTCATCGTCCATCGCCATGGCGTCCGCGCCCAGGGCGGCGTTGAGCGAGGGCACCCACTCGATGCGCGGAAAGGGCGGCCGGAGGACCGGCACGCCGCCATCGCCGTGTTCGACCGCGCTCTGGCCCGCCGCCGGCGGCGACCAGCTCGCCCGCACGGCGTTGGCCGCGCGCACGATCAGCGCCTCCACACGCGACATCATGACGGTGTAGTCGGCATACGCTTCGTAGAATTCGAGCATCGTGAATTCCGGATTGTGCGTCCGGTCGATGCCCTCGTTCCGGAAATCGTGGCCGATCTCGTACACGCGTTCGAAGCCGCCCACGATCAGCCGCTTGAGATAGAGCTCGTCGGCGATGCGCAGATACAGCGGCATGTCGAGCGTGTTGTGGTGCGTGGTGAACGGACGCGCCGCCGCGCCGCCGTACAGCGGTTGCAGCACCGGCGTCTCCACCTCGAGATAGTCGAGCGCCTCGAGGCCGCGCCGCAACTCCGAGATCATGCGCGAACGCGCACGGAACAACGCACGCACCTCCGGATGCACGGCCAGGTCGGCGTAGCGCTGCCGGCACCGTTGCTCGGGATCGGCAAAGCCCGAATGTCGTACCGTGGCGCCGTCCACGACTTCCTCCTTGCCGAACGGCAGCGGCCGGAGCGACTTGGCCAACAATTCCACCGACTCGACACGCACCGTCACCTCGCCGGTGCGCGTACGAAACAGCGGCCCTGATGCGCCGATCACGTCGCCGATGTCGAACAGATCGAGCGACGCATAACGCTCATCCCCAAGCTGATCCTTCTTGAAGTACAGTTGAATGCGGCCGGAGTCGTCCGCGATGTGCGCGAATGTCGTTTTCCCGTGCGCGCGCCACGCCACGATCCGGCCGGCCACGCGCACCGTCTCGCCTTCGGCGTGGTCCCCGGGCGGCAACAGCGCCACCGCCTCGACTGCGCTGTGGGTGCGCGCGAACCCGTACGCGAACGGCACAATGCCTCGCGCTTCCAGCGCCTCGAGCTTTTCGCGCCGGGCACGCTGAACGAAGTTCAGATCGTCGCTCACGCCGCGGCGCTCCCCGCGCCGCCCGTCTGTGTGAGATAGGCCTCGATGAAAGGATCGATGTCGCCGTCCATCACCCGCTGCACGTCCGGAATCTTCAATTCGGTACGGTGGTCGTTCACCATCGTGTACGGCTGGAAGACGTAGCTCCGGATCTGGCTCCCGAAGCTCACGTCGGACTTGGTGGCGTCGAGATCGGCCTTCTTCTTCGCCAGCTTCTCCGCCTCGAGATTGTACAGGCGATTCTTGAGCATCTTCATCGCCGTGCCCTTGTTCTTGTGCTGCGAGCGCTCCTGCTGCGACGACACGACGATGCCCGTGGGAATGTGCGTCAACCGCACCGCCGAGCTGGTCTTGTTGACGTGCTGGCCGCCCGCACCGGACGCCCGGAAGACGTCCATGCGAATATCCTCATCGCGGATCTCGATGTTGATCTCCTCGTTCACCACCGGATAGACGAAGATCGACGCGAAGCTCGTGTGTCGGCGCGCTTGGGCGTCGAATGGCGAGATGCGCACCAGCCTGTGCACGCCGATCTCCGCCTTGAGAAATCCGTATGCGTATGCGCCCTTGATCTCGAGCACCGCGCCCTTGATGCCGGCTTCCTCGCCTTCGCTCAGGTCGAGGATGTCGATCGTGTAGCCTTTGCGCTCGGCCCACCGCGTGTACATCCGCATGAGCATCGACGCCCAGTCTTGCGCCTCGGTGCCGCCCGCGCCGGCGCTGATCTCGAGCTGCGCATCGCGAAAATCGTCGGGGCCGGAGAGCAGCGATCGCAAACGATACGCGTCGATCTCGCCCCCGAGTGCGTCGATCTCGCGCGCGAGCTCCGCCGACATCTCGTCGTCGGGCTCCGCCGCCAGCATGTCTTCGAGCTCCCGCGCACTCTCTACGCGAGCCGTAATGGAATCGAACGGCTCGATCCAGCCCTTGAGCGCTTTGACTTCCTGCACGACCGACTGCGCGGTCTGCTGATCGCCCCAGAATCCCGGGGCGGACATGCGCTCCTCGAGACGCCTCAGCGCATCACGCTTGGCATCCAGGTCAAAGATACCTCCGCAGCTCGACGAGCCGCTCGGCATACTGCCTGAGCTGGCGCGCGTGCTCGCTATCTGCCATCGCAACCTCCGGTATGACACGAGCCGTCAACGCTCGAAGCGGACGGCTCGCGTGTGAACTGTCGTCGGGGTGCAAGATAGCCGCGCCAGCGCGCCGCGAGTAGTCCGCGTGCACGATGCGCCGGCAACGCGCGCTGTCTTAGAAGACCTTCTGCCCCTTGGCGAGAATCTCGTTCAGCGCATCCTGAAAGTGCGGCGTCGAATCGGCAAACTCGCGACCGACCTGCTCGACGAATTCCTCGTAGCTCTTCTTGATCTCTTCGCGGAAGAGATCCCGAAGCGTTCCATCGCGAAGTCCCTCGTCGCGGCGCTGCGGAAAGTATGTCACGAGGTCGGAAACGAGCGCCCGCGCGAGACGTCGGGCCTTGGCGTTCGGATCGTTGGCGAGAAAGGGATTGATCGGCGCGCGGCCGGGCGTTGGCATCGATGGTCGCGGCGCTACGGCGGCACCCACAGCCGCCGGGGCACCCGATGCAGCGGGCCTGGGCGCGAATACCACGGGCCGCGCCGACGGCGCACTTGCCGGAGCGGCGCCCGACGATGCAGCGGGCGCAGCCGGCCGCACCACGGCCTGCGATGGAATCGAGGCACCGCCGGCGGGAGGCGTCAGTGGTCGCGCCGGACGAGATACCGGCGCAGCCGGCGCAGCCGCGGGCGGAATTGTCGCCGTCGGCGCACGCGGCGGCGGCACCTGCGTTGGTCGCGGAGCAGCGGCCGGTGCTGAAACCCCCGGCGCGGCAGAACCCGATGGGGCTGAAGCTGCCGGCCGAGGAGAAGGCGGCTGCGATGATGCGGCCTGCCTGGGAGCCGCGGCCGCCGAAGTCGCGGGCATCGGAGCCGCTGGCGGATGAGCGACCGGTGCCGCACCGACGGTTGGCGCCGCAGCAGCCGACGTCGCGGTGCTGCGCATACCAGGCGTGGCAAACTCGGAGTCGATCGAAATTTCGGCGCCGATCGTGATCACGCCGCCGCACACCGAACACCGCGCGCGAATGCCGGCACGCGGAACCTTGGCCGGATCAACGCGAAAAACGGACTGGCATTCGGGACACGTGACGTTCACTCGCCCTCCATGGCGTTCGCGGGAGCGCCCGCTCTGATCGACACCGGCTCTTCCGGCGCGCCGTCGGTACGCCGATCGATCGAAAACACGGAGCCCGGCAGCGTCTTGGCGTAGCTCTTCATCTCAGTGGCCAGCGCGCTGACCTGCGCGGCGTGCGTGAACCGCCGCCGCTCATTCGTGACCACGCCGATCGACACGGTCATCAACGGCACACGGTGCAGCTGACCCCGGCGATCCTTGCCGAAGAAATAGCCTGCTCGGCGATCCTGTTCGGAGTACTGGTACGGTACCAGAGCGTCGAATACGGAAATAATCTCGGTGCAGACGACGCTCACCGCGCCGGTGGGAATGATGAAAATGAAATCATCGCCGCCGATGTGTCCGACGAAGCCGTTCTCGTGGCAGGTGCCTTTGACAACGTCGTGCAGGATCTGCGCAAGAATCCGGATGACGCGATCGCCCTCGTAATACGAGTACCGATCGTTGAATTCCTTGAAATGATCGAGATCGGCGTAGCAGGTGGCGAAGAGCAGGTCGGCTGCGAGCCGCCGTCCGATCTCCGCCTCGATCTCCACTGCCCCGGGAAGTCGGGTGGACGGGTGGACGTACAGGTCGCGGTCCGAGCGTCGCAGCAGCGCGTCCAGGCGAATCGTTATTTCGGAGGCATCGAGCTGCTCGCGGACGACTTCGTCGGCACCGGCCCGGAATCCAGCATCGAACGCCGCTGGATCATTCGGCGAAACGACGAGCGACGGAACGACGCCCGTGTACGAATCGCCCTTCAACCTCTTGACGGCGGCCAGCACTTCATCAGCCCGCGAGCGCGAATCGAACACGACCAGGCGGGGGCGGCCGCGGAGCGCGACGCCCATGAGGGTTTCCGCATCGGAAACCCGCAGCACCGGCAGCGCGAGCGATGCCAACCATCGCTGCACGATGTCGGGAGGAGCCAGATCGTCGGGAGAGAACAGGATCGCGCTAGTTGTAGCCACTCTCGGCGGAATCAGCGGTAAGGCGGCAACATAGGGTTGCCCGGAATCGAAGTCAAATCATGATGGCGACAACACTTGCGCGTACCTGCTGCCGGTGACGCCAGTCACCCTAATGGCCGTTCATGGAAAGTATCGGCTGCCCGGGACACGCGAACGGAGCCATTGGGCGATCGTCAATGGCTCCGACAAGGGACGTCAACGGGCAGCGTCCGTCACAAAGCTGTGGCTTCGTCGATCAGCATGATCGGAATGCCGTCGCGGATCGCGTACCGCAACCCGCAATGGTGACACAGCAGGGCCTGCTCGGCGTCCCGGTACTCGAGCTCGCCCTTGCACTTCGGGCACACCAGGATTGCGAGCAGCTGGGGCGAAACGGTTGCGGTGGTATTCATGAGGTTTCGTCGTCGGGAAGTCGATAACCAAGCCGTTGCAGCGCGTGCGGGTTGCGCCGCCAGTTCGCAAGCACCTTCACCCAGAGGTCGAGGTAGACGGCGCCCCCGACGAGCGGCTCGATCTTGCTCCGCGCCGCGCGGCCAATGTCTCGAATGCGCTTTCCGCCTGCGCCGATCAGGATGCGCTTCTGACTATCACGCTCGACGTGCAGCACTGCACGAATGTATATCGGCGACTGCGTTTCGCGGAACTCTTCGATCTCGCAGGCGATGCTGTACGGCACCTCGTCCTCGAGCTGCTCGAGCGCAGTTTCCCGAATCAGCTCGGCCACGAAAAAGCGCAGCGTCTGCGTGCTGATCTCGTCGTCCGGGTAGAGGAAAGGGCTCTCGGGCAGACGCGCGGCAATGCGCTCGATCAGCGCCGGCACGCCTTCGCCCGTGGTCGCCGAGATCATGAGTGCATCCGGGAATTGGTCCAGCGCCGCAGAACGCTGGCCCCCGCTCATCCGATCGATCTTGTTGATGACGAGGACCTGTGGCGCCCGCGGCGATTGCTCGAGCTGCGCCAACGCGGACAGCGGTGGCGGAGCGCCCTCCGTTCCGTCGACGAGATAGAGGATTACGTCGGCGTCTGTCAGCGCGGCGAGCGCCGCGCCGCGCATTGCGCGCTGGAGCGGATAGCGGGGCTCGAGCAGTCCGGGTGTGTCGAGCAGGATGATCTGCACGTCGCCTTCGGTCCGAATGCCCACGATGCGGTCGCGAGTGGACTGCGGCTTGGGGCTGACGATGCTCAGCTTTTCGCCGACGAGCCGATTGAGGAGCGTAGATTTGCCGGCGTTGGGTTTTCCGGCGACGGTCACGATACCAGCGCGAGGCATTGCTGGAAGCTAGTGGCTAAAGACTCGGGACTAGAAAGCACAAACGCCCCAGCCGAGTGTGGCTGGGGCGTTTGCAATGAGGTGCCGGCGACGGCCTACTCTCCCGCGCTCTCTCGAGCGGAGTACCATCGGCGCTGTAGGTCTTAACGATCGTGTTCGGAATGGGAACGAGTGTGGCCCCTACGCTCTAGTCGCCAGCGATTCGGAGACGCGCGTTGGTGGTACGAGCGCGCGTCGAGATGCGTTCAATGGAACGACATCGGATGGTGTGGTAGATCGGGAAATTGAATCCCGGAACAATGCAGAGCTCTGCATGCAGTATTGCTTGTATCTCTTTCGGTAGCGCCCACATGGATGAACCATGAGGGGGAGCCACTTGGGAGTAGTCAAGCCGCACGGGCGATTAGGACCGCTGCGCTTGGAATGGATTGCTCCACGTCCACGGGCGGCCTATCGACGGGGTGGTCTTCCCCGGCCCTTTAGGAGGCTCAAGGCCTCGGGAGAGTTCATCTTGGGGCGTGCTTCCCACTTAGATGCATTCAGCGGTTATCACAGCCGACCATCGCTACCCGGCGGTGCCCTTGGCAGGACAACCGGGACACGAGCGGGTCGTCCGACTCGGTCCTCTCGTACTAGAGTCCGCTCCCCTCAACACTCCAACGCCCACGACGGATACAGACCGAACTGTCTCACGACGTTCTGAACCCAGCTCATGTACCACTTTAACCGGCGAACAGCCGGACCCTTGGGACCTTCTCCAGCCCCAGGATGTGATAAGCCGACATCGAGGTGCCAAACCG
>JAICKA010000104.1 GCA_025928185.1 Gemmatimonadaceae bacterium
GAATCTCGGGCACGCCACGGCGAAGGACGTCCGTGAGCTCATCACGATCGCGCAGCAGGCCGTCGAAACGAAATGCGGCGTTCACCTCGATCCGGAGATCGGATTCATCGGCGAGTTCTGACGCTTCGCTCAGAATGTGGTGCCGAAGCCCACGACAAATTTCCACGGCGCTCCGCGGTCGAGCGACCGGGCAACACCGACATGGACGACATCCGAGAAGAAGGTGAGCCCCGCGCCGAACGTGGCACGAACCCCGTGTGTCGCGTCTGAAACAGGCGTCCCAGTCGGATCGACCGCCAGTTCCGCCACCGCTGCGCGAGCGGCTGCCGACGACAGTTCCGCCCATCCTCCCTGCATGCTGGCGGCTACTCCAGGACTGAAGCCCGGAAGCACATACCGCCAGACGCGCAGCGGCATCTTCCAGACCGGAAAGCGATAGCTCGCAAAGGTTCGGAAGAGCGCTGCGCGATCGCCGGCGAATTGCTTGTAGTCGTATCCCGGCAGCGTGCCGCTGCCGCCGAGCTCGAACAGCGTCTGCGGCGGTGGGTGGTTCGCCACGACAACGCCACCGTCGGCGTGAATGGCCAGTGAGAGCGGCCCCCAATATCGACGTTCGGCGAGGTTCAGCTCGATCCGCTGCCAATCCAGATCGCCCGCGCCCAATTCATAATGCGCACGTGCACCGAAGCCGGGTTGCACGAAATCGCCGCTCACATTTGGGTGCAGCTCGAGATCGGCGACCAGGTGCCCATAGGTTCCCGGCTCGACGCCACGATTTGGCCGAAAGCCGTCTCCCGTCAGGAACAGACCGCGCGAAAGTCGTTTTCGCTCCGGCCGATCGTCGCCCACGCCAGCCTGCACTGTTGCCAAGCCGTTCGCCAATGCGCCGAATACTCTGGTGAGCGACAGCGAAGCCGTTCGCCGGTCGACGTAATCGTAGTCGTCGATCGAAGCGACAAGGGCGTTGAGTCCGGGATCCTGGCCGAGCGTTGGTACGAAATCATTTGTTGACGCGAGGGTTCGTTCACCGATCGCGCTGACCGTCCATGGTGCATGCTGATAAGTGACGTGAGCTCCGCCTCGTACTGTCTGCTCGGTCCACGCCCAACCGCCATATGCTCCCACACTCAGTCCCGGAGCGGCACTCCGAAAATCCATCGACGGCGCAAGTCCGGTATACAGTCCCTCCACGCGGTTGAACCGAAGAACCTGGCTCACCGTGACCGGGAACAGGTCGAGGCGCGGCGATCCCGTCGGGCGCCAGGCATCAGGGGCGAGATCCTGAAAATCGTCGGAGTGCACCGCCGCCGATTCGACGCCGAGACTGTTGGCCCAGCTGTGAAACGAGTTGAGACTGTCGGTTGGCGACCAGCTCACGATGACGCGGGATGCAGGCATCGAATCGACCGCGGCGGAATCCGGCGACGTCTCGACGCGCACATCGCTGAATCGCGATACGATGCGAAACGCCGGTCGCTGCTGACCGAGAAAGCCCACACTCGTTTGAAATTCCGTGCGCTGGAATGCGGGTAGCCAGTACTTGCCGCCGATTTCCGCGTTGACGAATTCGATGAATGCCGCCGCGACCACGCCCGGCATGCGCGCGATCGGCGGCCGACGGGCACTGATGCCGCGAGTAATCACGATTTGCCCGCGCATGCGAACGATTTGCCCGCGTTCCGCATCGATGTCGATCTCGCCGTCGAACACGCCGAGTTTCGTTCGTGACCGGAAGCGCGGCTGAACGCGAATTCGAGCGATGTGGATCAATCGCCCCGCGATGCGCAGCACCGTGACGGTATCGCCGCCGCTGAAGCGGTAGTACAGATCCCGATCCGGAGCGAAGGGGTGGACGGCAATCAGCGTGTCGCCGGTGCGTGAGCGCGCGAAGTACGCACCGAGCGTCAATCGATTGCCGTACAGCACCGGAGTGGTCCAGGCGCGAATGATCGTGAGCGTCGAATAGGGCACACCCACGCTTTGCGATCGGTACCCGACCACGTGCAGCTCGTAACGGCCGGTCCGCTGCCACGAGGCGGTCGTGGCGAATTGCTCGATCTCTGCGCTGTGTTCGCGACCGAGCGTGTCCCGAATCAGCAGCGACATCTCCGACTCGACGTGCGCCTTGTACGCGCGCAGAGCCGCCGGCGGAACGCGGTTCGAGTCGGCGGCGGCGGCGACCATCGCCTGGAGCGCAGGTGTCGTGTACGCGGAATCGGGCGGAAGCGCGCCCACGAGCTGCGCACAAAGAAGGAGTCCGATCATGCCGCCGCCGAAAGGTCAGGGCGTGCCGGCGAGCGCTTCGACGGCTTCGGTGGCGACGGCCCAGTCATCGAGCGCGCGTTCAAGGGCGCGCTTCGTTTCGTCCAGATCGATGCCCAACTGTGCTGCCCGGGCGATGCCGTCAGCCACCGTGTAGAGCGCCGGATCCTCGAGCGCCGCCGTCAGCTCGCCCACGCGCGCCTCGCAAGCCTGGATGGCCGCTTCCAGGTCGGCGACGCGTCGTTGGGCCGTTCGCAGCGCGTTGCGCGTGTCGCGGCTCGATTCGTCGCGCCGCGCCGTTTTCTTCTTCTCCTGCACGCGGCGCAGCGCCTCGTCTTCGGCTGCACGCACGCTCGCGGCATGCTCACGTTCCGCGGATGCGGTCTCCCACTCGGCGAAGTTGCCGTCGAAATCCGTGATGTGCCGGTCGTGCAGCACCCACACCCGGGTCGTGAGGGTGCGCAGCAGCTCGCGATCGTGACTGACGATGAGAACGCTGCCGTCATATTGATCGAGCGCGTCTTCGAGTGCCTCGATCGATTCGACATCGAGGTGATTCGTCGGCTCGTCGAGAATGAGCAAGTTGGCACGGCCAAGCATGAGCATGGCGAGCGCGACCCGTGCGCGCTCGCCGCCGGACAACGTGTCCGCCCGACGTTGCACCTCGTCTCCGGAAAAGCCGAACCGGCCGAGGTGGCCCTGTACCAGTCGGCGATCCCATGTCGGCCGCAGATCGTTGATCACGTCGTACAACGTCTTGTCGAGCGGAACCTGCGCGAGATCCTGGCGATAGTAGCCGACAGAGATGCCGCCGCCGATCCGCAGTTCGCCGGCGGCGATCGGATGTTCGCCGAGCAGAGAGCGAATGAGCGTGGATTTGCCCGATCCGTTCGGGCCGATCAGTCCGACGGTGTCTCCGCGCATCAGCGTGGCGGTGAAATCGGCGACGAGCACGCGATCGTCCACTCCGATCGAGGCATGCTCCGCAGCGATGACCCGATCGCCCCCACGTTCCGCCACCTCGAAGCGAACGGCCATGGTGGCTTCGTCGCCAATCGGTGCGCTCAGCCTCGGCAGCCGGTCGAGTCGCTTTCGTCTGCCTTTGGCTTGCTTGCTGTTCTGGCCGGCGATGTTTCTCGCGATGTAATCCTGCTCGTCGGCAATCTTGCGGCGCTGCTGCTCGTACTGCCGCTGTTGAGTGAGACGTCGCAGCGCGCGTTGTTCGACGAACGCCGTATAGCCGCCGGCGTAGGCGTTGGCCGTATCTCCCTCGAAGTGCAGCACGTGATCGACCACCGTCGACAGAAATGCGCGGTCGTGACTGATCACAAGCACCGACGCCGATACAGTTGTGAGATACTCTTCCAGCCAGCGCGTCGTTTCCAGATCGAGGTGATTGGTCGGCTCGTCGAGCAGCAGCACGTCGGCGGGACTGACGAGCTGGCGCGCCAGCCCCAGACGGCCGCGCTCACCGCCACTCAACTGCGACACGGGCGTGGATCGCGCACTCGCTGGATCGAAGCCGAGTCCGTGAAGCACCGCATCCACGCGGGGTGCGATGGTGTAACCACCCTCACGCTCGAATCGCTCGAGGTCGCGGCCGTATTTCTCGAGCGCTGCTTCACTCGCGTCGTGCTCGAGCGCTGCTGCCTGGCGCATCAATGAACCTTCGAGCGCGAGCAGCTCGGCAAACGGACCCGCCGCGACTTCCCAGAGCGTCGTTGCTCCGGCGAACTCGCGATGCTGCTCGAGCAGCGAAACCCGAAGCCCGGGTTGGCGCGCGACGCCGCCGCGAGTCGGGACCATCTCGCCAGTGAGCAATCGGAACAACGTCGTCTTGCCCGTGCCGTTCCGTCCGACGATGCCCCAGCGTTCACCAGCGTCGACGGTGAACGTGATGTTTCTGAAAAGCGTGGTGGCGCCGAAGTCGACTGCCGCACTCGAGACCGCGAGCTGCGTCATGCCGTCATCCAGCGCTTCCAGTCCTCCTCGGCAAGGCCAACCGTCAACAGCTTGCCATTGCGAACGAGCGGCATGGAGAGGAGGAGCGGCTCGTCGACGAGCTTGCTGAGCCAGGTTTCGTCAGACAGTCGGGCGTGGCCCAGGCCAAGCTCCTGATACCGTCGCGACGTCTTGTCGATCAAACGCGTAAGGCCAAATTTCTGGACAAAGCGTTGGAGCTCACCCGCGGACGCGGCGCGCTCTGTAAGATCGACGAAATGTGTCTTCACGCGTCGCTCCGAAAAAAAGCGGAGCGCTTTCCGCGTATCGGCGCTCTTCTTCACCCCAAAGATCTGAACTTCCATCGACCGTGCCAATCCGAATAGATCGCGGGCCGCCGTCCGGCCGCCGGACCGGCGCTTGATGTCATCTGCGCCCCACAGCGAGTATACCTACCGCCCCGCCTGGTGGGTACCGGGCGCTCACGCGCAAACGCTCTGGGGCAAGTTCTTTCGGCGAACCCGGATTGCGGACCTTCACCGAGTTCGCTGGGAAACGCCGGATAACGACTTCATTGATCTGTATCGACTCCGCGGCCCCGCCAAAGCACCGCGACTGCTTTTTCTGCACGGGCTCGAGGGCACGATCCGATCCCACTACGTGGGCGGTTTCTTCCACGAGGCCAAACGCCGTGGGTGGTCGGCTGACCTCCTGATATTCCGCGGCTGTGGCGACGAGCCGAATCGAGCTGCGCGCTTCTATCACTCCGGAGAGACGACTGACCTCGCGTTCGCCGTCGAACGGGTCGTAGCGGAAAGTCCGAACACGCCGCTCGTCCTCGCCGGCGTTTCTCTTGGCGGCAACGTACTGCTCAAGTACCTGGGCGAACGCGGTTCTCTTTTGCCACGGAGCGTCGTGGCCGCTGGGGCCGTGTCGGTGCCGTACGATCTCGAGCGCGGCGCGCGTTTCATCGGCGTCGGCTTTTCGCGCATCTACGACAGACACTTTCTCCGGACACTTCGCCGCAAGGCACTGGAGAAGCTCGATCGCTATCCCGGTCTGTTCGATCGCGTCGCGCTCGATCGGGCGCACACGCTGGAGGATTTCGACGACGCTGTCACGGCGCCGGTGCACGGGTTCACGGATGCCCACGATTATTACAACCGCTCCAGCGCATTGCGTTGGTTGGCTGCGATTCGTGTCCCGACGTTGCTGTTGAGCGCCCGCGACGATCCGTTTCTCCCGGTGTCCGTGCTCGACGACGTGCGCAAGGTGGCCGAGCACAACCCGGAGCTATCGCTCGAGTTCACCGAGCATGGCGGACACGCTGGCTTCGTCGGTGGAACGTGGCCGTGGCGTCCAGCATACTACGCCGAATGGCGAGTTTGTGAATTTCTGGCGTTGAAGCTGAGCTCGGACCGTTCGATCAACGTCGCGGAAGTTCGTTGACGCTCGTACATTGCACGCATGACGATCGTGTATCTGGCCACGTTCATCGGCGGCCTGCTATTGGCCGTTCGAGTGATGATGTTCGGTGTCGAGCGACCGCGTGAGCAAAATCCGTCCGGTGAGCGGACGTTCAATCGCTTGCCGGGTGTGGTGATCGCGTTCTGCATCATCTTTGGCGCGGTCGGGTACATCCTGACCGCGCGCGCGGCTGGCGGTCCCGGAAGCAGGGTACTCATTGCCGCCGCGCTCGGTGCGCTCGCGGCAATAATCGCGGCACGGCTCGTGACGAAGTGGTGGGCGGTCACCCCGGAACACGATGTCGACGACGAGCGCTACGTGCTCCAGGGGCACTTGGCCCGGGTGACGAAGGCGATCACGCCGAGCGGAGAAGGGGAGATCGCGTTCGAGGTGGGGCCCGTGCACCGGACCATGCGAGCCTCCGGCCTCGACGGCCTCGCACTCGATGCCGGGGCCGAAGTCGTCATCGAGCGGATCGAAGATGACTTGGCATTCGTTGAGGCGTGGGCGGAAGTGGAGAAGCGACTGTAGGAGCGTAACCGATGTGGAACGCCGTGCTGTGCATTCTGATCATCGGCGGGTTTTTCATTCTTCGTGCAGTGCTGGCGACGGTATTCTTCTTCTATCTGTTGCCGGAGGGCGATCGCTGCCCGAATTGCGACGCCGTCACGCTGCGGGTGCAATCGCGCGGTTGGAACTTCATGCTCCCGAAGTTCCGGACGAGCTGGTGTACCGAGTGTGGATGGGAAGGCCTGCTGCGCGGCGGCCCGCTGACGCCGGCAGTGCCTGTGTCGGAGCTGACCAAGCACGGAAAGAGCTGAGCGTCGGCTACCGGCTGGCGACGTGCAGTTGGAGCCAGTTCGGCCAGTTGCCAGTCAGCTCGAAAAAGTCGTCGAAGTACACGAGCCCGAGTGACTCCAGCTCGGCGAACAAGTCGGCGAGCGCGTCGGCATCGCCTCCGTAGATCGGGCCGATGGCGACCAGATCGCCTTCCACGCGGAACTCGTCCGGCGTAAGTCCGAGCCGCGTATCGATTGCGACACGGGTCAACCCGCTGGATTCATAGGCAGCTCGGCGCATGAACAGAGTCGGCGCACCTGCCGCCACGGCAATTGCCATCGTTCGCACTCCTCCGTAGACGTGATTCGCGCAATATACGCGACAATCGCGTGCGCGCTGACGTCGCGGGGATCGCTGCCTACTTTTGAGTCATGACACCCGCGAGCGCGTCAAATCACTTCGAGGCGGACTTCGACGTCATCGTCGTCGGTGCCGGACACGCCGGTACCGAGGCGGCCGTCGCCGCAGCCCGGACCGGAGCGCGCGTGGCGATCGTGACCAGCGCGCTCGAAACCATCGGCCAGATGTCGTGCAATCCGGCCATCGGCGGCGTGGCAAAGGGTACGGTCGTCCGAGAGGTCGATGCCCTCGGCGGCATCATGGGTCGTGCGACCGACCTTGCATCCCTGCAGTTCCGGATGCTGAACCGGAGCAAGGGTCCGGCTGTGTGGGCGCCACGCGCGCAGTGTGATCGCGGATTGTACCGCCGTGCCGTGCGGTCGCTGCTCGAAGCCCACCAGAATCTGCAAACCATCCAGGGCACCGTTGCACGATTGATTCTCGACGAGGGCGATACACGTGTGGCCGGCGTCGAAACGCTCGAGGGCCGCCGCTTCGCCGCCGCATGTGTCGTCATCACCACCGGCACTTTTCTTCGGGGCCGCATTCACATCGGCACGTCGACGAAGATCGCCGGCGGCCGGGCGGGTGAATCGTCGGCAACACATCTCGCCGAACAGCTCGACGCGATCGGACTCACGGTGGATCGGTTCAAGACGGGAACACCGCCGCGCATCGACGGCCGATCGGTGGACCTGTCGGCACTCGAGGAGCAGCACAGCGAGATCGAGACCTTCGATTATTCGTGGTCGCACTTCTGGGAATCGCCGCGTCGTACAGCAGAGGGCACGCGACACCCGCGACAGCTGCCATGCTGGATCACGTTTCTCGGCGAAACCGGCAAGCGCATCATCGAGGAGAATATCCGGGCGTCCGCGATGTACGGGGGCGCGATCACGGCGCGAGGGCCGCGCTATTGCCCGTCGGTGGAGGACAAGGTCGTGCGGTTCCCGGCCGCCGAGCGACACCAGTTGTTTCTCGAACCGGAAGGGCATGACACCGCCGAACTGTACGTGAACGGTCTTTCGACCTCGCTGCCAGCATCGGTGCAGCTCGAGGTTCTGCACTCGGTGCCGGGGTTGGAGCGTGCGCTGATGACGCGAGCCGGCTACGCGATCGAGTACGACTACTATCCGCCGACGCAGCTCGATTCCACACTTCAAGTGAAGGCGCTCGGCGGTGTGTTCTTCGCCGGCCAAATCAATGGAACAACCGGGTATGAAGAGGCCGCGGGTCAGGGAGTCGTTGCCGGCATCAACGCTGGACGTCAGGCGCTCGGCAAGCCGGCACTCGTCCTGGGCCGCGAGACGTCGTACATCGGTGTGCTGGTCGACGATCTCGTCACCCGCGGAGTCGACGAGCCATATCGCCTGTTCACGTCCCGATCAGAGTTTCGGCTGACGGTGCGTCAGGACAACGCATTGCGCCGCCTCGGGCCGATCGGTTTCGAGCTCGAGCTGTATTCGGCGAGCGAACGTGCTCGGATCGAGGAGCGCTCGGTGCACGAGAATGCGGCGTTCAATCTCGCCCAGGCCACGAGCATTCTGCCCGAGCAGGCACGCGCGGTTCTCGACCGCGCGGCCAGCGCGCCGCTCCCACATTCAATGAAGATCGCCGAGGTGGCGCGGCGGCAGGGCGTTGCGCTGGCGGAGCTGTTCGCTGCCGTCGAGGTGGGGGAAAGCCTGCATCGCGATGCAGTCGTGACCGCAGAGCTCGAGCTCAAGTACGAAGGCTATTTTGCGCGCGAGCGCGATCAGGCCGCGAAGTTGCGGCGGATGGGCCAATTCGCGCTCGCGGCCGACGTTCCGTACGACGAGATGCATTCCTTGTCGACGGAATCACGTCAGAAGCTCGCGGCCATTCGTCCGGCCACGCTGGCGCAGGCCGGGCGGATTCCTGGC